>NZ_CDBZ01000159.1:0-547 GCF_000819985.1 Aeromonas media | reverse complement strand
TGCTGATCTTCTTCATCGTCACCACCTCGTTCGTCAAGGAGTCCGGTGTGGAGATCAACCGCCCGAGCGCCAGCACGGCCGAGACGGTGAAGAAGGGGAACATCATGGTCGCGGTCCGCGAAAACGGCCAGGTCTGGGTCGACAAACGGGTCGTCGAAGTGGGCGCCGTGCGTGCCAACATCGAGCGGCTGCGAGCGGAGAATCCGGAGAGCGCCGTGGTGATCCAGGCCGACACCGAGTCCCGTTCCGGTCTGGTGGTCCAGGTCATGGATCAGATCCGCATGGCCGGTGTCCAGAACATCTCCATCGCGGCGAGCAAGAGCAGCTGATGCCGGAGCGAGCACCATGAGATACCTGATAGCGATAGCGGTCTCCTGTGTGGTGGTGTTCTTCCTGTTTCTGGGAATGAACAAGCTCATCACGCCGGATCACCGGGAGCTGACGGAGAGAGAAGACGTCACCATGACCGACTTCATTCGCCTCAAGCCCCAGGAGACCCTGCAAGAGAAACAACGGGAACTGCCCAAACCGCCCCCCCCGAACCGCC
>NZ_CDBZ01000158.1:793-2244 GCF_000819985.1 Aeromonas media | reverse complement strand
TGTTCACGCTCTCACCCTGCTCCACCAGTTCAGCCAGATGGCGTGTGGCAGTCGCCTTGCTGACTCCGGCGACTTTTTGATATTGACTGGCACT
The DNA here is from genome assembly GCF_000819985.1 of Aeromonas media. Lineage (GTDB taxonomy): Bacteria > Pseudomonadota > Gammaproteobacteria > Enterobacterales > Aeromonadaceae > Aeromonas > Aeromonas media. Next base: position 2,150 of record NZ_CDBZ01000158.1, on the reverse strand, counting down.
GATGCCATTTTCAAAACCCTGTTCGCCGCCATCCAGTAAACGATTCAGCACTTTGGTTTGCTCTGGACTCAGACTGTCATGACAGTGCCGCAACCAAAAATGAGCCTTGGCAAGAGAACGAGCAATAACCTGTAATGCCAGCTCTATGGCGTAATCCAGTGTGTCGAGGAACCAACAAAGCCAGGATGTGATATCCAGCGTGCCCTTCTGTGTTGACTCCAGTGCCCGATAGTAGTCAGCCCGCCATTCTAGAATAGCGACTGACATGGCATACAAACGGATGCCCTGGCTGTCAGCCTGTGACAGCGCGAGATCGGTCAATGCCCGCGTGAGCCGCCCATTGCCATCATCAACGGGATGCAGGGTCACGAACCAGAAATGACAGATCGCCGCACGAAGAAGGGGATCTATCGTTGGATCATGCCGAGTCTGGTTAAACCAGAAGATAAACGCGGCCAGTTGATCGTCCAGAGCTGCTCTGGGTGGAGCCTCAAAATGCACGGTAGGGCGATCAACACGCCCAGAGACAACCAGCATCGGCTCATCTCCTCGCAACTGCCCTACGTTCAGTCGCTGCACCGACCATTCGTTGGCGGGGAACAGCCAACGATGCCATTGGTAAAGTCGTTCAATTGTCAGTGGTTGTTCATGGTTGTCGATGGCATCCAGCATCATTGCCGCGAGCCCCTCTGAGCGCTCTGATACTGGATAGGACTGAGTTTGTGAGCTCCCTAACCGCCTAGCCAGGGAAGATCGCACGGATTGGGCATTGAGACGTTCGCCTTCGATAGCGGATGAGGAGATGATGTTAGCCAGTAACGTATCTAACGCTTGGTCGGAGTTCCCCAATCTGAAATGACTACCGATTAGAATTCCCTGCCTGCGTTGAACCTGCCGTAATCTGGGCAATATCTCGCTATCCTGCCAACGAAAATGGGGCCAGTCGGCTTGTTGCCAAATCCAAAATGGTTCCATTATTTCCTCATCCAACGTGCTAGGGTCTCAATAATGAGCCGACCCAGCCCATCATTCAGCTCAATGTTTGAGCCGAATATAACACATGCAGCAGACCAGCAGAGCTGGTAATGAGGATGGAGATCTAGGTTGAAAATCTCAGACCGGAGCTAATGAAAAACTGGATTTATTGATGCTGTGTGGCGCTACAGCAACCAGTAGATAGACAAGGCGGGAGCTCGTTTTCGTTTCGAATGCTTTTTGGGAGCTTGCAGCTTGCGCTGCATGAAGCCACGCACACGCAGATGCCCTTAGGTCTGCTCACTCATATGCCTGATGGTACTCGCTATGCCATCACTGTGAATAATTATAGGGAAATTTAGTTTCCTGATTACCCATGACC
>NZ_CDBZ01000158.1:0-313 GCF_000819985.1 Aeromonas media | reverse complement strand
AGGTGCATTGCCAGAAACCACTTGGTCAGTGGGAGCTTGGTGTTTGCGAAAATCGTGTTTCCAGTCAATGACATCTGGTGACGGCAGTGATTGCATTGCCACACACGTGGCCGCCTTCTCAGGCGACAACAGGTCTTGTTGGCACATTCAGGGCAGACAAAGCCGTTAGGAAAACGCCAAGTGAACAGCGCGTTTTCGCACTGAGCCTCAGTGCCATAGTCCTTGAGAAACTCAAACAGGCTGTAGCCTTTCTGGAATTGGATTTTGCTTTTGGCCATGATCTCGCACCTCGATAACTGTACGTAAGATCAGT
>NZ_CDBZ01000157.1 GCF_000819985.1 Aeromonas media | reverse complement strand
CTGCTCGGCACCCTGCTCTCCCTGCTGACCGAGCAGTGGCCCGCCAGCATCGGCACTGGTATCTGGGGCTGGTTTGCCGCCAGCGTCCTGATCGCCACCACCTTGCGTTACTGGTTGCTCACCCACGCCCTGAGCCGGATGACCACGGCCCATGCGGCCCTGCTGATGCTGCTGGAACCTGTCTGGACCCTGATCCTGAGCACCTTCTTCTATGGCGAGCCGCTGGGCCCCGCCAAGCTGGCCGGCGCCGGCCTGGTGCTGGGGGCACTGGTGCTCTACCAGCTCCCACTGCTGCTGCGCAGTCGCAAATTCAAATCGTCCAACGAATAAAAAGCTGCACCCCGGCAAGAACGGGTGGTTATCAGCCATAAAAACGGGCCTGCACTTGCAGGCCCGTTTTTATGGCAGGGAACCGTCCCATGGTCGCGCCTCCATCAGGTCATGGGCATCCATGACTTCGACGACAGAGTGGTGGTGGCTCAGGTTGCGGGGGATTGAGCGACGAGGACATACCGTTGAGCGTCCTGGGGATATGACATAAAAAAGCCCCCGCATTGCGAGGGCTGGTGCATCGGAGACGGGGATCACTCGATGTTTTGAATTTGCTCGCGCATCTGCTCGATGAGGACCTTCAGTTCGACTGCGGACTGGGTCACTTCGGCGTTAATCGACTTTGAACCCAGCGTGTTCGACTCGCGGTTGAACTCCTGCATCATGAAGTCGAGACGACGACCGCAGGCCCCTCCCTTCTTCATGATCTTGATGGTTTCACTGATGTGCATCTCCAGGCGATCCAGCTCTTCGGCCACGTCGATCTTCTGGGCCAGCAGCACGATTTCCTGCTCGATGCGGGCCGGATCCAGCTCCACCTTGGCCTCGGCCAGGCGGTCGGTGAGCTTCTGGCGCTGCCATTCGATGATTTGCGGCAGGTGCACCCGCACCTTCTTCACTTCCACCTGGATGCCATCCAGACGCTGCTCGATCAGTGCCTTGAGGTTGGCCCCTTCGCTGGCGCGGGAGGCGAGGAAATCTTCCATGGTCAGATCGAAACCGCCGAGCAGTTCGGTGGCGACCGCGTCCATGTCCTGCTCGGCGGCGGCCATGACCCCCGGCCAGCGCAGCACGTCCACCGGGTTGAGCTGGCCCTGGCCCGCTTCTTTCATTACCCAGTTGGCGCTGTCGATGATGAGTTTGGCCAGCTCTTCATTGATATGGAGCTGGCTGGCGGCGGCTTGCGCTGCCTCGAACCTCAGGTTGCACTCCACCTTGCCGCGCTGCAGCTTGGCACGGAAACGCTCACGCAGGACCGGCTCCAGGCTGCGCAGCTGCTCCGGCAGGCGGATGTAGGTTTCCAGATAGCGCTGGTTGACCGAACGAATTTCCCAAACGGCTGTGCCCCAGTCGCCCTTGAATTCCTTGCGGGCGTAGGCGGTCATGCTGTGAATCATTGATTGTTCCGGGCTTGATGAAGTGTGCGGCCAGTATACTCAGCCAGGCTTGCCCCGTCAGCCGATGCCGTGGTTTTAGCGGCTGATATTTGAGTCACGATGGCTTATACTCCTGCGCCAATTCAGCCAGCCCAGAGGTCAGTCCCATGTCCCGTCCCAGCGATCGCAGTGCCGCGCAAGTGCGCCCGGTTACCATCACCCGCAACTTCACCAAGCATGCGGAAGGATCTGTGCTGGTGGAGTTCGGCCACACCCGCGTGCTGTGCACCGCCAGCGTCGACACCAGCGTGCCGCGCTTCCTGAAAGGCAAGGGCCAGGGCTGGGTCACCGCCGAGTACGGCATGCTGCCGCGCTCCACCCATTCGCGCATGAACCGCGAGGCGGCCGCCGGCAAGCAGAGCGGCCGTACCCTGGAGATCTCCCGGCTGATCGCCCGCTCCCTGCGCGCCGCCGTGGATCTGACCGCCCTCGGCGAGCACTCCATCACGGTGGACTGTGACGTGCTGCAGGCCGACGGCGGCACCCGCACCGCCGCGATCACGGGAGCCTGTGTGGCCCTGGTGGATGCGCTGAACTGGATGGTCGAGAAGGGCATGCTCAAACAGAGCCCGCTCAAGCAGATGATCGCGGCCGTCTCCGTCGGCATGTATCAGGGCGAAGCCATCTGCGATCTGGAGTATGTGGAAGATTCCGCCGCCGAGACCGACATGAACGTGGTGATGACCGAAGACGGTCGCATCATAGAGGTGCAGGGCACCGCCGAGGCCGAGCCCTTCACCCACGAGGAGCTGCTGGCGATGCTGGCGCTCGCCAAGGGCGGCATCGACGACATCATCGCGCTGCAGAAGCAGGCGCTCTCCTGATTATCTGATTTTAAAAACGCGGCATTGACCGCGTTTTTTTATACCCCCACACCAGTCAACGACAAGCCAAGCAAGGAGCCAGAATGAAAGCCTACCAGCGTCAATTTATCGAGTTCGCCCTGGAGAAACAGGTTCTCAAATTCGGTGAGTTCACCCTGAAATCCGGCCGCAAGAGCCCCTACTTCTTCAACGCCGGCCTGTTCAACAGCGGTCGCGATCTGGCCCGCCTCGGCCGCTTCTATGCCGCCGCCCTGATGGATGCCGGCATCGAATTCGACGTGCTGTTTGGCCCGGCCTACAAGGGGATCCCCATCGCCTCTGCCACCGCGGTGCAACTGGTGGAGCAGCACGACGTGGACGTGCCCTGGTGCTTCAACCGCAAGGAGGCCAAGGATCACGGCGAAGGCGGCAATCTGGTGGGCAGCCCGCTCAAGGGACGCATCATGCTGGTGGACGACGTCATCACCGCCGGGACCGCCATCCGCGAATCCATGGATCTGATCCAGGCCAACGGCGCCTCCCTGGCCGGGGTGTTGATCGCCCTGGACCGTCAGGAGAAGGGCAAGGGCGAGCTCTCCGCCATCCAGGAAGTGGAGCGTGACTACGGTGCCCACATCATCGCCATCATCCAGATGAGCGACCTCATCGCCTATCTGGAAGAGAAGCAGGCAGAGCAGCCCGCGTTGGCCGAGCAACTGGCGGCAATGAAGGCCTATCGCACCCAGTACGGCATCTGACCACCTCGTGCCTCCCATCATGGCGCCGCCCCTGGCTCGGGGTGGCGCCATTTTTTTTGAAAAAGTGAGTGTGGTGGCTTGAGCTTACCCTTACAGTAAAGGTTAGGGTTTAGTCATCGGCAGCCAGTTTGGCCGATGAGTTCCGAGGAGGAACAACATGACTACCCAGACTCAAGATCCCATCCATCTGCAATTGCCACTCAGCGGCATGAGCTGCGCCAACTGCGCCAGCCGCATCAGCACCGCCCTCAACCAGCTCGACGGGGTGACGGCTACCGTCAACTTCGCGTTGGAGCAGGCGGCCATCGAACTCGGTGACCCGGCTCGTCTGCCCGAGGTCCTCGACAGCATCACGGGGCAGGGCTATGGCTACGGCCATGAGACGATCTCCTTCCAGATCAGCGGCATGACCTGCGCGGGTTGTTCGGCGCGTCTCAACAAGATGCTGACTGCGCTGCCCGGCGTGCTCTCGGCCGAGGTGAATTTTTCCCTCGAGCAGGCCCGTATCGAGCTGGTGCCGGGGATGCAGACCCCGGCCTCGTTGCGTGAGCATATAGCTGCGCTTGGCTTCGGTGCCCAGCTGGCGCAGGGCTCTGCCAGTGCTCGCCGCCAACAGTTGCAGGCGCGTGAGGAACAGGAAGCTGCCGCCGCCCGTCATGCGCTGAATCAGGTCGTCATCTCGGCCCTGCTGACCCTGCCGCTGCTGGTGGGCATGGTCGCCATGGCCGGCCTGCTGCCCTGGCATCTGCCCGCCTGGCTGGAGCTGGTGCTCGCCACCCCGGTGCAGTTCTGGATCGGTGCCCGCTTCTATCGCGGGGCCTGGCTTGCCCTCAAGAACCGCGCCGCCAACATGGATGTGCTGGTGGCGACCGGCACCAGCGCCGCCTACTTCTACAGCCTCTATCTGCTGCTTAACCTGGGGATGGCCGCCAGCGGCAAGCTCTATTTCGAGGCGAGCGCCATCATTATCACGCTCATTTCGTTGGGGAAACTGCTGGAGGCCCGCGCCCGGCGCAGCACTCAGTCCGCCATTCGCGAACTGATGGCGCTGCGGCCGGACACCGCCACCGTCTGGCGCGGCGAGGCCTGGCAGAGCGTTGCCATCGACGAGGTGCTGCGTGGCGACAGGCTGCGGGTACTGGTGGGGGAGCGGGTGCCGGTGGATGGCAAGATCCTGAGCGGTGAGTGCGAGCTTGATGAATCCATTCTCACCGGTGAGAGCCTGCCGGTGCCGCGTGCGCTGGGGGATGCCGTGCTGGGTGGTGCCATCAACCGCTCCGGTGTGCTCGAGATCGAGGCCACCACCGTGGGGGAGGACTCCAGCCTCAGCAAGATCATCGCCTTGGTGGAGCGTGCCCAGATGGGCAAGGCGCCGCTGCAACAGTTGGTGGACAGGGTCTCTGCCATCTTCGTGCCCGTGGTCATGGCCATCGCCCTGTTCACCCTGCTGGCCTGGTATGCCTACAGCAACGACTTCGGTCAGGCGCTGCTGGCCGCCGTCGCCGTGCTGGTGATCGCCTGTCCCTGCGCCCTGGGGCTGGCGACCCCGGCCGCCATCGTCACCGGCACCGGGGTGGCGGCCCGCCACGGCATCCTGATCAAGGACGTGGATACCCTGCAGAAGGCCCACGCCATCAAGGCGCTGATTTTTGACAAGACAGGCACGCTCACCCAGGGCAAGCCCGTGCTGGCCGGCTGGAGCGGCACCGATGAACAACTGCGCCTCGCCGCCGCCCTGCAGCAGGCGAGCGAGCATCCTCTGGCGCTGGCGATGCGCGAAGCGGTCGGCAAAGAGGTTGCGCTGCCCCAGCCCGAGGCCGTGGAGGTGCGGGTCGGTGCGGGTATCCTCGGCAAGGTGGCTGGCCACTTGGTGGCCATCGGCAATCCCGCCCTGCTGGCTCAGCTCGGCATCGAGCCGCCACAACAGGATGAAGCGCCCGCCGACGGCGCGACCCGGGTCTGGGTTGCCATCGACGGCGTGGCGGTCGGCATAGCCGCCCTGGCCGATTCCCTGAGACCCGAGAGCCCTGAGGCCATCGCGACCCTGCGCCAGCGCGGCATCGCCAGCTGGCTGGTGAGCGGCGACGCCCCGGCACCTGTGGCCCATATCGCCGCCAAACTGGGGCTGGATGGTGCCTTTGACTCCGTGTTGCCCGCCGGCAAGGTGGAAAAAGTGGAGGCGCTGCGGGCGCAAACCAGCGGGCTGGTGGCCATGGTGGGAGACGGTGTGAACGACGCCCCGGCGCTGGCGGCGGCAGACGTGGGCATCGCCATGGGTTCAGGTTCGGACGTGGCCATGGAGACCGCCTCCATCACGCTCATGCGATCTGACCCGCGGCTGGTGGCTGATGCCATCGACATCTCGGCGGCGACCTGGCGCACCATACAACAGAACCTGTTCTGGGCCTTCGTGTTCAACATCATCGGCATTCCGCTGGCTGCGCTGGGCTATCTCAGCCCCGAGCTGGCGGGGGCGGCCATGGCCCTGAGCAGCATCACGGTATTGAGCAATTCCCTGTTACTGAAACGCTGGCAGCCCAGGGCGGGCAGCCAGCGCCAATCTGAATCGAAGAGGAGTCATCCATGAACATCAGCAAAGTTGCCAAGGCCACTGGGTTGTCCGCCAAGACCATCCGCTACTACGAAAGCATCGGTCTCATCTCAGCCCCGGTGCGTAGCGACAACGGCTATCGCAGCTACACAGACGGCGCCCTGCGGGAGCTGCGCTTCGTCAAGCGGGCGCGGGAGACCGGCTTCAACCTGGAGGAGTGTCAGGAGCTGCTGGCGCTCTATCGGGATGAGCACAGGACCAGCGCCCAGGTGAAGAAGCTGGCCCAGGAGAAGATCGTCGACCTGCGGGCCCGCATTGCCGGTCTGCAGGCCATGCTCAGCTCCCTGGAGGAGGTGGTGGGGTGCTGCCATGGGGACGCGAATCCGCAATGCCCCATTCTCGACGAGCTCGAGAAGGGCTGAGTGGCTGCTTAATAGCGGGCGATTGATTGTTGAGCAGGAAAAGGGAGTGTTAAACTGTGCGGCTCTTGTACAGGGAGTACCCAGTTGACCCAGAGTGTGAAACACCAGGTACGGCGTGCCATCATGGCCCAGCTCTATACCCATGCCTCCTTCAGTCTGCCTTGTCTGGCGCTGCTGGCGATCAGCTGGAGCCTGCTGTTCCACGACTACCTGCCCGCCGGGGAAGCGCTCGGCTGGCTGGGCTTGGTCTTTCTGCTGTTACTGGGGCGCGGATGGCACCTTCGCTGGCGTCAGCCCCGGCTGGCGGAGCTCCCGCTGCCAGTGCTGGAACGAGAGCTGTTTATCGGGGTGACCATCACCTCCATCATCTGGGCGCTCGGCGTGCTGCTCTACATGGACAGGCTGCCCGACACCTACCGCGCCGCCATGATGATGCTCACCAGCCTGATCCTCACCGGCAGCGCCATCATGCTGTTCGGCAGTCGCCGCACCCTCTACGGGGCTGTGCTGCCCCTCGGCTTTGCCATGTTGTTCGAACTCGGCGGCGGCAACGAGCAGGAGCGGATCGTCTCCTGCATGCTGGCGGGTTACCTGTTCGTGTTCCTGCCGACCCTGCTGCGCCGGTTGCGACGGGATCAGGTGGCTTCCCTCTATCACAGTTTTTCCAATGCCGAGCTGGTGGCGGAGCTCAAGGTGGTCTCCGAGCATCTCAAGCTCACCTCCCGCCTGGACGGTCTGACTGGCATCGCAAACCGGGCTCACCTCGACGACACCCTGGCGCGTGCCTGGCGCCGCTGCCATCGAGCCAGGGCACCCCTCTCCCTGGTGCTGGTGGATGTGGACTACTTCAAACAGTTCAACGATCACTATGGCCATCAACTGGGGGACCAGTGCCTGCAGCAGGTGGCGAGCCTGTTGGCCGAGGTGCTGCGGCGGGAGGACGATCTGGCCGCCCGCTACGGCGGGGAGGAGTTCGCCCTGTTGCTGCCCTGCACCACCTTGCAGGGGGCCATGCAGATCGCCGAACAGGTGCGCACGGCCCTGCGCACCCTGGGTATTCCCCACCACAAGTCCCGGGTATCCGGGCGGGTCAGTTGCAGCTTCGGGGTGGCGACCCTGGTGCCGGATCAGCACCACTCCATCGCCGAGCTTATCCAAAAAGCGGATGCGGCCCTCTATCAGGCCAAGCATAATGGCCGGGATCGTATCGAAGTAGCCTTGATGGGTAAGGTTGCCTGAGTTTCACATGACAGATTTAAAGAGGTCGTCTATGCAATGTCATCGTATCGAAGAGCTGCTGGAGCTGCTGCAGCCCGCCTGGATCAAGGAGCAGGATCTCAGTCTGGTGCAATTCATCGCCAAACTGGCGGCGGAGGCGGGCTATGAGGGCGCCCTGTCCGAGCTGACCGACGACATGCTGATCTACCACCTCAAGATGCGCGAATCCGACAAGCAGGCGATGATCCCGGGCCTGGCCAAGGACCATGTTCCTGACTTCAAGGAAGCCCTGCTCAAGGCCCGCGGCATCAAGTAACCCGACCGCCGGGTTGCTGGAAGAGGAAGGTTTCAAGGGAATCTCTAGAAAGGCGCATAGTCAACTGGCTATGGGCCTTTTTTGTTGCCTGAAATTGCGACGGCACTCGAACTATAGATACATTTAACCCACACAATTAGCAGGCTGTTTAAGATATAATCGGCTTCATAACAATATGAGTGGAGCGATGTGTTGCAATGGCCGACCAGGACAAGATCGATATCAAGGATGTGACCGACAAGAACGTCACCGGGACCTTCAATCCCCACGCGTTCAAGGCGGGCGATGACAGGTTCAATCCCGGCAACCGCATCTACGTCAGGTCCCAGACCGGCTACTGGCAGCGGGTGCGCAAGGCCATGGGCTGGTTCTTCGTCGCCCTCTTCGTCACTTTGCCCCTGCTGCGCTACGACGGCCGCCAGGCGGTTCTGTTCGATCTGGAGCATCAGCAGTTCCACATCTTCGGTGCCACCATCTGGCCGCAGGACCTGACCCTGCTGGCCTGGGTCTTCATGATCGCCGCCTTCGCCCTCTTCTTCGTCACCACCTTCCTCGGCCGGGTCTGGTGTGGCTATCTCTGCCCACAGACGGTATGGACCTTCATGTTCATCTGGTTCGAGGAGAAGCTGGAAGGCGCCGCCAACAAGCGCCGCAAGCTGGATGCCGCCCCCTGGAGTGGCGAGAAGCTGGCCCGCAAGGGCGCCAAGCACCTGGCCTGGATCCTGCTGTCGCTGGGCACCGGCCTCACCTTCGTCGCCTACTTCCAGGACGTGTTCCAACTGGTGCCTGACTTCTTCACCCTGCAGGCGAGCGGCTGGGTCATCTTCTGGGTGATCTTCTTCGCTGCCTGTACCTACGGCAACGCCGGCTGGATGCGGGCCATCATGTGCATCCACATGTGCCCCTATGCCCGCTTCCAGTCCGCCATGTTCGACAAGGACACCTACATCGTCGGCTACGACACCAAGCGCGGCGAGACCCGTGGTGCCCGTGGCCGCAAGGCCGATCCCAAGGCGCTGGGGCTGGGGGACTGCATCGACTGCGACCTCTGCGTGCAGGTCTGCCCGACCGGCATCGACATCCGCGATGGCCTGCAGTACGAGTGCATCAACTGCGGCGCCTGCGTCGATGCCTGCGACCAGACCATGGATCGGATGGGCTATCCGAAGGGGCTGATCAGCTACACCACTGAGCACAAGCTGGCCCACAACCAGACCCATGTGGCCAGGCCCAAGCTGCTCGGCTATGGCCTGGTGATGGTCATCATGCTGGTAGTCTTCGTCTACAACGCCATGTCGATCATGCCCATGGGGCTCGATATCCTGCGGGATCGCAACCAGCTGTTCCGGGAGAACAGCGAGGGGCTCATCGAGAACACCTATACCCTCAAGATCCTCAACAAGACCCTGCAGTCCCAGACCTATCAGCTGGATGTGGAGGGGTTGCCGGAACACCAGTGGTTCGGTCCGCGGGAAGTGACTCTCAAACCAGGGGAAATTTTCACCCTGCCGGTGAGCCTGGCGGTGGATCCCTTCAACCTGAAGCGGCCGACCCTGGATGTCCAGTTCGTGCTCAAGCGGGAAGGGGCCGCGCCGGACGACAGCAAGGGGATCCTGCGTCAGCCGAGCAAATTTATCAGCCGGTTGTGACCACCAGGGCAACCTGCACTGAAACAACCCAGCAAATATATCAGCAGGTTGTGAGGGTTTACGGGAGGGCGGGTCGTCCATCCCGGGCAGGATCGGATAGAATGGGGCGCAACAGCGCCCCTTTCTCATGGTGGATGACATGCGTTTCAACTATTCCGACCTCAATCCCGACCTCATCATGGATGCGATCGATCTCAGCGGCCTGCGCATCGACTCCGGCCTCATCGAGCTCAACAGCTATGAAAACCGGGTCTACCAGTTTCAGGATGAGGGTCGTCGCCGCTACGTGGTGAAGTTCTATCGTCCCGGTCGCTGGAGCCGGGCCCAGATCCTCGAGGAGCATGAGTTTGCCGCCCGTCTCAATGAGACGGAGATCCCGGTGGCCGCCCCCATCGCGTTTGCTGGCGAGACCCTGCTGGAGCATCAGGGCTACCCCTTCGCCATCTGGCAGAGCGTCGGTGGCCGTCAGTTCGAGGTGGACAACCTGGATCAGCTGGAGTGGGTGGGACGCTATCTTGGTCGCATTCACCGGGTCGGGGCCAGTCACTCCTTCCACCATCGCATCCAGCTGGATGTGGAGAGCATGCTGCACGAGCCGCGTCAGCTGCTGGCGGCCGGTGAATGGGTGCCGAGCGGCCTGGCCAAGTCCTTCTTCGGGGTGCTCGACGAGCTGATCCGGCACGTGAGCGACGCCATGACCCTGGATGTGGCCCGCATCTCCCTGCATGGCGACTGTCACCCGGGCAACATCCTGTGGCGTGACGGCCCTTTGTTCGTCGATCTCGACGACTGCCGCACCGGCCCCGCCATTCAGGATCTCTGGATGATGCTGAGCGGTGAGCGCCACGAGCAGCAGATCCAGCTCGACACCCTGCTGGCGGGCTACGAAGAGTTCATGGAGTTCGACCCTCGGGAGCTGGCGCTGATAGAGCCGCTGCGAGCCATGCGCATCGTCCACTACATGGCCTGGCTGGCAAGGCGCTGGGAAGACCCCGCCTTCCCCCGTCACTTCCCCTGGTTCAATACGGATCACTACTGGCGCCAGCAGATCGCGACCCTGCACGACCAGCTGGCGGCGCTCAAGGCCCCGCCCCTGACGCTGATGCCGAACTGGTGAGCAGATAGCCGGTTCGCGATGCCCAGAGTGTGACCGGCGGGCCGCGCGCCAGGCATTGCCGCTGATGCCGAGCGGGTGAGCCGGGCAAGCCCCGGCAACCGAACCCGGGATGTCACGACGAGGGGCTCGCCCATCCGCCTTTGCCATTGACGGCAGGAGGGGGACGCAATAGGCTTGGACTGCTTCGGTTCGCCGGGCGTGCCTCACAGTGATCCCTTAACAGGAAACGTCATGAAAAAAGTACTATTTTTCCTCGCTGCCATGCTGATGATCCCCATGGTTCACGCCGCCCCGGAATTCAAGGAAGGCGTCAACTATGACGTGGTCACCCAGACCGGTAGCGCCCAACCTGAAGTACTGGAGTTCTTCTCCTACTTCTGCCCGCACTGCGCCAAGTTCGAGCCGATTGCCGAGGAGCTTAAGAAGAGCCTGCCGGAAGGCGTGGCGATGAAGAAGAACCCGGTGGCTTTCCTGGGTCGCGAGATGGGCCCCGAGATGCAGCGTGCCTATGCGGTTGCCAATCTGCTGAATGTGGAAGGCAAGCTGACCCCGGTCATCTTCGACAAGATCCACACCCAGCGTCAGGTGCCGCAAAGCCGTGCCGACGTGAAGCAGATCTTCGTGGACAACGGCGTGCCGGCCGAGGAGTTTGACGGTGCCGTCGACAGCTTCGCCGTCTCCGGCATGGTCTCCCAGTTCGACCGCAACACCGAGAGCTACAACGTGCGTGGTGTGCCGGCTTTCCTGGTCAATGGCAAGTACATGGTGAAGATTGAATCCATCACTTCCCAGGAGCAGTTCAACCAGCTGGTGAAATTCCTGCTGGCCAAGAAAGATTGATTGTTGCCTGACCGCATGAAGAAAGCCCGCCGATGCGAACCGGCGGGCTTTTTGTTTTTGTGGCCGCCAGAACCGGCCGCCTCGTCGGGCAGGGCGGACGGAGTCGGATCAAACCTGATTCAGATCTGGCAGTCTCGCTGGGAAGGCGCGGGGCGCGGCAACCGGGTGCGGCGGCTGATGGCTTCCGCCAGCCAGACCAGCAGCAAGATGGCCAGGATCAGGGTGGCCGCCTGATCGTAACGGAACAGACTCAGGGATATATAGAGCTGCTGTCCCAGTCCGCCTGCGCCCACCACCCCGAGGATGGTGGCGGCGCGCAGGTTCATCTCGCCGCGATAGAGGCTGTAAGCCAGCCACTGCCGTGACACCAGCGGGAACAGACCGTACCAGAAGCTGGCCGTGGGGCCGGCACCGCTCAATTGCAGGGCGAGGCGGGGGGTCTGATCCGCGTTCTCCAGCGTCTCCACGAACAGCCGGGCCAGCACCCCAGTGGTGTGCAGGGTGAGCGCCAGTATGCCCGCCACCGGCCCCAGCCCGACCGCGATCACCAGCAGGCTGGCGAAGATGAGCTCGGGCACGGAGCGCAGCAGGTTGAACAGCAACCGCAGCGGCCAGCAGTGGCGGGCGAGGCAGGCCAGCGGCAGTGCCAGCAGGGCGCTCAACAGGGTGCTCAGCAGCGCCATCTGCACCGTATCGAGCAGGCCAAGGCCGACTGTTCGCAGAAAAGGCCCCGACCAGTCCGGTTGCAGAAACTCGCCGACAAACTGCCCCAGTCCGCCAAAGGAGAAGCTCAACATGCGCCAGTCGAGCTGATGGAACGCCAGGGTACCAGCCAGCCCCAGGCAGATCAGCAGTTGCAGGCCGGGAGCGCGGCTGTGGCGCAGCCAGGCACTGAGGCCATCCGCCAGCGTGACCAGCAGGATGAAGGCCAGCAGCAGGGTCACCACCTCGCCGCCGGAAAACATGCGCAACGAGAGTTCGAGCTGCTGGCCGAGCCCGCCGGCGCCGACGAAGCCCATGATGACGGAGGCGCGCAGGGCACACTCCCAGCGATAGACGGTGTAGGAGAGCAGCTCCTGACGCACCGCAGGCAGCACGCCGTACCAGAGCGCCTGCAGGCGGCCGCTGCCACCGAGCAGCAGGGCGCGGGCCGGTTGCAGGGCGCCGCTCTCCATGATCTCGTTGTAGACCTTGGCCAGCATGCCGCCGTAGCTGACGGCGATGGCCAGGATGGCGGCGAGCGGCCCGAGCCCGGAGAGGCGCACGAACAGCAGCGCCCAGATGAGCTCGGGCAGGCTGCGCAGCAGGATGGCGATGAACCGGCTGAAGGCGCGCAAGGCGCCGCGCAGCGGGCTGGGGATGGGGCCCAGCTCGGCCAGCGACAGGGCGCGGGAGCCGAGCAGGGCGAACGGAATGCCGAGCAGCAGGGCGCCGGCCAGCCCCAGGGTCGCCACGGCCAGACTCTCCAGGGTGGCGGTCAGGGTCAGGGCGAGAAAGCTCTGATCAAGGCGGGGTGGCCAGCTGGTGGCGAGAAAATTGCCCATCAGCCGCCAGCTCTGGCCATCGAGCAGGCCGAGCCAGCCGTCGGCCTGCTGCCACAGGCTGAAGCCGACCAGGGCCAGCAGCCAGGGCAGGGGATGGCGCCAGCGGCGCATCAGCCGCTGCACGGCAGTGCCTCTTGCTCGCCGGCATAGAGGGCGGCCAGCATGGCCGGGGTGACGGCGGTGGCGGGGCTGTCGAACTGCACCCGCCCCTCGCGCAGGCCTATGATGCGGGGGAAGCGCTCGAGGGCCAGGTCGACCGCGTGCAGGCTGGCGATCAGGGTGCTGCCGCGAGTGCGGGCTTGCGCCAGCAGGGCATCCAGGCTGCTTTGGGCGAGCACGGGATCGAGGGCGGAAACGGGTTCATCGGCCAGCATCAGGTCCGGCTGCTGATAGAGCACCCGGGCGATGCCGACCCGCTGCAACTGGCCGCCGGAGAGTTCGCCGCAGCGCTGCTGCCACTTGTCGGCGAGGCCGAGACGGGCCAGTTCGGCCCGTGCACCTTGCGGATCGCAGGGGCGCAGCAGCGAGAGCAGGGCGCGAGCGAGGGACCACTGGCCGAGTCTGCCGGCCAGCACGGCAGTCACCACCGGCTGGGAGGCGGGCAGCGGAGGCTGTTGCCAGACCATGCCGATCCGGCTGCGCAGCCGCTGGCGGGCGTGGCTGGAGAGCGCCCAGGGATCCTGGCCCCAGAGGGCAAGCCTACCCTCGCCACGCAGCTCGGTGCCGATCAGCCGCAGCAGGCTGGTCTTGCCCGCGCCGCTCGGTCCTATGATGGCGACACACTCCCCCGCCTCGATCTGCAGGCGAAGCGGATGCAGGATGCGACTCTCGCCGAGCCGCAGCCCTGACCCCTCCAGCGCAACGGCGATCACTTCAGCAGACCGGCCTGGGTCGCGGCCGCTTCGATGCCCTGGTAGTTCTCGGGCCTGGTTTCGATGAAACGGCTGGCCCGCTGCAGCTTGAGGATCTCGGCCTGGGCCGGGACGGCAGGATCCAGGCTGAGGAAGGCCTGCTTGATCTTCTCCTGCAGCGCCGGATCCAGGTCGCCGCGCACAGTCCAGTTGTAGTCAAAGTAGGTCGGCGTGGTCCAGATCACCTTGACCTTGGCGGTATCGACCTTGCCCTCTTCCACCAGCTTGTCCCATACCGAGGCGTTGAGCGTACCGGCCGGCACCTTGCCGGAGGCGACCCAGGCGACGGTGGCGTCGTGGGCGCCGGAGAAGGCGACATGGGCGAAGTCACGCTCCGGATTGATGCCCTGCTCGGCCAGGAAGTGGCGCGGCATCAGGTGGCCCGAGGTGGAGGAGGGGGAACCGAAGGCGAAGTCCTTGCCCTTGGTGTCGGCCAGGGTCTTGATGCCGCTGTCGGCGTTGGCGATGAACTTGGAGGTGAACTGGGCGTCCTCCTGGCGCTGCACCAGCGGCACCACCTTGTCGGCACGGCGATGGGCCTGCACATAGGTGAAGCCCCCGAGCCAGGCCATGTCTAGCTTGCCGGCGGCCAGCGCCTCCACCACGGCGGCATAGTCGTTGACCGGCACGAACACCACCTCGCGGCCGGTCTGCTTGGCCAGGTAGTCACCCAGCGGGGCAAACTTGCGCTGCAGCTCGGTGGGGGCTTCGTCCGGAATGGCGGAGACTCGCAATGGCTCGGCGGCGGTGGCGCCCAGGCTGGCCAGCAGGGTGGTGAGGGCAAATATCCATTTCGAAGTCATGGGCAGTTCCTTGTGGTCTGTCGTTCGGGCAAGAGAAAGGCCCGACACGAGTCGGACCTGGCAGGAGGGTCATGGTAGGGGGCCTGTCGTGCTCTGCGCAAGATGGGCCCCTCAAAAAGGCGCGTTACACCCCGACGTGGAACGCCTGCTTGAGGTTGCGGATGAAGTCCGCATCCCGGCACAGGGTCTTGCCCGGGCTGTCTGAGATCTTGGCGACCGGGCCGCCGTTGCACTCCATCAGCTTGAAGACGATGTTCATGGGGCTGACGCCGGGCAGATCGCAGGTGAGCTGGGTGCCGATGCCGAAGCTGGTGTTGATGCGGCCCCGGAAGTGGCGCAGCAGCTGCACCGCCTTGTCGAGATTGAGCCCGTCGGAGAACACCAGCGTCTTGTCTCTTGGGTCGATGCCGAGCCGCTGGTAGTGGCTGATGGCCTTCTCGCCCCACACCACGGGATCGCCGGAGTCGTGGCGCAGCCCCTGATAGCGGCTGGCCAGCTCGAAGTCGAAGTCGCGCAGGAAGGCATCCATGGTGATGCAGTCGGTCAGGGCGATGCCGAGGTGGTTGGTGAATTCATCCAGCCAGCTGGTGAGGGCTGCACGCTGGCTGTGCTCCAGCGGGAAGCCGAGCTGCTGGTGGGCCTGGAACCATTCGTGGGCCTGGGTGCCCACCGCTGGCAGCCGGTATTTCTGGGCCAGCTGGTAGTTGCTGGTGCCCTTGAATGCTGGCAGGCGCTCCTTGAGACGACCCACCACCGCATCCTGCACCGCGTGGGAGAAGCGGCGGCGGGTGCCGAAGTCGATGAGGTTGAAATCCTGCATCTCCGCCGGGCTCAGCTCCCGCTCCAGCTTGTCTAGCTTCTGGTCCAGTCGCGCCAGGGCATGGCTCACCCCGAACTGGGGATAGCGGAAGCGGTTGCGCATTTCGCTGATGATGGCGAGCACCGGGATTTCCCACAGGATCACATCCTGCCAGGGCCCCTCGACTCGCACGTTGATGCGACCATCCTGTTCGAACACCTTGAGCAGGGAGGCATCGAGCGGCTTGCGGCGCAGGTGATCCAGGTAATCGGCGGTGAAGAAGGGGCGTTCGGCCAGGAAGTCGAGCTCTGGCCTGGTTAGCCGCAAGGAGCCGGCGAGGTGCAGCTGCTCCTCGATCTGGCCCATCATGGGCAGCAGATCTTCTTCGTTGCGGCTGTGGAACTCGGCCACCACCTCGGCATCCGGGTAGCGATGGAACACCGCCTGCTGCATGTGCAGCTTGTAGGCATCGGTGTCGAGCAGGCTGGTGAGAATCGGGGGCATATCAGGCGTCCAGCAGGCGTTGTACATCGATCAGGCTCTGGGCGAGTTCTGCACCGGCCTCGATCATCTGGGTGTGGGCGCTGGCCACCGTCTCGGGGGCGATGCCACGACAGGCGTCGAGATGAACGATGACCCGCAGACCGGCTCGGCGCAGTTGCAGCACGCTGGTCTTGACGCAGTAGTCGGTGGCGAGGCCTCCCACCAGCACCGTGCTGACGCCCCGTGCTTGCAGGAATTCGATAAGCCCGGTGCTGCGGCGCTCGGCCAGGTCATGGTAGCAGGCGCCGTACGGATGCAGGTCCGGCTCGACCCCCTTCCAGACGAAGAAGTCATAGTCGATGGGGGCGGGCAGGCCATCGAGCAGCTCGAATCCCGAGGTGCCCGGGACGCAATGAGCCGGCCAGGTAAGATCGGCGTTGGGCAGATCCAGGGGTTGCAGCATGGCGGCGGGGCTTGTCACGACCCAGGCGGCGTTCGCGGGGTGGGCATCCTTGCTGCCGACTCGCAGGGTGGCGAGGGCGGCCTGCGCGTTGAGGGCCGCCACTATGTCAGCCCCGCCCGCGACGGGCAGTTCGTTCGGGCAGAGAGGGGTAAAGCCCTTCTGCGCATCTATATCCAGGCTGGCGATGGTTCCCATGGGTGGCTCCTGCACATAATATTCTTGTGATATTATCTACCAAACATTATTAGAAGGCGAGCAGGTCGACCAGGATGCCGAGAATGAGTCTGGATATGGTGGTGCTGCGGTTGAACGAGGAGCGGCTCGAACTGCTGCTCGAGACCCGGGATCGCCCCCCCTTTACCCACTGCTGGCAGTTGCCGGCCCTGCGCATCGACGAGACCCGGGACCGGGATCTGGATGCCGCACGCTACCGTCTGCTGGCGGAGTGGGGGCTGGGTCATTGCTACAGCGAACAGGTCTGTACCCTCGGCAATCTGGAGCGGGATCCCCGTGGCTGGTCCACCACCCTGGTCTATCTCTGTCTGGTGGAACCCAGAGCGGAGGCAGTACGAGGTCATTGGCACCCGCTCTCGGCCTTGTCTGGCCTCGACCTCGCCTTCGATCACGACCAACTGATCGCCAGAGGGCTGGAGCGGTTGCGCATCAAGAGCCGCTACAGCACCTTGCCGCTGCAACTGTTGGGGACCGAATTCACCCTCTCCGAGGTGCAACGGGCCTTCGAGATCGTCCTGCAGACGCCGATGAACACGGCGGCGTTTCGCAAGCGGATCCATCGCGCCGACATCCTGGTGGATACCGGTCGCAAGCGCACCGGCAAGCAGCGTCCCGCCATCCTCTATCGGTTGGAAAACCCCTGCTGCGTGATGTTCGATCAGGTGATGAATGGAGCCGAGGCATGAACAAAGCACCGCCCCGGGTGCTGGTCAGCGTCTGCCTGCTGGATCCAATGCCGCCGCACTACGACGGCTATGCACCAAGGTATCTGGTCGACCAATGGAGAACGAAGCATGAGTGACGCAGGAGTGCACAAGGTATTGGTAAGCGCCTGTCTGCTGGGCCAGCCGGTTCGCTACGACGGCCAGAGCAAGGGGATCATCAGCGACTGGCTGAGTGAACTGGGCGCCGAGGGGCGGGTGCTGGCCTTCTGCCCCGAGGTGGCAGGCGGTCTGTCGACCCCGCGCCCTCCCGCCGAACGGCAGGGTGAGCGGGTGGTGACCGAGAGCGGGCTGAATGTGACGGCGGAGTTCGATCGTGGCGCCGAACTGGCGTTGGCGATCTGCCAGCGGCAGGGCATCCGCTTCGCCATGCTGAAAGAGGGAAGCCCCTCCTGCGGCAGTAGCCGCATCTACAATGGCCGCTTCGAGGGGGTTTCCGTGGCGGGGGAGGGCAAGACCACGGCCCTGCTGCGCCGCCACGGCATTGCCGTGTTCAGCGAGGATCAGCTGCCCGAGCTGGCGTCGGCGCTCTCCTTGACGGTCAACGCCGCGGGCGCCTGATCCTGCTGCCAGCCTTCCAGCACCTCGTCCTTCTCCTGCCAGCACTGGTTCAGCCACGCCTGGAAGCCGCGCTTGAACTGCTTGTCGTTGAAGTAATCCCCTACCAGCTGCCCGTCCACCGGCAGCTCCTCGATGCGTACCCGGATGCGTGTCATCCGCCCCATCAAAAAGTCCTTGAACGGGGTCTCTGCGTTGTCCGGATAACTGATGGTGACATTGATCAGACTGTCGAACTGTTCTCCCATGGCCGCCAGGGTGAAGGCCAGCCCCGCCGCCTTGGGTGGCATCAGGTGCTGGTAACGGGAACGGGTCGCCTCTCGCTTTTCCTCGGTGAAGCGGGTCCCCTCAACGAAGTTGATGACGGTGGTGGGGATGTGGCGAAACTTCTCGCAGGCGTGGCGGGTGGTCTCGATATCCTTGCCGCGAAGGTGCGGGTTGCGCAGCAGGAATTCCCGTGAGTAGCGGCGCATAAAGGGCATGTCCAGTCCCCAGCAGGCGAGCCCCAACAACGGGATGTAGATGAGCTCGTGTTTCATGAAAAACTTGGGCACCGGCAGCCGATCACGGAACAGGTGACCCAGCACCACTATGTCGGTCCAGCTCATGTGGTTGCTGATGATGAGGTACCAGCCATCCTTGCGTAGCCGGGTCTCATCCTCAATCTGCCAGTCGATGCGGGTGGTGAGGCTTATCACCAGGGCGTTGCAGGCCAGCCACAGGCGCATGAAGCCATTGTTGAGCCGGCTGCAGGCGCGGCCAAAGGCCGGGATCGGCAGCAGTAGTTTCGCCAGGGAAACCAGCAGGATCAGGCTGGCACACAGGGCGGTGAACAAAATGGTCAGGCTGGTGCTGATGAACAGCACCAGGGGACCCGGGAGCAGGCTTGGCATGGGTGTCGTTTACTGCGTCTTGTCCGCCAGCAGCTGACCCAGGGTCTGGTCCTTCTCACGCCAGATCCCGTTCAGCCACTGTTGAAACTCTTGTTGGAACTCGGGGTCATTGAAGTAATCCCCCACCAGATTGCGTTCGATCGGCAGAAAGCGGACCCGAACCTTGATCTCCTTGACCCGACCGCACATGAAGTCCCAATAGCTGGGGATGCCACCCGGATAGGCGATGGTCACATCCACCAGCTTGTGCAGTTGATCCCCCATGGCCGCCAGGGTGAAGGCGATGCCGCCAGCCCTCGGGTGCAGGAGATGGCGATAGGGCGCGCCCTGTTTGTCGTGCTTGTGGGCGGTGAAGCGGGTGCCCTCCACGAAGTTCATCACACTCACCGGAATGTGGCGGAACTTGGCACAGGCCTTCCGTGTCGTTTCTATATCTTTTCCCTTCAGATGGGGTCGCTTTTCCAGAAGTTTACGGGAATAGCGCCGCATGAAGGGGAAGTCCAGCGCCCACCATGCCAGACCGAGAAAAGGTACCCAAATCAGTTCTTTCTTGAGGAAAAACTTCAGGAAGGGGATTTTCTGATTAAAAATCCGCTGCAGTACCAGTATGTCGACCCAGGATTGATGGTTGGCAATCACCATATACCACTCATTCCGGCGCCCTTTGTCCACTCCGACCACCTCGAAAGGGGTTCTGATGATGGTTTTCTGGATCAGGTTGTTGAAACCTATCCAGCAGCTGGCGCAGCCGTCCAGCAGGGCGTTGCAGAGGGTTCGCCAGCCCTTGAGGGGCAGCAACAGCTTGATGAGACCGAGCAGCAGGATGGGGACAAACCAGAACAGGGTGTTGAAAAAATAGAGCAGGGTCGAGAGGCAGCCGCGCAGCCGCTCTATCAGCTTGTTGTGCATGAATCGGATCCGTTTTCGTGTCTGTGGGTGGTAACCAAGTGGTCAGATCTGTGGCCATAATATCAGCCGATCCGGCGCTAGACCATGGATGCACCGTACTGACGCCGGGCGCTCCTCCCCATCATGTCGCGTTCAGTGGCCGCTGCGCAGCCGTGACAGCAGCCTGTCCATGGCCCTGTAGCCAAGCGCCTCGATGAGATGCTCCTTCTCGATGGTGGGGTGCCCCGCCAGATCCGCTATGGTGCGTGACACCCGCAGGATGCGGTGCCAGGCCCGGATGCTGAGCCCCAGCCTCTGGATGGCGTTCTCCAGAAATTCGGCATCTTGCGGTGATAAGCGGCAAATATCCTCTATCTCACGACTATCCAGCAGATTGTTGAGTTTGCCATTGCGGCTCAGCATGCGCTCCCGCGCGCCCAGCACCCGCTCACGGATCTGTTGACTCGACTCACCCCGCTCCGCCTTACCGGTCAAGCTCCCCTTGGGCAGCAGCGGCACCTCCACCGTCAGATCGAAGCGATCGAGAAAGGGGCCCGAGAGCTTGCCGAGGTAGCGCAGTATCTGATCCGGGCTGGAGCGGGTCTGGCCGTCCCCGTAGTGGCCGCAGGGGCTGGGATTCATGGCGCCCACCAGCTGGAAGCGGGCGGGGAAGTCCACCTGGCGGGCGGCCCGGCTGATGGTGATGTGGCCGGTCTCCAGCGGTTCTCGCAGGGAGTCGAGCACCTTGCGCTCAAATTCGGGGAGCTCGTCGAGAAACAGCACTCCGTTGTGGGCCAGGGAGATTTCCCCTGGCCTCGGGTGGCTGCCGCCCCCCACCAAGGCCACAGCTGAGGCGCTGTGGTGGGGCGTGCGATAGGGCCTGTGATGCCAGTGACCGGCGCGGGGGGTGAGGCCGCCGATGGAGTGGATGGCGGCGGTCTGCTGCGCCTCCTGTTCGCTCAGTGGCGGCAGTATGCCGGGCAGGCGGCTTGCCAGCATGCTCTTGCCGGTGCCGGGCGGACCTATGAACAGCAGGTTGTGGCTGCCGGCGGCGGCGATCTCCAGCGCCCGCTTGGCCTGGGACTGGCCGATCACATCCTGCAGATCCGGCACGTCGGGCAAGGTGTCCGTGGTCTGGGGCTCCGGCAGGGGCAGCTCGTACTGGCCCGCCAGCCAGGCGGTGACGGCCAGCAGCTGGTGGGCGGTACGCACTTCGGCGTCCTGAATGAGGGAAGCCTCGGGGCCGTTCTCCCGAGGTACCAGCAGGGTACGCCCGGCGTCGCGGCAGGCGAGCACGGCGGGCAGCACGCCGAGCACGGGACGGATCTCGCCGGTCAGGGCCAGCTCCCCTAAAAATTCGTGATCGAGCAGGTATTTTGCAGGTATCTGCTTGGAAGCGGCGAGAATGCCGATGGCGATAGCCAGATCGAAACGGCCCCCCTCCTTGGGCAGATCGGCAGGGGCCAGGTTGACCGTGATGTGCTTGGAGGGGAACTCGAAGTTGCCGTTGAGCAGGGCGCTGCGCACCCTGTCCCGCGACTCTTTCACCGAGGTTTCCGGCAGTCCCACCATGTTGAAGGCGGGCAGTCCGTTGGATAAATGGACTTCCACCGTGACTTGCGGCGCCGCAATTCCCAGGCTGGCACGGCTATAAACCACAGCTAATGACATAAATCCCGTCCTTGGTTTGATGTATGTGCTGGTTAACCGTTTTTTATTAGTTTTTTGTTCCAGAGAGCAGCTTGCAGATCAGTCAAAATCAGAGTCTTGTCAGGTAAAAAATGCTTGCCCAATAAAAATCACCATGCTAGTTCTAATAGCCATTCGCGGTGCAAACCGCCCCCATTTCACAGGATTTCCGGTTGTAACTATGAACATGGCCTCCCGTTTCGTCAGCATTATTGTGGTCCTAGTGGTGATTATTATCTCACCGCTCGGGGCTCGTTTAGCTGCACGGAACAAGGGATAGACCCACCACCGGACAGAACGAAACAAGCGACCCCCGAGCCTCACGGCCCGGGGGTTTTTTTTCGACCAAAGGACAGGATTTCCACATGAACGGCGCGCAGTTTTTGGTACAGGCTCTCAAGAAACAGGGTGTGACCCAGGTGTTTGGTTACCCGGGCGGAGCCATCATGCCGGTCTATGACGCCCTGTATGACGGTGGACTGGCCCATCAGCTCTGCCGTCACGAGCAGGGGGCTGCCATGGCCGCCGTGGGTTATGCCCGCGCCTCCGGCCAGGTGGGGGTCTGCATCGCCACCTCGGGCCCAGGGGCCACCAACCTGGTGACAGGCCTGGCGGAGGCGCTGCTCGACTCCGTGCCCCTGGTCGCCATCAGCGGTCAGGTCGCCTGCGCCGCCGTCGGTACCGATGCGTTTCAGGAGGTCGATGTACTCGGTATGTCTCTCTCCTGCACCAAGCACTCCTTCATGGTGACGGATCCCGCCGATCTGGGCCGGGTGCTGGCGGAAGCCTTCGCCATCGCCACCGAAGGGCGTCCGGGTCCTGTGCTTATCGACTTTCCCAAAGATGTGCAGCTCGCCGCCGTGCCAACCCAGAGCCCGCTGTTTGCGGTGGAGGAGCCTGAGCCCCTCAATCCGGCCGAGCTGACCCTGGCCCGCACTCTGCTGGCCGCTGCCGAGCGTCCCGTGCTCTACGTCGGGGGCGGTGTGGGCATGGCCAATGCGGAGCCGCAGCTGCGGGACTTTGCCGCCGCCACCGGTATGCCGGCGGTCACCACCCTCAAGGGGATAGGCGCGCTCGATCCCGACAGCCCCGTCTACCTCGGCATGCTCGGCATGCACGGCACCAAGGCCGCCAACTATGCGGTGCAGCAGTGCGATCTGCTGGTGGTGGTGGGTGCCCGTTTCGATGACAGGGTGACCGGCAAGCTGGAGGAGTTCGCTCCCGAGGCCAGGGTGATCCATCTGGACGTGGATGCCGCCGAGTTCGGCAAGCGCCGCGCCGCCGACGTGGGCATCACCACGGATCTCAAGCGGGTGTTGCCCGCCCTGGCCATGGCGTTGGCGATCGATCCCTGGCGTGAGCACTGCGCCGCCATGGCTCGTGAGTATGCGTTTCGCTACGACCACCCCGGCCAGCCCATCTATGCCCCGGCCCTGCTCAAGCAGCTCTCCGAGCGCTTGCCCGAGACCAGCGTGGTGGCCTGCGACGTGGGTCAGCACCAGATGTGGGTGGCCCAGCACATGCGCTTCACCAGTCCGCGCAATCACCTCTCCAGCGCCGGTCTCGGCACCATGGGCTTCGGTCTGCCCGCCGCCATCGGCGCCAAGATGTCGCGCCCGGATGACGAGGTGGTGCTGGTGAGCGGTGACGGCTCCTTCATGATGAACGTGCAGGAGCTCGGCACCATACGCCGCGCCCAGCTCAAGGTGAAGATGGTGCTGATCGACAACCAGCGCCTCGGCATGGTGCGCCAGTGGCAGGAGCTGTTCTTCGACGGCCGCTACAGCGAAACCATACTCTCCGACAACCCGGATTTCATCGCCCTGGCCGCTGCGTTCGGCATCCCGGGCGAGACCATCACATGCAAGGAGCAGATAGCCGGTGCACTCGACCGCCTGCTGGCGAGCGAGAGTGCCTACCTGCTGCATGTGGCCATTTCAGAGGAAGAAAACGTCTGGCCCCTGGTTCCGCCGGGAGTCGCCAACCACAAGATGATGGAGCAACGCCCATGAAGCAGCACAGCTTTCACCAACCCGGATTAGCGCAGCACACACTGCATATCCACGCCCAGCCGAGACCCGAAGTGATGGAGCGGGTGCTGCGGGTGGTGCGTCACCGTGGCTTCGCCCTCTGCGCCCTGAATATGGAGCAGGATTGCCAACAGCTGCGGATCACGGTTACTGTCGAGTCGGAGCGTCCCATCCAGCAGTTGTGGAGCCAGCTGGTCAAGCTGGTGGATGTCTCCCGGGTCGATGCACTGGAACAGCAACCCCGGATCAGCGCTTAAGGAGCAAAGCCAATGTCACAGCCTTCCCAATCCGCCACTCACCCCCAATACATCTGGTTCAACGGCAAACTGGTGCCCTGGCAGGATGCTCAGGTGCACGTCATGAGCCACGCCCTGCACTACGGCTCCTCGGTGTTCGAGGGGGTGCGCGCCTATGACACCCCCAAGGGGACCTGTATCTTCCGCCTGCAGGAGCACACCCGCCGCCTGTTCGACTCCGCCAAAATCTACTGGATGGACGTTCCCTACAGCGAGTCTGATGTGAATGAAGCCTGCCGCACCGTGGTGCGCGAGAACGGCCTGAAGAGTGGCTATCTGCGCCCGCTGGCCTTTGTCGGCAACGTGGGGCTGGGGCTGCATCCGCCGCTGGATGCCAAGGCAGACCTTATCGTCGCCGCCTTGCCCTGGGGCGCCTATCTGGGGGAAGAGGGGCTGAAGAACGGGGTGGATGTGTGCGTCACCTCCTGGAGCCGGCTTGCCCCCAACACCATACCCACAGGTGCCAAGGCGGGCGGCAACTACCTCTCTTCCCAGCTCATCAGCCGGGAGGCCAAGCGCAACGGCTTCGCCGAGGGACTGGCGCTGGACGTGAACGGCTACCTGAGCGAAGGGGCGGGGGAAAACCTCTTCCTGGTGAAGAACGGCGTGCTGTTCACCCCGCCCGCCACCGCCGCCATCCTGCCCGGCATCACCCGCGACACCATCATGACCCTCGCTCGTGACCTGGGGTATGAGGTGCGCGAGCAGGCACTGCCGCGCGAGGCGCTCTACGTGGCGGACGAGATCTTCATGACGGGCACGGCGGCCGAGGTGACCCCGGTGCGCTCTGTGGATCGGATGAAGGTGGGCTCTGGCAGCCGCGGCCCCGTGACCGAGCAGCTGCAGAACGCCTTCTTCGGCCTGTTCAACGGCAAGACCGAGGACAAGTGGGGCTGGCTGACGCCGGTCAACGACTGATGAGAGAGGGGAGGCGTCACGCCTCCCCGAGTCGCTTCCGATGAAGGCTCCCTCGTGGTGCCTTCATCAGGATCGATTCCCGATCCGCGAATCACACATTCATGTTGAAAGACAATGCGCCCCAGGGGCATTCAGGGAGTAGAGACAATGCCGAAGTTGAGATCCGCCACCACCACCCACGGACGTAACATGGCCGGGGCCCGCGCCCTCTGGCGTGCCACCGGCATGACAGATCAGGATTTCGGCAAGCCCATCATTGCCGTGGTCAACTCATTCACCCAGTTCGTGCCCGGTCACGTGCACCTCAAGGATCTGGGTCAGCTGGTGGCCCGGGAGATCGAGGCCGCCGGCGGCGTCGCCAAGGAGTTCAACACCATAGCGGTCGATGACGGCATCGCCATGGGCCATGGCGGCATGCTCTATTCCCTGCCGTCCCGGGAACTGATCGCCGACTCGGTGGAGTACATGGTCAACGCCCACTGCGCCGACGCCATGGTCTGCATCTCCAACTGCGACAAGATCACCCCGGGGATGCTGATGGCCGCCCTGCGCATCAACATTCCGGTGATCTTCGTCTCCGGCGGCCCCATGGAGGCGGGCAAGACCAAGCTCTCCGATCAGATCATCAAGCTGGATCTGGTGGACGCCATGATCCAGGGCGCCGACCCCAAGGTTTCCGATGCCCAGAGCGATCAGATAGAGCGCAGCGCCTGCCCCACCTGCGGCTCCTGCTCCGGCATGTTCACCGCCAACTCCATGAACTGTCTGACCGAGGCACTCGGCCTCTCCCAGCCGGGCAACGGCTCCATGCTGGCGACCCACGCCGATCGGGAGCAGCTGTTCAAGCTGGCAGGTCAGCGCATCGTCGCTTTGGCCAATCGCTACTACCAGCAGGATGACGAGAGCGCGCTGCCGCGCAACATCGCCACCAAGGCGGCGTTCGAGAACGCCATGGCCCTGGACATCGCCATGGGTGGTTCCACCAATACAGTGCTGCACCTGCTGGCGGCGGCCCAGGAGGCCGGGGTCGACTTCACCATGGCCGACATCGACCGCATGTCCCGCAAGGTGCCTCAGCTGTGCAAGGTGGCCCCGTCCACCCAGAAGTACCACATGGAAGACGTGCACCGCGCTGGTGGTGTGGTCGCCATCCTGGGTCAGCTGGAAAGAGCCGGCCTGGTGCACGGCGATACCCGCAACGTGCTCGGCACCTCCCTGAGCGAGTTGCTGGAGGCCTATGACGTCAGCCGCTGTGACGACAAGGCGGTGCACGACTTCTATCGCGCCGGCCCGGCCGGTATTCGCACCACCAAGGCATTCAGCCAGAACTGCCGCTGGCCGGAGCTGGATCTGGACAGAGCAGAAGGCTGCATCCGCTCCCTGGACAACGCCTACAGCCTGGAAGGGGGGCTGGCGGTGCTCTCCGGCAACCTGGCCCTCAACGGTGCCATCGTCAAGACCGCCGGGGTGGATGACGAGAACCTCTGCTTCCGTGGCCCGGCCCGGGTGTTCGAGAGCCAGGACACTGCGGTCGCCGGCATTCTGGACGGCACTGTAAAAGCGGGTGAAGTGGTGGTGATCCGCTACGAAGGCCCCAAGGGCGGCCCCGGCATGCAGGAGATGCTCTACCCCACCACCTATCTCAAGTCCATGGGCCTCGGCAAGGCGTGCGCCCTGATCACCGACGGTCGCTTCTCCGGCGGTACCTCCGGTCTCTCCATCGGCCACGTCTCCCCCGAGGCGGCGTCCGGCGGCACCATAGGGCTGGTGGAGGATGGGGACATCATCAACATCGACATTCCGGCCCGCAGCATGGTGCTGGAAGTGGCTGACAGCGTGCTGGCAGCTCGCCGCGCCGCCGTCGAGGCCCGTGGCTGGAAGCCGCTCAATCGCCAGCGTCAGGTCTCCTACGCCCTGCGTGCCTACGCCATGCTCGCCACCAGTGCCGACAAGGGCGCGGTGCGCGATTTAAGCAAGCTGGAGGAGTAAGCCATGGTCTCTGCGGCGGATTATCTACGCAAGGTGCTGCTCTCACCCGTCTACGAGGCGGCGCGGGTGACGCCCTTGCAGACCCTTAAAAAATTATCCGAGCGACTCGGCAACCACGTGGCGCTCAAGCGGGAAGATCTGCAGCCGGTGCACTCCTTCAAGCTGCGGGGTGCCTATCACAAGATCGCCACCCTGAGCGCCGAGCAGAAGTCCCATGGCGTGGTGGCGGCCTCGGCCGGCAACCATGCCCAGGGTGTCGCGCTGTCGGCGGCCAAGCTCGGCATCAAGGCGATCATAGTGATGCCCAAGACCACGCCGGACATCAAGATCGACGCGGTGCGACGGCTGGGCGGCAACGTCATGCTGTTTGGCAACAGCTTCGACGAGGCCTACGGCGAGAGCCGCCGCCTCGCCGAACTGGAGGGCTACACCCTGATCCCGCCGTTCGACGATGTCGAGGTGATCGCGGGTCAGGGCACCATCGGCAAGGAGCTGCTGGAGCAGGATACCCACCTCACCCACGTCTTCGTACCTGTGGGTGGCGGCGGTCTGGCTGCCGGGGTGGCGGTCTACATCAAGCAACTGCTGCCGGATGTGAAGGTGATCGGGGTGGAGGCCGAGGGGTCCGCCTGCCTCAAGGCCGCCATGGAGGCTGGTGAGCCGGTCAACCTGGAGCGGGTCTCGCTGTTTGCCGACGGGGTGGCGGTCAAGCGCATCGGCACCGAGACCTTCCGCCTGTGCAACCAGTATCTGGACGAGGTGGTGACCGTCTCCAACGACCAGATCTGCGCGGCGCTGAAAGACATCTTCGACGACTGCCGCGCCATCGCCGAGCCCTCCGGTGCCCTGTCCCTGGCTGGTCTCAAGGCCTACAGCGAACGGGAGCAGGTGAAGGGGGGGCGGATGGCTGCCATCCTGTCCGGCGCCAACGTCAACTTCCACAGCCTTCGCTACGTGTCGGAGCGCTGCGAGATCGGCGAGAAGCGCGAGGGCATGCTGGCGGTGACCATACCCGAGCGCAAGGGGGCCTTCCTCGACTTCTGTCGCCAGCTTGGGCCCCGCATGGTGACCGAGTTCAACTACCGCTACGCGGATGCGGTGCAGGCCTCCTTGTTCGTCTCGGTACGCCTCACCGGCGGCGACGAGGAGCTGGGCCAGATAATCGACCAACTCGGTGGCAACGGTTACCCCGTGGTCAACATGACCGAGAGCGAGCTGGCCAAGAATCACGTGCGCTACATGATTGGCGGCCGCCCGGCCCGGCCCCTCGGTGAGCGTCTCTACAGCTTCAAGTTCCCGGAGCAGCCGGGTGCCCTGATGCGCTTCCTCGAGACCCTGGGCTGTCGCTGGAACATCAGCCTGTTCCACTACCGCAACCACGGCGCCGACTATGGCCGGGTGCTGTGCGCCTTCGAACTGCCGGACGAAGACGTGGCCGCCTTCCACGACTATCTGCACGAGATTGGCTACGGCTGGAAGGAGGTGAGCGACGATCCCGCCTATCGCCTGTTCCTGGCGAGTGGTGATGAACGGATGAAATGATTCAAAGAGGGAAGTGTCAACTTCCCTCTTTGATATTTTCACGAGAGCATTTTTTCAGATGTGCGTCGACTTGGTAGGCTGAATAATTTTATAGAGGCGATGACTATTAGTGCCCCCATAATAGTTGTCGTCGTAATTTCAGTATCGAAAATAATGAAGTCAAAAAACATAGTTAATATTGGCACCAGATAGAAGAGGACGCTGACCTTGCTCGCCGAGTTTCTCTGGATCATATAGAACAACAGTAATACAGCCCCGGTGGAAACGACCACTATCATCCATGACAAGGAGAAGACGAAGTTTGGGCTCCAATTCACATGCCATCCAATGATGAGAGAAGTGGCCACGAAGACGATGGAGGCACAACCATTCTGAAGCATGCCTGACTCCAATGGCGTCATGGGGATCGTCTTCTGGAAGAGAGAGCCTATGCTGATCGCCATTACCGACAGGGCTGACGCATCAGTG
>NZ_CDBZ01000156.1 GCF_000819985.1 Aeromonas media | reverse complement strand
CAGGGCGAGATCGTGAACATTTTGTTAAAAATTAAAAATAGTTTTTTGCCTACAAAACAAATACTTATAGGCCTGTGATATGCAGTTAACTTTATAGTCAGGATCGCCTTCACACTTTTTAATCGTCACTGCACGTCATTTCAGCTCAAAAAATGCGCATGAAATCCAAAAAATGATAATTTCCATGATTTCCATAGTTAACAATTTGCTCACATCCTCACCCTGAAATTTGACCTGGTGATCCGGCTGTGATCTCATGCTCCTTTTCAGGAGTGCTCTCATGTCTATTGATGCCGTTTTCGCTCAGTTCTTCGACAATATTCACGACCCTCGCCAGCATGCCAAGATTTATTATCCCTTCTACGATGTCCTGTTTCTCACCGTCTGTGCCGTGATCGGCGGGGCTGAGGGCTGGGAAGATATTGAGGATTTCGGCGAGGTTCATCTTCCCTGGTTTCAATCCAAGGGACTGTTTAAAAACGGCATTCCTGTCCATGACACCATTGCCAGGATCATCTCCGGCATCAAACCAGAGCCGTTTCAGGCCGCCTTTGTGCGGTGGACTCAAGCCATTAACCAGCACACCGATGGCGCCCTGGTCGCTATCGATGGCAAAACCCTGCGCAGTTCCTATGACCGTGAGGATCGAACGTCGACCATTCACATGGTCAGTGCCTATGCCGCCGCCAATAAGCTGGTGCTCGGACAGATAAAAACCGACGCCAAGTCCAATGAAATTACCGCTATTCCCGAGTTGCTGGCGCTGCTCGACATCAAAGGCTGCCTGGTATCCATCGATGCGATGGGGTGCCAGACCGAGATCGCCGAGACCATCCTTCAGCAAGGTGGCGATTACTTATTGGCCGTCAAAGGCAACCAACCCAAGTTGTTCGAGGCGGTTCGACAGGCCCTCGCCCCGCTGGCGGCCACCCCGTTATGCGCAGAGACGATGACGCTTGAGAAGGCTCATGGCCGCATCGATGGTCGTGAGTACCATGTCATGGCGGCGGGCGAGTTGGCCGCCCAGTTTCCTCATTGGAAACAGTTGCACAGCATTGGCGTGGCCATCTCCTATCGCGTTGAAAATATGCAAAAAATTACCATAGAGCAGCGTTATTTCATCAGTTCCAAAGCGTTGGTGCAGGATGAGTTTGCGCGAGCGGTGCGTGGGCACTGGGCCATCGAAAATAGCCTGCACTGGGTGCTGGACGTCACGATGGGCGAGGATGATTGCCCGATTTATCGCGGTGATGCCGCAGAGATTTTGGCGTGCATCCGGCACATGGGGCTGAACATGCTCAGGGCCGAGACTTCACGCAAGGCGAGCGTAAGACGGAAGCAAAAAATCGCAGGAATGAGCAGTGAATATCTGGAAACGGTACTCAATGCGGGTCTCAAAAAACTGGGTGAAATTTAACAAAATGTTCACGCTCTCACCCTG
>NZ_CDBZ01000155.1 GCF_000819985.1 Aeromonas media | reverse complement strand
GGGCGGAGGCATCCGCCACATCGTTGCCATCCAGGCCCACATAGGGCAGACCGACCGCCAGCGTGGTGGCCTTGGGGTTGAACCAGGTCACGGGTTCGAGTGCGATCAGGGAGCGAACCAGCGGGAATTGGGTAATGAGTGGTTGGACGTCGATATTTTTCATGGGATGTCTCGGTCTTGTTACACGATATAGGAGAGCAGGAAGGTACCGGCCAGCGCCATCAGGGAGGCGACAAAGGTGGCACTGGTGTAGTACTTGAGCGTTTCGTTCAGGGTGGCACCGCAATACTGTTTGACCAGCCAGAACAGGGAGTCTGTCACCATGGTGCAGCCGATGGCGCCTGAGCCGATGGCGAGCGTCATGATCTCGGGGCTTATCTCGGGGTAGTGCACCATGATGGGGGAGACGATGGCGGTGGCCCCCATCATGGCGACGGTGGCCGAGCCCACGGCGGCGTGCAATATGATGGCGACCAGCCAGGCCAGAAGTATGGGGTGCATGTCCAGCTGGGAGAGGATGGTCGCCAGGCTGTCCCCCAGGCCGCTGGCCTTGAGTACGCCGTTGAAGGCGCCACCCGCGCCGATGATCAGCAAGATGTTGGCAATGGAGGAGAAGCACCGCTCTGTCTGGTCCAGCAGCCCTTCCATCTTCATGCGCTGACGGATCCCCAGCACGTAATAGGCGGTGAAGGCGGCGATGAACATGGCGGTGATGGGGTTGCCGATAAACTCCAGCACGGTATAGAGGTGGCTTGCGTGATCCATGTTGAGCTCGGCCACCGTCTTGGCCAGCATCAACAAGATGGGCAGCAGCACGGTGAAGAGGGAGGCACTCAAGGTAGGGAGGCTTGCCTCATCGCGGGCCTGGATGTCGGCAAAGGCGGCGGGTACCTCCTTGAATGGCACCCGTTTACCCAGCATTTTGAGGAACAGCGGGCCGCCCACCAGGGAGGCAAAGAGTCCGACCGCGAGACCATAGACGATGACGGATCCCACATCGGCACCCAGCTGGTTGGTGACATAGAGGGCGGCCGGGTGGGGCGGCACTATGCAGTGCACGGCCATCAGGGCGGTACAGAGCGGAATGGCCAGGGTCAGCAGCGAGGTTCTGGTCTTGCGGGCGATGGAGAAGGCCAGCGGAATGAGCAGCACCACCCCGACCTCGACAAACAGCGTGATGCCGCACACCAGACCGACCAGCACCATGATCACCTGGGGCGAAAGCCAGCGGCACTTCTGCAGGGCGAGGCCGATGCGCTCCGCTGCCCCCGACACCTCCATCATCTTGCCGAGTATGGTACCAAGGCCGATGACGGCGGCGAGAAAGCCCAAGGTGCCGCCTATGCCCTCTTCCATGGCATTGACCATCTTGACGGGGTTCATTCCCATCATGGTGCCGACATAGAAGCTCGCCAGCAGCAAGGCGAGGAAAGGATGTACCTTGCCCTTCACTATGGTGACGACAATCAGAATGATGCTAGTCAGCAAGGTACCGACGACCCACACTTCAGAATTCATACTGCGCCTCGACAAGGATGATTAGAGATAAATGATGGGCCTATTGAACGGGAAGGGCGTCGGGCTGACAAATGATGAAAATGGCCTCTTGGATGAGCTGAGTTGATGCAAAGGTGCCACATTCATCACATTTAGCCGTATTTATGTGACTTGGGTTCGGTTAATTCATCTTAAATCGAGTCGTCCGGGATATCATGGCTGCGATGTTGAGCCGGTGATGGGGAAGGCTGATGTATACCGAAGACAACTATGTATCGAGAAACAAGCTGCTCAGCGGCTATCAGCTCGCCAAGCTGCACACCTTCGAGGCGGCGGCCCGCCATTGCTCGTTTGCACTGGCGGCGGATGAGCTGGCACTCAGCCCGAGTGCGGTGAGCCACAGGATCAGCGCCCTGGAAGAGGAGCTCGGCTTCAAGCTGTTCCAGCGCTTTCATCGCAAGGTGGTGCTGACGACGGAAGGGCAGCGGGTGTTCTGGGCGCTCAAGTCATCGCTGGAGTTCATCAACCAGGAGATCCTGGAGATCAAGAACCAGGAGCTGTCCGGTTCCCTGACCGTCTACTCCCGTCCCTCCATCGCCCAGTGCTGGCTGGTGCCGCGGCTCGCGGATTTTTCTCGCCTGCATCCCCAGATCGATCTCAACATCATGACAGGCAACGAGAACGTCAATCTGCACGGCTATGGTATCGATCTGACGATCTATTTCGATGACAAGGTGCCGGAGCGGCTCGCCATCCACCCGCTGATGGATGAATACATGGTGCCGGTGTGCAGCCCCGAATATGCCGAGCGACACCAGTTGCTGAATAACCCTGATCATTTGAGCCACTGTCGCCTGTTGCACGACAGGCAGGCCTGGGGATATGACTCGGATACCGACGAGTGGTGCAGCTGGGCCCGTCAGGCGGATGTCTCCCTCGATGGCTGCCAGTCGAGCATGGGCTTCGATCGTTCCGATCTCGCCATCATCGCCGCCATGAATCACGCCGGCGTGGCCATGGGCCGCAAGAACCTGGTGCGCCAGCGGCTGGAGCGCAACGAACTGGTGGAGCCTTTCCCGGGCAAGGCGGTTCGCTGCAATCAACGTTACTACATGGCCACGCTCCCCCATCGCCAATGCCCCAAGATCCAGGCATTCATCGAATGGATAAGCGCCCAGGCAAAGGAAATTGGCTGAGCCAGGGAGAAGAGTGCCCTTGATGCATGGCGCTGCACGGTTTGGCTATGGTGCTTTTTCATCCGATGCCCGGATGGTGCGGCCAATATTTGTACATGGAACACCGAGCTGTGTTGATGGCGAAATGGGGTGGGATATATACATGGCGGTGCTTGGATGGCACCTCTTTTATCTGGCTGATGAATACTTTGGGAAACTGGCACCGATTAAGCTGTGTTGAAGAAATAATGTCTGTTGAGTGGACCATCTGATAAGAGTGACGGCGTGAATTAACCACAGGGAATAATGACATCCAGGTGCCAGGAATTGCTCCGGCACTATAAAATCATTATGTTGTTATCGAGCGGACATGCTATTCTCAGAATGTGTAATCCCTGTGACATACAAAAATAATTCTGTGAGGAAGTAATGAACGAGTTTCTGAAGGTTCTGCTGAACATTCGCAGCTTGCGTGCTGCCATTCGTGAACTGCCGTTTGAGCAACTGCAAGAAGCGAAAGAAAAGTTTGATCTGGTATATAACGAGCGTGCCGAGTACGTAGAGCAAGAGCGGGCCGAGCAGGAAGAGCGTCAGCGCAAGCTGAGCGAGTTTACCGAGATGCTGCAACAGGCTGGCATCGATCCGCGCGAGCTGATCGGCAGCGTGGCCGCTCCGGCAGCTGCTGGCGCGACCAAGAGCAAGCGCGCTCCGCGCCCTGCCAAATACAAGTATCAGGAAGATGGCCAGGAGAAGACCTGGACCGGCCAGGGCCGCATGCCCAAAGCCATTGCCGAGCAAGTTGCGCTGGGCAAGGATCTGAACGACTTCCTGATCTGATTGCCAGGATCGCTTCATCAATAATGCCGCCCAAGGGGCGGCATTATTATTTTCAGGATCCTGTTGTTCTATTGTCCAGAGAAGATGACACCGAATTACGATTACCTATCCGGAATAGCCATGACCATCATGGGCCAATAAAAAGGATCCATTAGCGGGAAGCTAATCTCTGTGGCGTGTTGTCAGCCACACGATGAGGACTCATACAGCCCATTTGTTATCTCTGATGGCACAAGACAACAAATTAGCGGGCGTCACGATGGGATGAAATAGGTGGGGTTGCCGGTGTATCTCTCGCTCTGCCTGTCTGCCCATTTTTCTATCATGGGGAGACATTGTCCCTCTTGTACCAATTTCTTCCCTCATGACTGCTCTATTTGGCACCCTTGCCAGGACAATATGTGAATGTCATTTACCCAGGCCGAAGATGTGAATCGGGGTCTGGCGACCCCGCTGTGGAGAAATAGGCAATGTGTTAGCTGACAGGCTGGCTGACTTCATTGCGAAGGGGAATGGCGCGCCTGTTTGAACATTGACGACGCGCCTCGATGGCATCGGCCAGCATGGCCAGCAGGGTTTCACTCTCCTCCCAGCAGAGGCAGGCATCGGTGACCGACAAGCCATATTGCAGTTCACTCAGTGGCGCCGGTTTCTGGCTGCCCCCCTGCAGGAAGCTTTCGACCATGACGGCGGCGATGGTATTGCTCCCGCCCCGCAATTGGCGGCAGAGCTCCTCGGCGACCCGAAGCTGGTTCTGGTGCAATTTCTGGCTGTTGCCGTGGCTGCAATCCACCATCAGCCGAGGGTTGAGCCCCTGGCGCACCAGGCGCTCGGCCGCGTCCATCACGTCGCTCTGGTGGTAGTTTGGCAGGGTACCGCCACGCAATATGATATGGCCGCTTGGGTTGCCCTCGCTCTTGATCACCACCATGCCCCCCTGGCTGCCGGGGGCGGTGAACAGATGGGAGGCCTCGCTGGCCAGGATGGCATCGATGGCCACCCGGATGTTGCCATCCGTGCCGTTCTTGAAGCCGACCGGACAGGGCAGGGCCGAGGCCAGTTGTCTGTGTACCTGGGATTCTGTGGTGCGAGCACCGATCGCTCCCCAGCTGACGAGATCCGCCAGATAGAGGAAGCTGGTGGTATCGAGAAACTCGGTGGCGGTGGCCAGCCCCAGCCGGTTGATGTCGAGCAGCAGCTGGCGGGCCAGGCGGAGCCCGTGACCGATGTCGTTGCTGCCATCGAGATGAGGATCGAAGACCAGCCCCTTCCAGCCGACTGTGGTGCGCGGCTTCTCGAAATAGGTGCGCATCACTATTTGCAGCCTGTCCTCATAGGCGACGGCGAGCCGTGCCAGCCTCTTGGCATAGTCGAGGGCGGCGACGGGATCATGGATGGAGCAGGGGCCTATCACCACCAGCAGGCGATCGTCTGCCCCACTTAGGATCTGGCGCACCTGGTGGCGGTGGTGGTCAATGTGCTGCGCCATGTCGGCCGAGCAGGGATGCTGTGCCAACAGGTCGGCAGGGGTGGGGAGCGCCTCCACCGCGAAGGCGCGCATTACCGAATTCAAAACAGCCATCTGGGATTACCTTGCTGTGCAAATGGGGTCGACGACGTGTCTGGAACGCTCGGGCGTTTGGATCTGGGATCTGCGTCCGGCACACATCATCATTGTTGAGAGTGATTATCATTATCTTGCTGTCCGTCTCAAATGCAAGCACTACCGAGAGGATCACCAGAGATGGGGGGCGGGCCGTAAAAAGGAGGGGCGAATGGCAACCAGGCCCGCGCCCGAGCGGGAGAAGGCCTGATAAGTGCAAGGAATACAGGGTGTTATCAGCTATCCATCACGACGTGACGATCCTGATGGTAGGCGTCTTCATCCTTGCCGCTGCGCCAGTAAGGCACCGCATAGACCTGTGAACGATCTATCTCCAGCGCACGCCTGACATGACGGCGCAGAGGCACCACCAGACCCTCTTCCCCCCCGAACCAGAAATAGCTCCCCTCGGCGGCCATGGGCAGGGTGGTGAAGTGCTCCACCAGAGGGCCGGTCTGGTCCGGCGTGCCGACAAACCAGCGCAGGCTGACCCCTTCGGGCAGCGACAGATCCTGCACATCTTCCTGATGGGGCACCAACAGCGCGATATGGCCCCGGGCCTCTGCCGGCATCACCTCGGCCATGGCGCTGATGGCGGGCAGGGAGGTGAGATCGCCTGCCATGTAGTAGTGCTTGGCCACCTGCAACATGGGGTCCGGGCCGCCCGGGCCCGAGATGGCGAGCCTGTCCCCCGGCTTGGCGTGGAGGGCGAAACGGCTGGCGGGGCCGACATCGCCGTGCAGGGCGAAGTCGATGTCGATCTCCAGGGTCTCGCGGCGGAAGGCGCGGATGGTGAAAGTGCGGATCACGGGTTTCTGGCTCGGATCTTCCCAACGGGGCCCCTTGGGGGTCGGGGTTGGCAGCACTACCTCGCTCTGGCCCGGCCGGGGCAGCATGATCTTGATATGGGCACCGCCACAGCTGAAGGGGTAATCCGCCAGTTCAGGGCTGGTCAGGCAGACTCGGCGCAGATGAGGACTCACATCGTGGACATGCTTGACGGTGAGCAGGCGAGGGCGATTGACCGGGGCGGACTGTGACATTTGAGTACTCCTGACAGACGAGAGCGCTCATTTTTCATTAAATGAAAATTATTATCAATTGCTTTGTGGCGGGTGAGGGCAAGGGCAGCCAGCATGGAGGCCATGCTGGCTGCCGTGGGGTTGACCTGGCTCTAGCTCCGATCGCTGCCTCCCAGCGCCCGGTAGATCCCGGCCATGGTCTTTAGCTGGCTCTGTTGCTGGGCCAGCACGCCGAGCTCGGCATCCCACAGTCGATTCTGCTCGTCCAGCCAGGGCTGAACCCCGGTGGCGCCTGCCAGGAAACGGGCCCCCGCCAGCCGCTCGGCCTCTTTGGCGTAGGCCAGCTGCTGCTCGAGATAACGCAGTCGCTGCTCCCCCTGCTGGCGAGCGGCCAGGCCGTCTTCCACCTCCAGCAGGGCCGTATAGAGCTGCTTGCGAAACTCGGTCTCGGCTATCTGATAGTCAATCTCGGAGCTCGCGATGGAGAGCCGGGTCTTGTTGTACTCGAGGAAGGGAAGCGCCAGGGTCGCACCCAGGGTCCCCACCGGGTTCTGCAGCACCTGGGTCAGGGTGTCCGAGGTGGTGCTGGCGCCACCGGTGAGGCTGAGGGTGGGGTAGAAACCGGTACGGATCTCGTCACCCCTGGCCAGCGTCTTGCGAAGGCGCAGCTCGGCGGCCCGCACGTCTGGGCGCCTGCTCAGCACATCGGCCGGGATGCCGACCGCCAGCGTCGGAATGGGGCCCATGGCGAGGGAGGTCGGGGCGAACTCCAGCGGACCGCTGCTGCGGCCGAGCAGCAGGCGCAGGGCATTGCCGGCCTGCTCCCGTTGCAGGGTGAGGGAGGAGAGCTCCGCCTGTTTGCCGGCTTTCTGTTGGCTGGCCTGCACCAGATCGAGGCGGGTGACGGCCCCGGCGTCATATTTTGCCCGGGTCAGCCGCTCTATCCGCTCGTAGTTGGCCAGCTGACGCTCGCCCAGGGAGATGGCCGAGCCGAGGTAGGCCAGCTGCCAGTATTGCTCCAGGGTCTTGCCGATGAGCAGCAATCGGGTGGCGGCCAGATCCTGTTCGCTGGCTTGTGCCTCCCACTGCGCCTGATCCCTTGCCGCGGCCAGTCTGCCCCAGAGATCCACTTCATAGCTCAGGTTGAAGGAAGGGCCAAGGTTGCTGCTGGCGCTGCCATCCTTCATGTTCTTGTTGCCGCTCGCCCCCAGGCTGGCGTTGACCGACGGGGTGAGGTTGGTGTCGGCGAGATCGGCACCGAGCAGGGCGCTCTTGAGCCTGAGCCCCGCGACCTGCATGTCCGGGTTGGCCGCGAGCACCTCATCGACCAGCTGGTCGAGGGCGGGATCCCGGAACCCCTGCCACCAGAGCCCGGCCTGCAGGCCGCCAAGATCCCGGGCATCCTGCTGCCACGCTGGCGCCACGTCCAGTTCGGGCCTGTGGTAGGTGCTCTGCTGGCTGCAGGCACCGAGGCAGGTGGTGAGCACCAGGCTGAGCGCCATTCTCGACAAGAGGCTGCGCTGTTGGTTGGATGAGAGGCGAAGCCTCGGGCCGGACAAGTTGTGCATCATCATTCCCTCGCCAGTGCCTCGACCGGATCGAGCCGGGCCGCATTGCGGGCGGGCAGGTAACCAAACAGGATCCCGATGAGCGAGGAGCAACCGAAGGCCATCAGGATGGAGAAGAGCGAAAAGCGCATCTGGAAACTTTCCACGAGCAGGGAGAAGACAAACCCGATGAACATGGCAAGGCCGATACCGAGCAGGCCCCCCAGCAGGCTGACCATCACAGCCTCGATCAGAAACTGCTGCAGGATGTCGGACTGGCGGGCGCCGACGGCGATGCGGATCCCTATCTCGCGGGTGCGCTCCACCACGGACACCAGCATGATGTTCATCACCCCGACCCCACCGACGATGAGGGAGATCACCGCAATGGCGGAGACCAGCAGCGTCAGGGTGGCCGTGGTCTTCTCCACCGACTTGACGATGCTGTCGCTGCTGAAGGTGAAGAAATCCTTCACCCCGTGGCGCTGGGTCAAGAGCGCCACTGCGGCCTGCTCGGCCAGCGCGGGCTGGACCCCGTCCTTGACCCTTATGGTGATCTGGCTGAAGTGGCTCTGGGAGATGAGGCGGCTCATCACGGCGCTGTAAGGCAGCCAGACATTGACCGACTGGCTGCTGCGGCCGAAGCCGGTCTCCTGGCTGACGACCCCCACGATGCGCACCGGTAGGGTGCCGACCAGCACCACCTGGCCGACGGGATCCGTCTTGCCGAGCAGGCTCGTGATGGTCTTGCCATCCACCACGGCCACCGCCGCCCGGCTGCGGATGTCCCGCTCGTCGAGCAGTCGGCCCTGGGTGAGGGTCATCCCCTTGACCCGAAAGAAGTCGCTGCCGACTCCCACCACGCTGCCACTGCTGGTCTTGTTGCGATAACGGAGCTGACCCGAGGTGGCGATCTGGGGGCTGGCCCCCTCCAGATAGGGCTGGCCGAGCAGGGCGTCGAGATCCCGCTCGTTCAGGGTCTGGATGCTGGCGGCCTTCTCGTCGCCCCAGTCCTTGCCGGGGAAGATGTCGATGGTATTGGTGCCCATGGCGTTGATGTCGTCGATCACCTTGGCGCGGGCCCCCTGGCCCAGCGCCACCACGCTGACCACGGCGGCGATACCGATGATGATGCCGAGCATGGTGAGGAAGGTGCGCATGCGGTGGGCCAGCATGGCGTGCAGGGCCATGCGACCCGCCTCCCGGTAGCGATCCCAGCCCTGGCTGCCGCGTCTGGCGACTGACGCGGCTGGGATCCGGTCCGGCGCTGGCTCGTGGGCTTTCTGCCCGGCGGCTGGGTCGGTGGCGGCTTGTGCTATCTGCTGACGCTCTTCCACCCCGTGGGCTTTATCCGGGGAGATGGGGGAGCTGGCAGCCAGCTGGCCGCTGTCTTCCACCACGCGTCCGTCCCGCAGGGTGATGATGCGATTTGCGTGGTTGGCCACCGCCATGTCGTGGGTCACCAGAATGATGGTGTGACCCTGGGCGTGCAGTTCCTTCAGGATGGCCATCACCTCCTTGCCGCTGTGGCTGTCGAGGGCGCCGGTGGGCTCGTCCGCCAGGATCACCTCGCCGCCATTGGCCAGCGCCCGGGCTATGCTGACCCGCTGCTGCTGGCCGCCGGAGAGCTGGCCCGGCCTGTGGTGGCTGCGATCGCTCAAGCCCAGGCGGGTCAGCAGGGTGCGGGCACGTATCTGGCGCTCGGGGCGGGAGGTGCCGGCATAGATGGCGGGGATCTCCACGTTGGCGGCCGCATCCAGATGGGGCAGCAGATGGTAGCGCTGGAAGATGAAGCCGAAGTGGTGGCAACGCAGTCGTGCCAGGGCCAGGGCATCCAGGCCGGCGGTGTCCTGACCACGAAACAGGTATTGGCCGCCGCTCGGGCGATCGAGGCAGCCCAGCAGGTTCATCAGGGTGGACTTGCCAGAGCCGGAGGCACCGACGATGGCCACCATCTCCCCCGCCGCTATGGCCAGATCCAGCGGGTGCAGCACGGTCACCTCGTGCTCCCCGCTCTGATAGCGGCGCTCTATGCCCTTGAGCTGGATCAGGGGCTCGCTCACGGTGCCATCTCACTCTCATCGTGCTGGACGGGCTTGCCCTGATCCAGGATGACCTTGTCCTGCTCGTTCAGGCCGCTCACCACCTCTATCTTGATGTCATCCTTCATGCCGGTCTTGATGCGGCGGGTCTCTTTCTGCCCGTCCTCCTTGAGCAGGGTGACTTCATATTCGTGCTCCCCCAGCTTCTTGCCGAGGGCGGTCTGGGGGATGGCCAATACCTGTTTGCGTTCACCCAGCACTATGGTGACCTGGGTCGTCATGGCGACCCTCAGCTGATGGTCGGGGTTGGGCACATCGAACAGGGCGTAATAGTAGATGGCGGCATTGCTGGTGGTCGTGGTGTTGGCGCTCTGCTCGTTGATGTTGGTGGGGGCCAGCTCGACCGTGCGCAGGGTGCCGTGATAGCGGCGGTCCGGGTCTCCGATCAGGGTGAAGTAGACCGGCATGCCGGCTCTGACCTTGGTGACATCCGCCTCCGAGATCTGCGCCTTGACCGTCATGGTATCGAGGTTGGCGAGCTTGAGCAGGGTCGGGACCGTCTGGCTGGCGGCCAGGGTCTGCCCCTGGCGGGTCACTATGCTGACCACTGTGCCATCCATGGGGGCCTGGATGCGGTTATAGCCGAGCTCCGTCTTGGCACGCTCCACCTTGATCAGGGCGTTGTCTATATCGGCCTGGGTGCTTTGCAGTTCGGCCCGGGTGACGGCGAGCTGCGCTTCGGCGCTCTCAAGATCTGCTCGAGAGCTCGCCTCCTGCCGGAACATCTGCTGCTGGCGGCGCCAGGTCAACTCGTTCTGCTTGAGCTGGGCCTGCTTGATCTTGAGCTGGGCACGGCGGCTGACCAGTTCGGCCTCCGCGGTCTTGAGGTTGTTCTGGGCGATAAGGGGATCTATCTCTGCCAGCAGATCTCCCTGCTTGACCTGTTGCCCGGCTTCCACCGCCAGATAGGTGACCTGACCCGAGACTTGGGCTCCCACATCCACCTGCTCTATGGCCTGCAGTACACCGCTGGCCAGCACCGTCTGCTCCACATCCTGACGGGTCACTGTGGCGGTTAGCACCGGGCCCTGGGTCTTGCCGGGCCAGGCCAGCCAGACCACGAGGGCCAGCAGTGCCAGGGCAAGCAGGGCATATTTGCCTGGTTTTGGAAGAGTCTTCATTTATCACCTGAACGAAACGAGCGAAGGCGTGCAAGGGCGATATCCTGCAGCAAATGGCACTTAAAAAGAAGCGAGCAATGTGTAAGAAATCATGTAGATGAAGTTGTCAATTAAGGGGCCGGGTGACCGCCGGAGGAGAGGGGGAGGCCGGCATGATATCCGCTGGGGGCTGTGCAAGGGGGCGTGAGGTCTACCGAGGGGAGAAATGCAGGGAGCCCGCTCGTTGAGCGGGCTCCCGGGTACTCAGCCGACGGCCTTGAGCTGCT
Organism: Aeromonas media; assembly: GCF_000819985.1. GTDB lineage: Bacteria > Pseudomonadota > Gammaproteobacteria > Enterobacterales > Aeromonadaceae > Aeromonas > Aeromonas media. The sequence continues at coordinate 37,658 of NZ_CDBZ01000155.1, read as the reverse complement.
CGGCATAGGGCTCGTGGCAGATCTGGATATCGACGGGCAGCTTGTAGATAAGCAGGCGGGCCAAGGATCCCTCCATCCAGTGGTGGCGGCTGCCGACCAGCAGGAGCGAGGCAGGGTGGGTGCTCAGCCACTGGCCCAGATCCCTGACCACGTCATCGACCACCAGGCAGTGGTAATCCACCGGATGGGGCAGCAGGGTGATGAGTTCGCTGATGATGGCCTTGGCATCCAGGGTTCCCTGGGCACTGCGCTCTTCCTCGGACAGCGACAGGCTCTTGCGGCGCACCTTGCTGCTGTGCGTCAGGTGCAACAGGGTCAGAGCGCACCCCAGCCCCTGTGCCAGGCGGCTCGCCTTGGCCAGCGTCTCCTGCTCGTAATCCTTGCCTTCCAGCAACAGCACTATGTTGGTGTGGGTCATCAGCAGTTCTCCTTGGCATGGCGCGGGTCACCGGGGACAAAGGATCTGCCCCCTACCACAATGATCCCGCCCTGTATTGCATGGTTCTCACTCGTCTGTCTTGAGCGCCAGACTTCATCCTTTGTCGGGGAGGGCGCGCAAAATCACCTTTGTTTACATCAGCATAACAGACGCAGTTGAATGGAAAATGAAGACATGCCGTCCATGGCCCCCTTGATGGAGGAATGAGATTGGTAAAGGGTCCATGGGTAGCACAGCCGTGGGGTTTATCTTGGCTGTGCCTGGGGATCATGCTGCTCACCCGGCTTCGAGCCAAGGTGCAGGGATCCTATGCCGAAGGGGGGCAACCACAGTGGCGGTCGGCGGGCCGCCACTGTGACAGGGCCTGGCTGGGGGCTTATGACAGCTGTCTGGTCAACCAGGGAAGCCCCTCTTTCTTGCGGCTGAGGGCCCCCGCCAGGTGAACCGGCTCGGCTGGCAGTATGCCCCTGCTGGCAAAGTGGAGCTCGCTGCTCCCCCTGGCCAGATCGGTCAGCATCAAGACATAGCCGTCCAGCGAGTCCAGGGTCAGCCTCTGAGCCATGGCGTGATGCAGCTCCTCCATCCGGCTGTGGATCTGGCTCGGGTCCATCACGCAGATCTGGCTGACCATGAGGGAATGGCTCGCTATCTGATAGGCCTTCTCGTCGGCAACGAGCAGCTCACACAGGGGGGTATCGCCCAACTGGGTGCGCCGCTCCAGCAGGGTCTGGGCAAAGGGGGCCAGGACCAGATCGGCGATGGGCAGCAGCCGCTCGACCGCGAGCCTGTCCTCTGCCGTGGTGGTGGGGGAGGTGAAGTTGAAGGTGTCGCTGATGATGGCCCCAAGCAATAACCTGGCCTGGGCGCGGGACAGATTGTCATGGCCCATCAGCTCCAGCAGCACTGTGGCACTGCACCCGACCGCCCTGATCCAGGCGTCGAGGGGGCCACGGGTGATGAGGGTGCCGATGCGGTGGTGATCGATGAGGCCTTGCACATCGGCCTCGGCCAGCCCCTCCGGCCCCTGCTCCAGTTCGCTGAAATCCACCAGAAAGACCGGCTTGTTGGCGACGCTGCCCGTCAGAACCGGGGGGGCCGCCACGCCCGCCGTCTCCAGGATGAAGCGGGTCTCGGCAATGGGTTCACCCAATGCATAGGCCTGGGCGGGACGACCCTGACGGTTGAGCCAGTCGGCGGTGACCAGCGCGGTGCAGATGCTGTCGCTGTCGGGATTCTTGTGGCCAAAGACATGAAGCATGAGGTGGTTCCTGATGTCGGGTGATGGTCTCGGCCGCATGTCGCGGCGCCGGGCCAGAGGGGGCCATGGGGCCCGAGTCGGTTCCACTCTACTGTCTGGCGGCCAGGGGGGCAAATTCGGCCTCTCTTCGCTTGGGGCGCCGAGGGTTGGGGGAGGTGCCGGGAGCACGCCATCGACCCAAGCCCTTGGTAGTACTTGGCGCCTGGCTGCCAAGGCATAGGGTGGCTCTGTGCTAGTGCCGGGGGCTATGACTCTGCGCCTCGGGCGGGCCGTACAAGGGGGCCAGGATCCGCTGCTTTGGTCAGGCAACCGGGGCGGTTGATCACTGACCCCCGTACCGGTCGCCGGGTGGCTTGGTGGCTCTCCCTCCGGTTAGGTCACCATGAAGGTTGATGACATGCCACTTAGAGCTGGCGTCGGAAGGTTGATGACTCACTTACGCTCATGTCGACGAAGACTGGATGGCTCGCCGCCCCTGAGGCGGCGAGCGGCGTCGATGGCTTGCCCACTGCCCTCATGAGGCAAGCAGCTCGCGGGCATTGGCCAGGGTGTTGTCGGTGATCTGATCCCCCCCCAGCAGACGGGCCAGCTCGTTGAGGCGGGCACCCTGGTTGAGCGCCTGCATCTGGGTCTCCGTGGTCTTGCCGTCCGTGTGCTTGCTGACCACCATGTGCTGGTGACCCTTGCCGGCCACCTGGGGCAGGTGAGTGACCACCATCACCTGGGTGGATTCGCCGAGCTGACGCAGCAGGCGGCCCACCACGGCTGCCGTCGGGCCGCTGATCCCCACATCCACCTCGTCGAAAATCAGGGTGGGGGTGGAGATCTTGCGGGCACTGATCACCACCAGGGCGAGGCTGATGCGCGACAGCTCGCCGCCGGAGGCCACCTTGCCCAGCGGCTGGATAGGCTGCCCGGGGTTGGTGGTGACCATGAACTCCACCCGGTCTATGCCGAGGGGGGAGAGGCTGCTCTGGGCGTCGGGGCGCACCTCGATGGCGAAGCGGCCATCGGGCATCGCCAGTTCGTGCATGCTGGCGGTCACCTGGGTGGCCAGCTCCAGAGCATAGCGCTGACGGCTCTGGCTGAGCACCTCTGCCGCCTGGACAAAGGCCTGACGGGCCTCGGCCAGTTCATCCTCCATCCCCTCCAACCGCTCCTCATCGGAGTGGAGGCGGGCGAGATCGCTGGCCAGATCCTGGTGGAACTGGGCCAGCTCGGCGGGTTTGACGTGGTGCTTGCGGGCCAGGTTGATCGCCTTGGAGAGGCGGGCCTCCAGCTCGTTGAAACGCTCGGGGTCCAGCTCCAGCAGATCCAGATAGCTGCGCAGCTCGCTGTGGCTCTCCTGCACACCGATCAGGGCTTCATTCAGCATGCCGAGCACATTGCCAAGGCGGCTGTCCATGCCGACCAGGGTCTCGGCTCTGTCCACCGCCACCTGCAGCAGGCCGGCGATGGTGGTCTCTTCGTTGTCATAGAGCAGGTCGAGGCAATAGCCGCACTCCTGCATCAGCTCGGTGCCGTTGGCGAGACGCTGGTGCTCCTCTTCGATGGCTTCAAACTCCCCGGGTTGCAGGGCGAACTCATCCAGCTCCTGCACCTGATACTCGATGAGCTGGCGGCGGGCCTCCCGCTGCTGCTGCTCGGCCTTGAGGCGGTTGAGCTCGTTCTGCAGCTGGCGCCACTGCTGATAGTGCTGGCGCACTTCATCGAGCAGCAGGTGGTGACCGGCATAGCCGTCCAGCAGGGCGAGCTGATAGTCGGGTTTGAGCAACAGCTGATGCGCGTGCTGGCCGTGAACGTTGACCAGCAACTGGCCCAGGCTCTTGAGCTGCACCAGGGGGACGGGGACGCCGTTGATGTAGCTGCGCGAGCGGCCCTCGGCGGAGAGCACCCGCCGAACGATGCACTCCCCGTCGTTCTCCAGCTCGTTGGTGGCAAGCCAGGCGCGGGCGGCGGGATTGCCGTCCAGCAGGAAACGGGCACTGACTTCCGTCTTGTCGCTGCCCGGTCGCACCATGCTGGCTTCGGCCCGCTCGCCGAGGCAAAGGCCGAGGGCGTCGATGGCAATGGATTTGCCTGCCCCCGTCTCCCCTGTGATGCAGGTCATGCCGGATTGCAGATCGAGTTCGAGAAACTTGACGATGGCGAAGTTGTTGACGGTCAGCTGGGTCAGCATGGTCTCATCCTGTATGGGTCAACATTACTGTGTATGCATCCAGTATATACTGGTCTTATATACAGTAAAGTGTGCGTGGCGGGATTTTTTGTCGAGCAAAGGGATAAGGGGCTGTGCGAGGAGGTTGCGCAGAGAGTGACACTGAGCCGTCATGGCATCCCATGGGGGATGTGATCCTGAGGCAAGGTGCGCGATGAACCTGAATTCGTTCACCTTTATGGGGTCTTGTCGAGGCAGTGAACTTGTGGAGTCGGGGTGACTGAGACACACTCGAGACAGGCATGGCTCAGGTTCAACGGGCAGGCCACCGTGCCTCACACCAAGGATGCGTCACGATGATCCACACCCCGACCCTGCTGCTGATCTCCCTGGCAATCAATCTGATGTCGGCATTGCTCATGTTGTTCATCCACTTCTTGAAGCCGGGTCGGTGCAACTTTCTGTTCTGGTCCCTGTCGGCCTTTCTCTTCTCCCTCTCCATCCTGTTGCTCAGCCTGGGGATAGGGAGTGGTCATCCGGCCCTGGGGATCAGGGTCGGTGGCCTGGTCTCCCTCCTGAGCATATTGCTGTTGCTGGCCGGCTTTTATGCCCTCTATGGTCTGTCCTGGCGCCCCCGCACCCTGTGGGGAGGGGTTGCCCTGTTGCTGCTTGCCTATCTGGGGCTGTCTAGCCGCTTCGAGGTGCGCATTGTGCTGGCCCTGATGGAATCGGTGGTCTACCTCTGGTGTGCCTGCCTGATTGTCTCCCTCAGCCGGCACCAGAAGCGGGTGCTCCATGCCGTCGCTGCCATTTATCTGCTGCATTTCACCATACTGCTGAGCCAGGGGGTGCTGCTCTTGCTGGGGCCTGATAGTCGCATGGGCAACGGAGACGGGCTGCTCGATGGCATCTTCTTCATGCACATGGTGCTGACCATAGGCTCGGTACTGCTGTTGCCCCTGGTGGCCTATGTGGAGGCGGAGCAGGCACTGCTGGCCCTCTCGGAGCGGGATCCCCTCACCGGGGTGCTCAACCGGCGCGGCCTGTTCAGGCTGGGGGAGCGGGCGTTGCCGGGGCAGATGCGCTGCGTGGTGGTGCTCGACATAGACCATTTCAAGCGCGTCAATGATCGATTTGGTCACGGCTGTGGTGACGAGGTGATCCGCTACGTGGCCAGGGTGCTGGTGGCCGAGGCGCGCAAGGATGATCTGGTGGGGCGCATAGGTGGCGAGGAGTTCGCCCTCATCATGGGAGGGGTGAACGGCCAGATGGCCCATGACATCTGCGACCGGATCCGCCGTCAGATAGAGACGGGCTCCCGTCAGGGGGCCTGCCCGCCGTGCGAGGGGGTGACGGTCAGTGTGGGGGGCGTCTGCGCCTGTGCAGAGACAGGGTTGGCGCACTTGCTGACGAAGGCCGACGAGGCCATGTACAGGGTCAAGGCAGCGGGGAGAAATGGCGTGCATCTGCAGCTCGAACCCGGACCGCTTCGGCTGGTTGAGGGCGGCGAGGGCTAGGCCCTCGCCTTCAGGCTCGCGTCGGCCAGGGCCCGCTTTCTAGAACAGCTTGCTGCCCCAGCCGAGCTTGTTGCGCAACACGTGGAAGTAGCTGTAATCCAGCGGATGCACCAGGTGCAGCTTGTGCTGGCTCTTCTTGATGAGGATCTCGTCCCCCGGGTGGACCGCCAGGGTTACCTGACCGTCGCAGCTCACCTGCATGGCGTCATCCTGATTGTCCGGCGAGACCAGCAGCCGCACTTCGCTGTCCGCGTCCAGCACTATGGGACGGCTGCTCAGGGTGTGCGGGAACATGGGCACCAGCGTGATGGCGTTGAGCTTGGGGGTGAGGATGGCGCCCCCCGCCGACAGGGAGTAGGCGGTGGAGCCGGTGGGGGTGGCGACTATGATGCCGTCCGAGCGCTGGCTGTACATGAAGCTGCCATCGATATAGACCTCGAACTCTATCATGTGGGCTATCTTGCCCGGGTGCAGCACCGCCTCGTTGACCGCCAGGTTGCTCGACTTGCGCTCGCCGTGGCGATAGACGGCAGCCTCCAGCAGGAAGCGGTGCTCGCTCTTGAAGTGGCCGGAGAGCACCTGCTCCAGGGGCAGCAGGTAATCCTGGGGGGAGAGATCGGTCAGGAAGCCGAGGTTGCCCCGGTTCACCCCTATCACAGCCACATCGAACCGGGACAGCACCCGGGCCGCCCCCAGCATGTTGCCGTCACCGCCGACCACTATGGCCAGATCCGCCTGCTCACCGAGCTGCACCAGATCCATCACGTTGTCACCCAAGAGCCCTAAGGTCTGGGCGACCCGGCTCTCCAGCAGCACCCGAAAACCGCGGGTACTCAGGTATTGATGCAGGCCGCTGAGGGTCTGGTTGGCCCCTTCATGATGGGGCTTGCCGATCAGGGCGATGGTTTTGAACGGAGAATCCATAGGTTATCGGGTCTGGGGAAGTCTTGCGGGGAGTATACCGCGCTTTGCCGGGGATTTGTCTGTCTCCATGCCCCTTGGCGCAATCGGCCCCGAAAAGCGGCAACCTGGCCGGCTGGTGGCAGGCATTGCGCCTGATATGCCCTTTTCCCCTTGAAAGACGGGGCTGCGTCCCCATAATAGCGCCAACACAGGGTCCGTTGACGCGTGTCGCTTACCTGAACGTCAGCAACCCCTCGTAAGTAACCCCTGAATATTGGAGATGTCATGAGCCACGAAGAACAAAAGGTTGAAGCGATGGAGCAAGTGGAAGCCCAGCCAGTCGAGCCGACCGATGTAGACAGTGAAGTGACAGCCGAGCAGGCCCGCATTGCCGAGCTGGAGGCCCAGTTGGAGGCAGCCCAGCAGGCTTCCCTGGAAGAGCGTGAACGCGCCGTGCGTGCCGTCGCCGAGATGGAAAACCTGCGTCGCCGCGCCGCTCAGGACGTGGAGAAGGCCCACAAGTTCGCGCTGGAGAAGTTCGCCGGCGAGCTGCTGCCGGTGCTGGACAACCTGGAGCGTGCCATCGAGCTGGCCGACAAGGAAAATGAGGCGCTCAAGCCGATGATCGAAGGGGTCGAGCTGACCCTCAAATCCATGCAGAGCTCGGTGGCCAAGTTTGGCCTGCTCCCGCTGGATCCGCTGAACCAGCCGTTCGATCCCAACGCCCATCAGGCGATCAGCATGATCGACAATGCCGAAGTGGCGGCGAACACCGTCATCGCCGTGATGCAGAAGGGCTATGAACTCAACGGTCGGGTGATCCGTCCGGCCATGGTGATGGTCTCCAAGGCCCCGGCCTGAGCTCCGTCGCTGTGCTGAGCCCGCCGCTCGGCGGGCTTTTTATTGGTAGCGGCGCCATCAGGGTATTTTCTGGCGCCATTTGGCAAGCACTCTTGCGCCCAAGGGGCAAGAATGCGCGGTTTTTTAAGGTCAGGGCTTGAAGCGTCGGCTCGAGACCCCATATAGGTGGCAAGGCCACGGCGGCATCTGATTTCAGTGGCATGGAAACTTAGGTGACACGGAAAGAATTTGATGTCGGGTGCTTGAAAGCCACAGTGGCAGGCCCCACCTAGCCGTTAACGTATTTAAGGCGAGCCCCTCGCCAGTTTATTCAAAGTATTTGGAGATTCGTCAAATGGGTAAAATCATCGGTATTGACCTGGGTACTACCAACTCCTGCGTTGCTATTCTGGATGGCGACCATGCTCGCGTGATCGAGAACGCGGAAGGCGACCGTACTACTCCGTCCATCATTGCCTATGCCGATGACGGCGAAATCCTGGTTGGTCAGCCGGCCAAGCGCCAAGCCATCACCAACCCGAAAAACACGCTGTTCGCTATCAAGCGTCTGATTGGCCGTCGTTTCGAAGATGAAGAAGTACAGCGCGATCTGAAGATCATGCCGTACGCCATCGCCAAGGCTGACAACGGTGACGCCTGGGTAGAAGTCAAAGGCAAGAAAATGGCACCGCCGCAGATCTCTGCCGAAGTGCTGAAGAAGATGAAGAAGACCGCCGAGGATTACCTGGGCGAGCCGGTGACCGAAGCGGTCATCACAGTACCGGCCTACTTCAACGACGCCCAGCGTCAGGCCACCAAGGATGCCGGTCGCATCGCCGGTCTGGATGTAAAACGCATCATCAACGAACCGACTGCTGCGGCCTTCGCCTATGGCGTGAACAAGGTCAAGGGCGAGCGCAAGGTTGCCGTCTATGACCTGGGCGGCGGTACCTTCGACATCTCCATCATCGAGATCGACGAAGTGGAAGGTGAAACCACCTTCGAAGTACTGGCGACCAACGGTAACACCCACCTGGGTGGTGAAGACTTCGACAACCGCGTCATCAACTACCTGGTAGACGAGTTCAAGCGCGAGCAGGGCATCGACCTGCGCAACGACCAGCTGGCTCTGCAGCGTCTGAAAGATGCCGCCGAGAAAGCCAAGATCGAGCTCTCTTCCGCCCAGCAGACCGACGTCAACCTGCCGTACATCACCGCAGATGCCACAGGTCCGAAGCACATGAACATCAAGGTGACCCGCGCCAAGCTGGAATCCCTGGTGGAAGACATGGTGAAAGACTCCCTGGAGCCGGTCCGTGTCGCCCTGAAAGACTCCGGTCTGGCAGTTGGCGAGATCGACGACGTCATCCTGGTGGGTGGTCAGACCCGTATGCCGCTGGTTCAGAAGACCGTTGCCGACTTCTTTGGCAAAGAGCCGCGTAAAGACGTCAACCCGGACGAAGCCGTGGCCATGGGTGCTGCCATCCAGGGTGCCGTACTGTCCGGTGACAAGACAGACGTACTGCTGCTGGACGTGACCCCGCTCTCTCTGGGTATCGAAACCATGGGCAGCGTGATGACTGCGCTGATCGAGAAGAACACCACCATCCCGACCAAGAAGTCCCAGGTGTTCTCCACTGCCGAAGACAACCAGTCTGCCGTGACCATTCACGTGCTGCAGGGTGAGCGCAAGCGTGCCAGCGACAACAAGTCCCTGGGCCAGTTCAACCTGGAAGGCATCCGTCCGGCACCGCGCGGTCTGCCGCAGATCGAAGTGACCTTCGACATTGACGCCAACGGTATCCTGCACGTCTCCGCGAAAGACAAGGAGACCAACAAGGAGCAGAAGATCACCATCCAGGCCTCCTCTGGTCTGTCTGATGACGAGATCGAGCGCATGGTACGGGAAGCCGAAGCCAACGCGGCGGAAGACAAGAAGTTCGAAGAGCTGGTGCAGACCCGCAACCAGGCTGACGGTCTGGTCCACTCGGTCCGCAAGCAGGTCACCGAAGCCGGTGACGCCCTGCCTGCCGACGACAAGACCAAGATCGAAACTGCACTGTCCGAGCTGGAAGCCGTCATCAAGGGTGACGACAAGGCTGCCATCGAAGCCAAGCAACAGGCTCTGATGGAAGCGTCCCAGAAGCTGATGGAGATTGCCCAGCAGCAGGCTCAGGCGCAAGGCGCCGGTGCCGAGGCCGGTCACTCCTCTTCTTCCGCCAAGGCTGACGACGACGTGGTCGACGCCGAGTTCGAAGAAGTGAAAGACGACAAGAAATAAGCCCAACCCAGATGGGCAGAGCAGACTCTGCCCATCGGCTCAGTCAATGATTTCACGGGCGTTGGGTAACCAACGCCCGTCTGCATAACGGCTTAAGTAGAACAGGATGAGTATGTCGAAGCGCGATTTCTACGAAGTGCTCGGGGTATCGAAAGGTGCCGACGAGCGCGAGATCAAGAAGGCGTACAAGCGTCTGGCGATGAAGTATCACCCGGATCGCAATCAGGGTGATGCCGCATCGGAAGAGAAGTTCAAAGAGGTCAAGGAAGCCTACGAGGTCCTGACCGACGAGAACCTGCGTGCCCGCTATGACCAGTACGGTCATGCCGGCGTGGATCAGAGCCAGGGCGGCGGCCACGGTGGTGGTGCCGATTTCGGTGACATCTTCGGCGATGTGTTTGGTGACATCTTCGGTGGTCGTGGGGGTGGTCGTCGCGGCCCGGCCCGTGGCTCCGACCTGCGCTACAACATGGAGCTGACCCTGGAAGAGGCGGTGCGCGGGGTCTCCAAGGAGATCAAGATCCCGACCCAGGTCCATTGCGAGGTCTGCAACGGATCCGGTGCCCACACCGGCAGCCAGGCCCATACCTGCCCGACCTGCCACGGCTCCGGTCAGGTGCAGATGCGCCAGGGCTTCTTCGCGGTGCAGCAGGCCTGCCCCCACTGTCACGGTCGCGGCAAGATCATCAAGGATCCGTGCCGCAAGTGCCATGGGGAAGGGCGCTACCAGAAGACCAAGACCTTGTCGGTGAAGATCCCGGCGGGCGTCGATACCGGCGATCGCATCCGTCTCTCCGGCGAAGGGGAAGCGGGGGAGGCCGGCGCACCGGCCGGGGATCTCTACGTACAGGTCCACGTCAAGGAGCACGAGATCTTCGTGCGTGACGGCAACGATCTCTACTGCGAGGTGCCCATCAGCTTCACCACGGCGGCGCTCGGCGGCGAGATCGAAGTGCCGACCCTGGATGGCCGGGTCAAGCTCAAGGTCACGGCGGAAACCCAGACCGGCAAGCTGTTCCGCCTGCGGGGCAAGGGCGTCAAGTCCGTGCGCTCCGGCCAGGTGGGGGATCTGATGTGCAAGGTGGTGATCGAGACCCCGGTCAAGCTGACCGAGACCCAGAAAGATCTGCTGCGCCAGCTGGACGAGTCCTTCAGCGGTGCCGCCGCCAAGACCCACAAGCCGAAATCCGAAGGCTTCTTCGAAGGGGTGAAACGCTTCTTCGACGATCTGACCAAGTAATCGCTACCCGCGTGACCCAAGCCGGCCTTCAGTGCCGGCTTTCTTTTTGCCTGCCATTTGCCCCGGATCCGCCCTATTGAGTGGATCCCGATGAGGGATCCTCCTCACAACTCCCGGCGGTTTTCTCTGTGCAAACGTTACTCTGATCACAAGTGGCTGAAACGGTTTAGCTGGCATATTGAGTTAGCTAAAGCGGTTTAGCTATTCTCTGCTCGTCCATAACAACAGCGCCCGGACGGGCGGCAGATGACAGGTGAGGAAGATGACGATGTTCAAGAGCAAGTTGGCGCTGGCGGTGGCGCTGGGATTGGGGATGAGCAGCCCGCTGTGGGCGGCCGAGGGCGGTATAGAGGCGCGTCTGGCGGCGCTGGAGGCACGGGTGCAGGCGGCAGAGTCCCGCGCCGCCGCCGCCGAAGCGCGGGCCGACGAGGCCCAGAGCAAGGCGAGCGAAGCCCGGGAGACAGCCGTGGTGGCCAAGGCCCAGAGCGAGAAGGTGGACAAGCAGACCGCCGGTGCCCAGGGCTTCGAGTTTCACGGCTACGCCCGCTCGGGCCTCCTGGTCAACAGCAACGGCAACGGCGGGCGCGGCGGCCCTTACGTGACGCCGGCCGGCTCTGTGGGCGGGGCCGTGGGTCGCCTTGGCAACGAAGACGACACCTACATGGAAGCGAATCTGCTGAAGACCCAGACCTTTGATGACGGCAGCTGGGCCCGCTACAAGCTGATGCTGGCGGACGGAGTGGAGACCAGCAACGACTGGACCGCCAGCGATTCCAGCCTCAACACCCGTCAGGTGTTTGCCGAAATCGGCGACCTGGCGAGCTTCAGCGGCCCCTTCCAGCACTCTGTGCTCTGGGCGGGCAAGCGCTTCGATCGGGACAACTTCGACATCCACTGGCTCGACTCGGACGTGGTCTTCCTGGCCGGGACAGGTGGCGGCGTCTACGACGTGCAGCTGGCCGACAGCTGGAAGGCGAACTTCTCCCTCTACGGCCGTGACTACGGCGACATCAGCGCCAGCGGCCTCTCGGACATAGAGAGCTACATCCTCACCATGAACAACCGCTTCGGCAACTGGCAGTGGATGCTGAACGGCCTCTCCGCCAAGGACAACGAGGCGCGCATCAACGACGGTGGCGTTGGCAGCGAGGCGGCGAACAAGGGGGCGCACACCCTGGTGGCCTACCACGCCGACAGCTTCTTTGGCATCAACCCCGGCTTCTCCAAGGCGGCGGTGCTCTACGGTCATGGCCTGGGGGCCGAGCTCAAGGGGCTGGGCTCCGACAGCGAGTTGCTGGCGGACGCCGATGCGGTGCGCCTGGCTGTGTTCGGTGCAACCGATCTTGCTCCGCGCTGGCGTGTCGCCCCGGCCCTGCTGGCGGAGCAGAGCCTGGATCGCTACGTGAAGGGGGACGAGTATCAGTGGCTGACCCTCAACACCCGGGTGGCCCAGGTGCTGAGCCAGAACGTGGAGCTAGTCTACGAGGCCGCCTGGCAGTACATGGACCTGGATCCCAAGGGCTACAAGGGACGTCAGGCGGTGAGCGGCAACTTCACCAAGCTCACCTTCGCGCCCACCTTCAAGGCGCAGACCGCCGGTTTCTTCGAGCGGCCCGAGTTGCGGGTATTCGCCACCTGGATGGACTGGTCCTCCGAGCTCGACAGCTACGCCAGCGACGACGCCATGGGCCAGAACGATTTCACCGCCGGGGGTGAGTGGAACTTTGGCGTGCAGATGGAAACCTGGTTCTAGTTCGTTATCCCGATCACAAAAATGGCAGCAGGTGCCGGGATCTGTTGGTTAGCTAAAACGGTTTAGCTGATAATGCCGACCAAGAGAACAGAGCCCGGCTCTGGCAAATCCTGTGCAGCAGTGGAGTAGCAAGGTGACGAATCGTGTGTGGGTAATGGGGGATGCGGTGGTGGATCTTATCCCGGAAGGGGAGGTGCACTACCTCAAGTGTCCGGGTGGTGCGCCCGCCAATGTGGCGGTCGGGGTGGCACGGCTTGGTGGCGATGCGGCCTTTATCGGCCGGGTCGGCGCCGATCCGTTTGGCCGCTTTATGGCCGAGACCCTGGTGGCGGAGGGCGTCGATATCCGTCATCTGACCCAGGATCCGGCCCATCGCACCAGCACAGTGCTGGTTGCGCTCGATGACGAGGGTGAACGCAGCTTCACCTTCATGGTGCGCCCCAGTGCCGATCAGTTCCTGAGCCCCGCCGATCTGCCGGTCTTCCAGGCCGGGCAGTGGCTGCTGACCTGCTCCATCGCCCTGGCTAACGAGCCGGTGCGCGGCAGCTGCCGGCAGGCCATGGCGACCATACGGGCGGTCGGGGGGCGGGTCTGCTTCGACCCCAACCTGAGGCCCGAAGTGTGGGGCAACTCCGCCGAGATGCTGCCCGTGGTGCGCGAAGCCATCGCCCTGGCGGATGTGGTCAAGCTCTCGGTGGAGGAGCTGCAACTGCTGAGCGGTCTGGACGATCTGGCTGGGGGCTTGGCCACCATACAAGGGCCCGCCCTGGTGCTGGTGACCCGGGGGGCGGCCGGTGTGGTGGCCCGTTTGGGTGGAGAGCTGCTGGAGTGGGTAGGGCCCAAGGTGACCCCGCTCGACACCACGGGGGCAGGGGATGCCTTTGTCGCCGGTCTCCTGGCGGCGCTGGCCGGGCGTTCGTCACTACCGACGCTGGTCGAGCTGCCCGCCATCCTGGCTCAGGCCCACGGCTGCGGGGCGCTCGCCACCACCGCCAAGGGGGCCATGACGGCGCTGCCCACCCGCACCCAGCTGGATGAATTTTTGCTATTGGGCGCGATCGAGCGCAAGCGGCCGTTGATCTGCGGCTAGAACCACAGCTCAACAGCCCTTAATCTCATATGACAAGGGCCCGCCAACTGGCGGGTCATAAGAGGAATAATATGAATATCAGTGCGATAGCCAAGGATCTGGTGCCCCTGCTCGGGGGCAGTGAGAACATCGTCAGTGCCGCCCACTGCGCCACCCGGCTGCGGCTGGTGCTGGCGGACGACAGCAAGGTGAACAAGGCCGCCATCGACAAGCTGGACGGGGTCAAGGGGTGCTTCAGCAACGCGGGTCAAATCCAGGTGATCTTCGGCACTGGCCTGGTCAACAAGGTCTATGCGGAGTTTGTGGCGTTGACCGGTACAGGCACCGCCAGCAAGGCGGAGTTGACCGACATGGCGACGGCCAAGCTCAACGTGGCCCAGCGCCTGGCGCGGACGCTCTCCAACATCTTCGTCCCCATCATTCCAGCCATCGTCGCCTCGGGTCTGCTGATGGGGCTGCTCGGCATGGTGCGCACCTACGGCTGGGTCAATGCCGACAGCGCGCTGTTCGTCATGCTCGACATGTTCAGCTCGGCGGCCTTCATCATTTTGCCGATCCTGATCGGCTTTACCGCGGCGCGGGAGTTTGGCGGCAACCCCTACCTCGGGGCAACGCTGGGGGGCATTCTGACCCACCCGGCCCTGACCAACGCCTGGGGCGTGGCGGGCGGCTTCAAGACCATGGACTTCTTCGGCCTGGATGTGGCCATGATCGGCTATCAGGGCACCGTCTTCCCGGTGCTGCTGGCGGTCTGGTTCATGTCGCACCTGGAGAAACAGCTGCGCAAGCGCATTCCGGACGCCCTGGATCTGATCCTCACCCCGTTCTTGACCGTCATCATCACCGGCTTCGTGGCGCTGCTCTTCATCGGCCCCGCCGGGCGCGTGTTGGGGGATGGCATCTCCTTCGGTCTGAGCGCCCTCTATGAGCAGGCAGGCTGGCTGGCGGGGCTGGTGTTTGGCGGAACTTATTCGCTGATTGTCATCACCGGCATCCATCACAGCTTCCACGCTATCGAGGCGGGGCTGCTCACCAATCCGGCCATAGGCGTCAACTTCCTGCTGCCTATCTGGGCCATGGCCAACGTGGCCCAGGGCGGGGCCTGCCTGGCTGTCTACTTCAAGACCCGCGACGTGAAGATCAAGGCCATTACCGTGCCAGCGGCTATGTCCTGCCTGCTCGGCATTACGGAGGCGGCGATCTTCGGCGTCAACCTGCGCTACATCAAGCCCTTCCTCGCCGGCCTGTTCGGCGGGGCCTGCGGCGGTGCCTACGTGGTGGCCGCCAAGGTGGGCATGACGGCGGTGGGTCTGACTGGCATCCCCGGCATGGCCATCGTCCAGCCCATGAGCCTCATCCACTACGTCATCGGGCTGGTGATCGCCTTTGGCGCCGCCTTCGCCGCCTCCTACCTGCTCAAGTACAAGGTGGAGTGATGAAGGAAAGCCATTTTCTCAACCAGGTTGTCCGGTCACTGCTGGCCGGACAGCTCAAGGCGGCGGCCGATCCCCATCGGCCCCGCTGGCACCTGGCAGCCCCAGTGGGGCTGCTCAACGATCCCAACGGCTTTATCGAGCACGACGGGCGTTATCACCTCTTCTACCAGTGGAATCCGCTTGGTTGCGAGCATCGCAACAAGGGCTGGGGCCACGTCAGCTCCACCGATCTGCTGCATTGGCAGCACGAGCCGGTGGCGCTGTTGCCCACCGAAGCCTATGAGAGCCACGGCTGCTATTCCGGCTCGGCGGTCAGCGACGAGCAGGGGCGCCTGACCCTCATCTACACCGGCAACGTCAAATACCCGGATGGCAGCCGCACAGCCTATCAATGTCTGGCCCGCGCCGACGGTGAGGGCGGTTTTGCCAAACTGGGGTCTGTGCTGGATTTGCCGCAAGGCTACAGCGGCCATGTGCGAGACCCCAAAGTGTGGCACGACGGCCAGCAGTGGCTGATGGTGCTGGGTGCGCGCACCCTGGACGACAAGGGCGAGGTGCTGCTCTATCGCGGCGATGCGCTGGATGCCTGGACGCTGGTGGGCCCCATCGCCGGCAGCGGGCGCTGCGGCCTCGGTGAGTTTGGTTATATGTGGGAGTGCCCGGATCTGTTTGCGCTTGGTGAGTGCCATGTGCTGATCAGCTGCCCGCAGGGGATTGCCCCTATGGGCGAGGATTATCGCAACCTCTACCAGTGCGGCTGGCTGGCGGGCAGCTTCGATGGCACGCACTTCGCCCACGGGGCTTTCCACGAGCTGGACAGGGGCTTCGAGTTCTATGCGCCGCAAACCACCCAAGACAGTCAGGGGCGTCGCCTCTTGTTCGGCTGGCTGGGGCTGCCGGAGGAGAACGAGATGAGCCAGCCCACCATCCCCTATGGCTGGATCCACCAGATGAGCTGCCCGAGGGAGCTGTTCTGGCAGGATGAGTGGCTCTGCCAGCGGCCGGTGGCGGAGCTTGAGGCGCTCAAGGGAGAGCAGACCCGCTTCGAGGGGACGCTCGGCGAATTTCCGGGCCTTGCCATCGACTCGGCCTGGCTCGATCTGGATCTGTGCGGGGAGGGTAGCCTCTGGTTTGGCGCCGTGGCCGAACTGGTGTGGCAGCCGGGGCGTATCAATTTGCGGCGCCAGAACTGGCAGAACGGGGAGTGGGAGACCCGCAGCAGCCCATGGGCTGGCGGGCGGATCACCGTGCTGTGCGATCGCTCCAGTCTGGAGTGCTTCATCGATGACGGTCGCCAGAGCCTGTCTGCGCGCTACTTCCCCGGAGAAAAGCCGCAACTTTCATCGGGTAACGGCGATGATGGCTGCAAAATTTGCCTTGATTACTGGCCGCTGGCGGCCTGCCTAGTACAATAGCCCGGTTCTAGTCAGCCGGGAGGCCAGGTGGAGAAGAAGAAACGGATCACGATTGCCCAGATAGCCGAACTGGCGGGGGTGTCCAAGGCGACCGCCAGTCTGGTGCTCAACGGCAAGAGTGCGGAGTACCGGATCGCCGACGATACCCGCAAGCGCATTCAGGCGGTGGCGGACGAGTGTCACTACCTGCCGAGCTTTCACGCCCGCTCCCTGCGCGAGACCCGCAGTTACACCTGGGGCTTGGTGATCCCCGATCTCACCAACTTCGGGTTTGCCAGCATAGCGCGCGCCCTCGAGGCCCACTGCCGGGAGGCGGGCATCCAGCTGTTGATCGCCTGCTCCGAGGATGATCCCGCCCTCGAGCAGCGGGTGGTGGACAACCTGATCAGCCGTCAGGTGGATGGGCTGATTGTTGCCTCCAGCGGCCACAGCGATGACATCTATGCCCGCATTCACGACCGCCTGCCGGTGGTACAGCTCGACCGTCACATCGGGGAGTCGCGCCTGCCCATGGTGATCTCGGATGCCTGCAAGGCCACCGCCGAACTGGTGCGGGACATGGCGAGCGAGTGCGACGCCGAGATCTACTACTTTGGCGGCCTGCTGGATCTCTCCCCCAGCCGCCATCGGCTGGCGGGCTATGAGCTGGGGCTTCACCGCGCCGGGCTGGAGGCAGACCCGGCCCGGGTGCGCCATAGAGACTATCAGCCGAGCTCAGGTTATCAGCTGATGGCCGAGCTGGTGGCCGAGCTCGGTGCACCGCCCCGCGGGCTCTTCACCGCCTCCTTCACCCTGCTGGAAGGGGTGCTGCGCTACCTCAACGAGGCGGGATTGATGGAGACGGGGATGCGGCTCTGTACCTTCGACGATCACGACCTGCTTGACTGCATTCCCATGCGCATCGACTCGGTGGCCCAGGATTGTCCGGCGCTGGCCCGCGCTGCCTTCGAACTGATGCAGCAGCTGATTGCGGGTAACCCTCCTGCGCAGACCGCCCAGGTGATCACCCCCCGGGTGCGCTGGCGCAGTCGCCGCTAGTCACGCCGGCTCGTCAGTCCGATATGGAAAAGCCCCGCCAATCCTGGCGGGGCTTTTTGTTGGCCGACATGGCGGGCCTGCACCCTTCAATCCGTGGTGCTGGCGCGCCAGAAGATCTGCTTGATGCGGGGATGCTCTCCCAGCGTCTTCATCAAGGCGTCCAGCTCGTCGCCGTCGATGGAGGTGGCGAGCAGCACCGCCGAGATCTCGATGTCCTGGTCCCCGAACGGCTCGATATCCAGCTCGCTCAGGGGGTAGTTGGCCTGTTCCAGCTTCTGCTCAAGCCAGGGCAGCACCTCCTTCTGATGAGTGCGGCGGATCAGCGCCGTGACGCGGTAAGTCACCTCGGTGTCGGTATTGTCCACCGGATGACGGTTGATCTGATTGACCAGAGGACGCAGCAGGGTGTTGGCGGCCAGCACGAACAGGGCGCCGAGCACCGCCTCCATGGCGAATCCGGCGCCGCTGGCCGCCCCGACCGCCGCCACGCCCCACAGGGTGGCGGCGGTGTTGATGCCGCGGATGTTGCCCGATTCGCGCATGATGACGCCGGCACCGAGAAAGCCGATGCCGGAGACGATGTAGGCCACCACGTGCACCACTCCGTAGCTGCCGCCGTACAGGTCATAGATGCGTTGGGCCAGGTTGACGAACAGGGCCGCTCCCACGGCGACCAGCACGTTGGTGCGAAGGCCGGCGGTACGCTGTCGGTACTGACGCTCCAGTCCGACCAGGCTGCCCAGCACGAAGGCGAGCAACAGGCTGGCCAGGGTGTCGAGCAGGGCGAGA
This sequence comes from Aeromonas media, assembly GCF_000819985.1. Taxonomy (GTDB): domain Bacteria; phylum Pseudomonadota; class Gammaproteobacteria; order Enterobacterales; family Aeromonadaceae; genus Aeromonas; species Aeromonas media. Next base: position 19,501 of record NZ_CDBZ01000155.1, on the reverse strand, counting down.
AAATCGAGTTGTTGCCACATTCTCATGAGGTACTCCTTCTGATCAGTGATGGCCTCGCGCAATCCATGATGGCACGCCAGGTGAGATGGCGGATGAATCGCAAGGATGTGCGTGCGATAGGCCTGCATGAAAAATGCACGCTGGGACGCGGTTCTGGCTCCGGGCATGCCAAGGGGGAAGGGAGCCTGCCTGGCCGGCCCCCGATAGTGCCGATGACCCGGATTACTGCGTGGGCAAGGTGAGCGCCGTCAGGTGCGCTCGGGATCGCCGTCGCGGCGCGGACGCAGTTCCCAGCGTACCGGATGGTCTGCCCCGACCTGATGGACAAATTGCACCAGATAGCGGCGCTGGGGCGGGGTGCACTGGAGGTTGAGCACCAGCTCACGCCCGCCACTGCGACCCGGTGTCATGGACTGCATGGGGTGCAGCCCGGCCGGTTGCAGGGTGTGGCTCACCATCTCCAGCACCTGCTCCATATCGGCGCGATCCTCGCAGCGGATCTGCAGCCGGTAGTGGTGCTGGCGCGGTTTGCCGCCCAGCCAGCGCGGCAGCATGCCAAGGCCGAGCTTGCTCAGCAGGGGATGAGCCCGGGTAGCAACGGAACCTGTTGCGACCGCGCGATCCGCAGCCGGTTTGATTGAGATAAAACGCATAGCAGCCTCCTTGTGGGAAGCAGAAACTATGCAGGCAAGGCGCCCGTGGCGGTTGGCCAGGGTCACCCGACGTCAAGTGTAAAAAGAGAAGAGGGGAGTGGATTTCCGCTTCTCGCAGGGTTGCGAGTTGCGGCAGAGGGACTCTGCGGCTAGCTCGCGACCGAGGTGCCGACGATGAGGGTCGGCGTGCATCTGTCACTTGATGAGTTGCCCACCGATGGTCTCCGCTAGTGATAAAGAGGCGATATGGTAGCCGATGTGGCAACTGGGGTAAACCTTGGGGCTCTGACAGCAACATATTGAAACAAAATGGGGTTTTACCACGAGGGAGCCATAGCTCCCTCGTTTTCATCGTCCGGTCTAGGCTATTTCATGCCCATGCGCTTCAGGATCATGGCGGCGGGGCAGAAGCCGGTGAACGCACTCTGTATCAGGTTGACCCCGACAAAGACGCTCAACCAGACAAAGCCCGGGTGGACCCAGGCCGTGAGCAGCAGCGACAGCAGCAACATGCCACCCGCGACCACTCTGACTCCGTTATCGACGGTCATTTCTCGTCTCCTTTTGTTTAGTGATTGCTAATTTAGAGTTGTTTTATACAATAGAACAAATATCAGCAATTGCTAATTTAATCTTATGAGCCACTTCGACGAGATGAACCGACATGCGACAGCCGCCGCCGGCCTGCTCAAGGCGCTGGCTCATCCCGTACGCCTGATGGTGCTCTGCCAGCTGGTGGAAGGGGAGAAGGGGGTCGGGGAGCTGCTGGCCCACAGCCAGCTCGGGCAGTCGGCCTTCTCCCAGCAACTGTCGGTATTGAAGCGCCAGGGCCTTATCCGCTCGCGCAAAGTCTCCCAGCAGATCTACTACTCCCTGGTGAGCGAGGCGGCGGCCGATGTGCTGGCGGCGCTGCAAACCCATTTTTGTCACTCAGATGAGGAAATTCGATGATGGAAAGCCAATGGCTGCTCTCGTTGGGGGGCGGCATGCTGGCGGGGCTCTCGGCCCTGATCCTGATGTTGTTCAACGGCCGGGTGGCCGGGATCAGCGGCATTCTGGCCGGTGCAATGCAGTACAAGACGCCCTGGCGGGTGCTGTTTCTGCTGGGATTGGGACTGGGGGCCTGGCTGGCGCTGACCCTGGGTTGGGCCACCATGCCCGCCTTTGATGCCTTGCCCGGCTGGCCCGTGGTGCTGCTGTCCGGCCTGCTGGTGGGCATCGGCACCCGCCTTGGCAATGGCTGCACCAGCGGTCACGGCATCTGCGGCATGGGGCGGCTGTCGACGCGCTCCGTGGTGGCGACGCTCACCTTTATGGGGATGGGCGTGGCGACCGTGTTCTTTACTCACCACATGTTTTGACGGGTTGATTGCCATGAAATTGCTGACAAGTGTGTTTGCGGGTCTGCTGTTCGGGCTGGGAATGGCCCTCTCCGGGATGATGGATCCGGCGCGGGTCACCGGGTTTCTCGATCTGGCCGGTGCCTGGGATCCCAGCCTGGCCTTCGTGATGGGAGGGGCCCTGGCTGTCTTCATGCCGGGCTACTTCCTGCTGGTGAAACCCCGTCGTCTGAGCCTGCTGGGGGAACCCATGGCCCGGGTTCCCGCTCCCGTGCTGGATCGCCGCCTGATTGGCGGGGCCGCACTGTTCGGGATCGGTTGGGGCCTGGTCGGCATCTGTCCAGGGCCTGCCTTGAGTCTCATTTCCAGCGGACAGCCCATGATATTGTTGTTCATCGGGGCCATGGCGGCCGGGATCCTGCTGGTGGACAAGGTCTGGAACAGGGTGCTGGAGAAGGCTCGCCAGCACCGTATTGCCTGAGTTTTCAAGGTGCCAATGAGCCAGGGAAGGAGAATCATGATGAACACAATCCGGTTGCTGGTGACCACCCTGCTGGTCATGACATCCCCCCTGGTGGTGCCCGAGGAGGCCAAGGGGGCGCTGACGCTGACCCCGCAGCGCGTCACCGACTGGCTCACTTTGAGCGGTACCGTGAGCGCCATTCATCAGGGGACGGTCGCGGCCCAGACCAGTGGCCGCGTCTCCCGCATGCTGGTGGATGTGAACGACGAGGTACAGGCCGGGCAGCCCCTGCTCGAGATAAGCGGCAAGGAGCAGTCTGCCGCCGTGACCGGCGCCGAGGCGCGGGTGGCCAGGGCCCAGGCCCAGCAGGTGGAGGCCGAGCGCCAGCTCACCCGTTATCAGGCCCTCATCGCCAAGGGGGTGATCACCCGGGCCCAGCTCGACAACGCCCAGGCAACGGATCGGGCCGCCCGCGCCGAGGTCAATGCCGCCGAGGCCGCCCTCATCCAGGCCCGGGAAGCCTACGGCTATACCCGTATCCTCGCCCCCTACGCCGGGGTGGTGACCAAGCGGCTGGTGGAGCTGGGGGAGACGGTGGCCCCCGGTACGCCGCTGCTATCCGGTTTCTCCCTTGGCGAGCTGAGGGTGGAGCTGGAGCTGCCCCAGTCCGCACTGGCTCTCGCCGGCCAGCCGTCGGATGTGCAGGTGCTGCTGCCCGGTGGCAAGGCCGTGGCTCCCGTCAAGCTGACCCGCTTCAACTACGCCGACAGCCAGAGCCACAGTTTCCGGTTGCGCCTCGATCTGCCGCCGAACACGACAGGGGGGCTGCCCGGTATGTGGCTCAAGGTGCAGCTCAAACAGGGTGAGCGTCAGGTGTTGCAAGTGCCGGAGCCCTCCCTGCTGCGGCAGGGGGAGTTCAACGGCGTCTACCTCAAAGAGGGGGAGGGCTGGGCCCTGACCCCGGTGCGGGTCGGCCACTGCGAGGCTGGGCTGTGCGAGGTCCTGGCGGGTCTCAAGGGCGGTGACACCCTGGCCCCCGATGCCTGGACCCGTCAACAGGAGGTGTCCCATGAGTAGCGAGCTGAACGGCAACCATGGCCACCTGGGGCCGGCGGGTCGGCTGGCGGCCCTGTTTCAGGGCTCGGCCATCACCCCGCTGCTGGCGCTGGTGGGGCTCTTGCTCGGCCTCTTTGCCGTGCTGGTGACCCCCAAGGAGGAGGAGCCCCAGATCGATGTCACCTTCGCCGACGTCTACATTCCCTTCCCGGGGGCCAGCCCGGCAGAGGTGGAATCCCTCGTCACCACCCCTGCCGAGCAGGTGGTCTCCCAGATAAAGGGGATAGATACCCTCTACTCCTTCTCCCAACCCGATGGTGCCCTGCTGGTGGTGGTGTTCAAGGTGGGCGTGAGCCGGGAGCAGGCCATCGTGGATCTCAACAACCAGCTCGACTCCCATCGAGACTGGCTGCCCCAGGGGCTGGGGGTGGGTCAGCCACTGGTAAAACCCCGGGGGATCGATGATGTTCCCATCGTCAGTCTGACCCTCTGGAGCAAGCAATTGGGGGCCCCCGATCTGACCCGGGTCGCCCATGAGCTGGAGACCGAACTCAAGCGCATTCCCGGTACCCGGGACATCTACAGCCTGGGGGGCCAGCGCACCGTGCTGCGGGTGATACCGGACCCGGTGGCCCTCAGCGCCCATGGCATCAGCTGGGGCGAGCTGAGCCAGCGACTTGCGGCCGCCAACCGGGTGGGCAGCGAGCAGGCCGTGGTGCAGGATAACCGGGAAATCAAGGTGCAGGTGGGGCAGTTCCTGCAAAGCGAGCAGGAGGCCCGCGAGCTGGTGGTGGGGTTGCACGACGGCAAGCCCGTCTATCTCGGTGAGGTGGCCCGGGTGGGGCTTGGGGAAGAGACCCCGGTCCAGCGAAGCTGGATGGGGCAGGGGCAAGCCAGCTACCCGGCGGTGACCCTGGCCATCGGCAAGCAGCCGGGGCAGAACGCGGTGGAGGTGGCCAAGCGGGTGGAGGCACGGGTCGAGAGCCTCAGGAACCGGCTCATCCCGGCTGGCGTCGAGGTGACGGTGACCCGTGACTACGGCGTCACCGCCGAGACCAAATCCAACACCCTCATCGGCAAGCTCATCTTTGCCACCACGGCGGTGGTATTGCTGGTGCTGGTGAGCATGGGGTGGCGCGAGGCGCTGGTGGTGGGGGTCGCCATCGTCATCACCCTCGCACTGACCCTGTTCGCCTCCTGGGCATGGGGCTTTACCCTCAACCGGGTGTCCCTCTTTGCGCTTATCTTCTCCATCGGCATCCTGGTGGATGACGCCATCGTCGTGGTGGAGAACATCCACCGCCATCGCGGCCTGGGCAAGGGGTCCCTCAAGGATCTCATTCCGGGCGCGGTGGACGAGGTGGGGGGGCCGACCATACTGGCGACCCTGACCGTCATCGCGGCCCTGCTGCCCATGGCCTTCGTCAGTGGCCTGATGGGCCCCTACATGAGCCCCATCCCCATCAATGCCAGCATGGGGATGCTCATCTCCCTGCTGGTGGCCTTCATCTTCTCCCCCTGGCTGGCCAATCACCTGCTCAAGCGCGAGGGGCATGTCGCCCACGGGGAGGCCAAAGTCGGGCTCTTTCACCGTCTGATGACCCCTTTCCTGATGGGGGCGGGTGCCAAAAGAGCGAGACATAAGCTCTGGCTGGTCATTCTGCTGCTGGTGGCGGGGGCGGCCGTCATGCCCGTGGTGCAGTGGGTGGTGCTCAAGATGCTCCCCTTTGACAACAAGTCGGAATTCCAGCTGGTGCTCGACATGCCGGAGGGGGCGACCCTGGAGCAGACCGAGCGCACCCTGCTGGCGGTGGGTCGGGAGCTTGCCAGGGTGCCCGAGGTGAAGGATTACCAGATCTACGCCGGCACCGCCGCCCCCATCAACTTCAACGGGTTGGTGCGCCACTACTTCATCCGCAGCGGCGCCAACGTGGGGGACATCCAGGTCAATCTGGTGGACAAGCATGAACGGGATCGCAGCAGTCACGAGATTGCCCGGTCGGTGCGTGCGCCCTTGCAGGCCATCGCCAGTGCGGCAGGGGGCAATCTCAAGGTGGTGGAGGTGCCCCCGGGACCGCCTGTCTGGTCACCCATCGTCGCGGAAGTGTATGGCCCGACGCAGGCCGCCCGTGAGGCAGCCGCTCGCGCCGTTCAGGCCCGCTTTGTGGCCACGGCGGATCTGGTGGACGTGGATATCTATCTGACCGACCCGCAGCCCAAGTGGCGGCTGGTGGTGGATCGCAGCAAGGCGGCCCTGCTCGGGGTCGATCTCGGCGATCTGGTGAACACCCTCAATGGCGGGGTGGGTTATCAGGATGCCAGCTGGCTGCAGGGGCATGGCGCCAAGTATCCGGTGCCGATCCGCATCGAGCTGGCCCCCGGTGACAAACGGGATCTGGCGGGTGTGCTGGCGCTCAAGGTGCGCAGCCTGAGCGGCCAGCTGGTGCGGGTCTCCGAGCTGGTGAGCCGTCGTGACGAGGTCGCCCCCAGCTACCTCATGCACAAGAATATGCAGCCCATGGTGATGGTGGTGGCTGACATGGGCGGCCATACCGACAGCCCGCTCTACGGCATGTTTGCCGCCGGTGCCGACATCTCGCTGCCACAGTATTACGTGCATCAGCCCGATAAGCTGGGGGAGGTGGCGCTCTTGTGGGACGGGGAGTGGAAGATAACCTACGAGACCTTCCGCGACATGGGGCTGGCCTATGGGGTGGGGATGATCCTCATCTACCTGCTGGTGGTGGCCCAGTTCCGCTCCTATCTGGTGCCGCTCATCATCATGGCCCCCATTCCGCTCACCCTCATCGGGGTGATGCCGGGTCACGCCCTGCTGGGGGCCCAGTTCACCGCCACCTCGATGATAGGGATGATTGCGCTGGCCGGGATCATCGTGCGCAACAGCATCCTGCTGGTGGATTTCATCGAGCAGCAGCGTGCGAGTGGCATGGCGTTCGAGCAGGCGGTGATCGAGGCGGCGCAGGTGCGAGCCAAACCCATCATGCTGACGGCGCTGGCGGCCATGATAGGGGCGCTTTTCATCCTGGATGACCCCATCTTCAATGGCCTCGCCATCAGCCTGATCTTCGGGATCCTGGTTTCCACCCTGCTCACCCTGGTGGTGATCCCGCTGCTCTACTACAGCCTGCTTGTGCGCCGAAGTCAGAGGTAAACACAGGGGGCCAATGCCCCCTGTTTTCTGGCATCACACCGCCTCGCGGGCATCGCAGGTTTTCATCAGGGGGAAATAACGGCGATCCGCCTGGCTCATGTGACCCACGACCAGCTCCTGGATGATGAAGTTGAGCAGGGCGTCGTTGCCAAGGGTGCCCGCCTGTGCGGCCGCCATCAGCTGACCGGCTTTTTTCAGCAGATGCTGGTGCTCCTGGCGATGGGCCGCCAGCTCCTCATAGCCATATTGCGCGAGGACCTGCTCTTCGAGGAGGAAGTGCTGGCGCGCCATCTCGAATATCTGCGCCATGTCTGCCAGCAAGGCATCGGGATGGATGCCGGGATCCTGCATGTGCTCGAGCAAGCGGTTGGCCAGCAGGTAGAGCTGGCGGTGGTCCGCATCGATGCGGGGGTGGCCGCATGCGTGGGCGGGCTGCCATTGCAGGGTGCCGGGGAGGGGATCCTGCCCGGTGGAAAACAGGCAGACCCTGCCCCGGCCATGGTGCTTGGCTTGATACATGGCCTGATCGGCGTGGTGCATCAGGGTCTTGGGGTCGGTGCCGTGATCCGGATAGAGGGCGACCCCTATGCTGCCGGAGATGCGCAGCGCCTGCTGCTCAAGCTGGAAGGGGTGATGCAGGCAGTGGTGCAGCTTGTCGGCGACCGCGAGGGCCGAGGCATCCGTATCGGGCAGCATGATCACGAATTCGTCCCCCCCAAGGCGTGCCACCAGGTCTTCTTCTCTGACGCACTCCCCCATGCGCTCGGCCACCAACTTGAGCAGCAGGTCGCCGGTTTCGTGGCCGAAGGTGTCATTGATGGGTTTGAAGTGGTCGAGATCGATGAAGACCAGGGCCAGGGGCTGCTGGGGAGCCTGCTCCAGGGTCTCCTTGAGCCGCTGTTGCAGCAGGCGGCGGTTGGCCAGGCCGGTGAGGGGGTCATAGAAGGCGAGGCGGCGCATCATCTCCTCCCGGGCCGAACGTTCGGTGACATCCCGGGTCACCCCCAAAATGGCGTCCGGTCTTGTGCTGGTGCTGCCGTGCAAGGTGGTGACCGTCTCGATGGTCACCAGATGACCCTGCTTGTGGCGCAGCTGGGAGTGGATGACGCACCGGGTCTGCCCATGATCCCCCCGTTGCCAGGCCTCGAGGGAGGCGGTGATGCCGTCGCGAAGCTGTTTCCAGGACTCATCGGGGAGCAGCTGGCGCAGGGAGAGGGCAAAGAGTTCTGCGGGCTCATAGCCGCTCAGGGACGCGATGGCGGGGCTGATGTAACGAAAACGCAGGCTGTCGGTGTCCATGGTCCAGATCACGTCGCCGCTGTTCTCCGCCACGAAGCGGTAGTGCTGCTCGCGCTGGGCCAGTTCCCGGGTGAGCCGCTGTCGGTCACTGGCCTCTTCCCGCAGACGCAGATAGAGGTGCAGGAAGACGCCGAGCAGGGCCAGCAGGGAGAAAGAGATCAGCATGGCGATGGCCACGCTCCTGTCGAGCAGTTGGCGCTGCTGACGAAGGCTCGCCTGGGTACTGTTGTAGAGAAAGGGGGTGAGGTTGGGCACCGCCTTGATCATCCCGGCCTCCTGGTAGGTGCGGGCGATCTGCTGCCAGCGATCCTGCTGCATGTAACCGGGCTCGATGATGTCGGGCTGCATCAGGGCCCGGGTTTCACGGGCCTCGAAGGCGAGCGCCTCGCGCCCGGCCCCGCTGGGGTAGTGCTCCAGGATCAGGTTGATCATCTCCTCGGGATGATCCATGGCATAGCGCCACCCCTTGAGGCTGGCCTGCAAGAAGCGCTGGACCCGCTCCTGCTGGTTGATGACCTCACTCTCCGAGGTGAAGAGGTTGTCTCCGTAAAAGTCGTAACCGATGTCGCGGGGGGTGAACACCCGGAAGGGAATGCCCTGTTGCTGCAGGGTGAAGGGCTCGGTTGTGCTGTAGGCGCTGATGACGTCCGCCTGGCCCCTCAGCAGTGCCTGGACCCCCCGTTCGTAGGGCAGGGTCTCCCACTGCCGGCTGCGGGTGTAGCGATGCAGGTAGGTGAGCAGCTCGTTGGAGCCGGGTTCGAGCATCAGCCGCTTGTTGGCCAGATCGCCCGGGGTCTGGATATCCGGCCGCTCCAGGGTGATGAGCATCAGGGGGGAGTGCTGCAACATGGCGGCGAGCACCACCACAGGGCGGCCTGCTGCCCGGGCCAGCAGCAGATCGCTGCCGCGGATGCCGAACTGGGCGCGACCCGTGGTGACTTCATTGATGACGTCGGTGCCCGGCCCCGCCTCCCGCAGGGTGACCTGCAGGCCGGCCTCCCGGTAGAACCCCTTGGCGATGGCGGCGTAGTAACCGGCAAACTGGAACTGGTGCTGCCAGGGAAGTTGCAGGATGACGCGCTCATCCGCCCTGAGGTGAGCCGTGGTCAGGGTGGCAATCATCACCCAGAAGGGCAGAAGCCAGCGTACAGGCTGGCGAGATGCATCGGACTCCGTCATACCGCTGTTCTCTCGGGAGGTGCTCTTCTGGCTAGAGTCAAACAATTTCCTGTTATTCGCAAGGGGAGCAAGCCCCAATAAGATGGGGCGCGGGAGGCATTAAAAGTCATTTTTGTGTCATTCATCACGTCAATGGGCGTCACGGCTCATTTTGAAACCTTGTCAACCCGTCACCGGCCGGTGACAAGGGCATTAGGTGTCATTCCAGGAGGGATGGCTGCCGCCTCTCTTCTCGCCTGTTAATGACAAACTGCGTGTTTTCTGCAATTCCCTCTTATCTTCTCCTGTCGTATCAGAAGTTGATGCTCTTGTCCGTGTCGGGTGTCGACCTGTGGCGGTCGGGGGACGCCTTCCTTCGTTCAGGGTGGTATGGTAGTCATCCGTTTCCTGTTTTCCGAGAAGGTCCTGTCATGTCTTCCTTGCGCCTGCTGCTCTCCGACTCCCACGATCCCCTGTTCAACCTCGCGGTGGAGGAGTGCATCTTTCGCCAGATGGACCCGGCCCAGCGGGTGCTGTTCCTGTGGCGCAACGACAATACGGTGGTGATAGGCCGGGCCCAGAACCCCTGGAAGGAGTGCAACACCCGCCGCATGGAAGAGGACGGGGTGACCCTGGCCCGGCGCAGCAGCGGGGGCGGCGCCGTGTTCCACGACCTTGGCAACAGCTGTTTCACCTTCATGGCGGGCAAGCCCGGCTATGACAAGAGCGTCTCCACCGCCATCGTCATTGATGCCCTCGCCAGACTCGGCGTGAGTGCTTTTGCCTCCGGGCGCAACGACCTGCTGGTGGCGACCCCGGACGGGGATCGCAAGGTGTCGGGTTCGGCCTACCGGGAGACCCATGATCGCGGCTTTCACCACGGTACCCTGCTGCTGGACGCCGATCTCGGCCGCCTCGCCCACTACCTCAATCCCGACCCCAAGAAGCTGGCGGCCAAGGGTATCAGCTCGGTGAGAAGCCGGGTGGCGAACCTTGGCGAGCTGTTGCCTGGCCTGGGTCATGAGCAGGTGGTGCAGGCCCTGTGCGACGCCTTCTTTGCCCATTACGGTGAGGTGGTGCCGCCCGAGCACATCTCCCCCGAGCGGATGCCCGACCTGCCCGGCTTTGCCGAGACCTTTGCCCGCCAACGCAGCTGGGAGTGGAACTTCGGCCATGCTCCCGCCTTCAGCCACCTGCTGGAGGAGCGCTTCCCCTGGGGCGGGGTCGAGCTTCATTTCGACGTGGAGAAGGGGGTGATAGGACGGGCACAGATTTTCAGCGACACCCTGGACCCTGCGCCCCTGGATGACCTGGCCGCACGCCTGCCCGGGGTGGCCTATCGTCCCGAGGCCATCGACGAGTTGCTGCGTCAGTGGCGGGCGACGTTTTCGGCCAACCCCGAGCTGGAAGGGTTTTCGGCATGGCTGCTGACCGCCCTGCGCTGACCTTGCCCATGACCAGGATCACAAGATGAACAGGGGAAAAGAGGGAAGAGGGGGCGCGGCGCCCCTCAGGGCGCCAACATGACAAAAAGTAGGGCAGACCATTAGTTATTGTCTCTGTTGATAGAGGTGTCACTGGAGTATAAAAACCGCACCTCAGCAGTATCAATGGTATAAAAATGAATCACTTGGTCTATCTGAAAGATGAGGGCGTCAACGCCGTCTCCCCCGAATTCGCTCGCCGTTTTGCCACCGTCAAAGCCCACTTCTTCTCGCGCAACCCCGATCTCTGGCCGGTCTTTCGCGAGCCCGGTTTTGCCACCCTCAACGAGTTTCGCGCCCGTGGACTGGCCCCGGCTGCGCGCCTCAACGCCTGGCCCGATGGCCGCGCCCGTCTGGCGGATCTCTGCGAGACCATGCCGGTGCCAGCCACCATGCGCACCCCGGGCGAGCCCATGGCCGAGCTGCTGTTTGCCGGCGCCTTGTCAAAGGACTGGGAGAACCCCTCCAGCGTCGAGAACGTCATCACCATGTCGGCGGATCCCGCCATCTACGGCGCCCAGATGGGGATCCTCGCCAACCCCAACCTGGTCTACTCCGAGTATGCCGGGGTGGCCGAGGAGCTGGAGAAGAAGGTGGTGCGCCAGATAGCGCTGCTGGCGGGTTACGACCCGGCCCGCGCCACCGGCATCTTCACCCAGGGGGGGACGTTTTGTAACCTCTATGGCTACCTGCTCGGCATCCGCAAGAGCCTGCCACAGGCCAAGCACAAGGGGCTAGGCCACTATCAGGATTACCCAAAAGCACCGTAAAGCCCCGTCATTCATGGCGGGGATATAAGGTGTGAATGGCGTAGCCGTTCCATGGTTAATGAGGTGTTTGCTGTTGCTCGATGTACTGCCGGATGATCTCTATCGGAGCGCCGCCACAACTCGATGCAAAGTAAGATGGCGACCACAACATGCCCTTGTAGTAGAACTTGGCGGCGATGTCTGGCCGCTCTTTTCGCAGCACCCGACTGGATGCCCCTTTTAGGCTGTTCACCAGCGCCGATACTGCCACTTTTGGCGGGTAATTCACCAGCAGGTGAACATGATCAACCTCTCCATCCATCTCTTTTAGCTCTGCTTCAAAGTCAGCGCAGATCTTGGAGAACAGCTCTCTAAGGCGGTCGATGGCGGCGTTGTCGAATACTCTTCTGCGATATTTCGTCACGAAGACCAAATGAACATGCATAGAGAAAACGCAGTATCTGCCAGTTCTAATGTCATTGATTTTGCTCATAGACCAAAGTATATTATAGCCATGCAACGACTTCAAGCCTTCAAATATGAACTTCGGCCAGACGGCCAGCAACAGCTGCGAATGCGCCGCTTCGCTGGTTCATGCCGTTTCGTGTTCAACAAGGCGCTGGCGTTGCAGCAGGAGCGCTTTGAACAGGGCGAGAAAAAGCTTGGCTATGCGGAGCTGTGTAAACAGCTCACCCAATGGAAGTCGGAAGACTCAACCGCTTGGCTTGCCGAAACGCCATCCCAACCCTTGCAGCAAACGCTAAAAGATCTGGAGCGAGCCTACACTAACTTCTTCGCCAAACGCGCCGATTTCCCTCGCTTCAAAAAGAAGGGTTTATCCGACAGCTTCCGCTATCCGCAAGGTTTCAAGCTCGATCAGGCCAATAGCCGTCTGTTCCTGCCTAAGTTGGGTTGGCTACGCTACCGCAACAGTCGGGATGCGCTCGGGGTGATCAAGAACATTACCGTGAGCCAATTAAGCGGTAAGTGGTATGCCGCTATCCAGACCGAGCGAGAGGTTGATGTGCCCGTTCATCAAGGCACAGCTGTTGGCCTCGATATGGGGATTAAACGCTTTGTCACCCTGTCAGATGGCAGCCACAAAGACCCACTCAATAGTTTCAAGGCTCACGAAAAAGCCTTGCGCAAAGCGCAGCAGGCGATGAGCCGCAAAGTCAGATTCAGCCGCAATTGGAAGAAAGCGAAAGCCCGTATTCAGCGCATCCAGACTCATATCGGCAGTGCCCGCCGCGACTACTTGCATAAGATCTCGGCCGCCATCAGCAAAAACCACGCGCTGGTCTGTGTTGAAGATTTGCAGGTGCGAAATATGTCCAAGTCAGCGGCGGGCACAACTGACACGCCTGGGCGCAACGTGCGAGCCAAGTCGGGCCTGAATAAGGCTATTTTAGATCAAGGCTGGGGCGAGTTTCGGCGTCAGCTCGACTACAAGCTGGCTTGGAATGGCGGGCATTTGATAGCGGTGCCGCCGAAGAACACCAGCCGAACGTGCCCATGTTGCGGGCATATCTCGGCTGATAATCGTCAAACACAAGCTACGTTCGAATGTGTGGAGTGTGGTTTTAAAGAAAACGCCGATCTGGTCGGCGCGATCAATGTGTTAAGGGCGGGACACGCCCAGTTAGCCTGTGAAGTGAGTGGTGCAATAAGGCCGCCAGCAGCAGGAACCCACCGAAGCGAATTAGGCGTAATCGCCTAACCGCAGTAGGAATCCCCGTCCTTTAGGGCGGGGAGGATGTCAACGCATCATCAACTCCCAGGGCGGCCACTACTCCAACATCACCAACCTCTCCCTGCTCGGGGTGGACATCGAGAACAAGACCATCCGCATCCAGGTGGGCGAGAACAACGACATCGATCTCGACCACCTCGAGCGTACCCTGACCGCCTGCTTCGCCCTTCATCACGTGGTGCCCACCATCATGCTCACCATGGGCACCACCGACACCTTCGGGGTGGATAGGGTCAAACCCGTGGTCGAGCTGCGGGATCGCCTCTGCGAGCGGTTCGAGGTGGCGGTCAGGCCCCACATCCACGTCGACGCCGCCATCGGCTGGTCGATGATCTTCTTCCTGGACTACGACTTTGCCGCCAACCCGCTCGCCATCAACGCCGCCACCCTGGCGGGGATCGAGCGCAACGTGAGCCGCTTCGCCGAGCTCAGATACGCCGACTCCTTCACCGTGGACTTCCAGAAGTGGGGCTATGTGCCCTACACCTCCAGCTTGGTGATGATAAAAGAGCAGGACGATCTCAAGGCGATGGAGAACGATCCGGAGCACTTCTCCTACTTCGAGCGGGACATCCAGGGTCAGACCCACCTGCAATCCACCATCGAGTGCTCCCGCGGGGCGAGCGACCTGTTCGGTGCCTATGCGGCCCTCAACTACCTGGGGGTGGAGGGGTATCGCACCGTGCTTGCCCACTGCCTGCAAAACGCCAACTACTTCCGCTTCCGGTTAAGCCAGCTCGGCAACGTCAAGCTGGTGGCCCAGGAGAACCAGGGGCCCAGTGTCGGCTTCAAGATCTACAACTCAGAGTGGGTACAGGACCCCGAGGCCGAGTTCGCCTTCGAGCTGGCCCGCTCCAGCGATCCCGCCTACAAGGCGCGCCTGCAGCGCAACACCGACTACCACCGCAGCCTGTTCAAGGGACGTGGCAAGGTAGGGCTCTACACCAACTGGGTGGAGGCGGTGGCACACTCGGAATACGACGAGCGAGGCAAGTATTCCTACATCGCCGGCGAGAAGGCGGTCTTCATGAACCCCGCCTGCGGCCGCGAACAGATCGACGCCTTTATCGCGCATATTCGTGGCTGAAATAGCCACATGTTGTGATGTCATAAATAAAGACGGCGGGATGATCCCGCCGTCTTTTATTGAAATCAGTCTGTTTACTGTTTCTGGATGGCTGTCACGGTGAGCTTGCCGGCTGGGTTCTCGGCGTGAAAGCGCACCGCATCCCCCACTTTCAGATCCTGGAGCAGAGCCGGATCGGCCACCCGAAAGACCATGGTCATCGCTGGCATCTTGAGGTTGTCGATCGCCTCGTGCTTGATGCCGACCTTGCCGTTGGCCGCGTTGATGCGGCTTATGACCCCCTGGGTCATCGCCATCTCGCCCATCTCGTTCATGCCTTCCATCTGGCTCATCTGGCCCATGTCGTGGCCGGCATGGTTCATCATCTCCTCGGCTTGCAGGCTGGTGTGGGTGGCAAGGCCCAGCAGCAATGTCAGGGTCAGCGTCTTGTAGTTCATGGTGTTTTCCTTCAATCGTTCAGTCGAAAAGGGTTGGGAAATCGGGTCATTCGGATTGTTGATAAGCAGGCAGGTTGCTGCTGCGCCACAGGTAATAGGCGGCGGGCAGCACCAAGAGGGTCAGACCTAAGGCGCTCACCATGCCGCCAATCATGGGGGCGGCGATGCGCTGCATCACCTCGGAGCCGGTGCCTTGGCTCCACATGATGGGCAACAGGCCAGCGATAATGGTCACCACCGTCATCATCTTGGGGCGCAGGCGCAGGGCGGCGCCGTGGATCACCGCCCGGTGCAGGCCCGCCTGGTCCGGCTTGCCGCTGGCCACGAGGTCATCCCAGGCGTGGTTGAGGTAGACCAGCATCAGGACGCCGGTCTCCACCGCCACCCCCGCCAGGGCGATAAAGCCCACCCCGACCGCCACCGAGAGGTTGAAGTCCAGCAGCCAGAGGGTCCAGATCCCCCCCACCACCGCCAGCGGCAAGGTGGTGAGAATGAGCAACACCTCCTGGAAGCGGCGAAACGCCAGATAGAGCAGCAGCACGATAATGGCGACGGTTAATGGCACTACGTAGGCGAGGCGGGCCTTGGCCCGCTCCATGTACTCGTATTGGCCAGACCAGGTGAGGGCGTAGCCCGCTGGCAGCACCAGCTGCTTGTCCACCTCGGCCTTGGCCTCTGCCACAAAAGAGCCGATGTCGCGGCCACGAATGTCGACGTAGACCCAGCCGTTGAGGCGCGCGTTTTCACTGCGCAGCATGGGGGCTTCGTCGCTGATATAGACCCGCGCCACGTCCGCCAGGGCGATACGAGCGCCACTCGGAGTGACCACCGGCAGCAGCTCGAGGCTCGCCACCGAATCGCGATAGCTCTGGGGATAGCGCAGGTTGATGGGGTAACGCTCGCGCCCCTCGATGGTCTGGCCCACTTCCATGCCGCCCACCGCGGTGGCGAGCACCGCCTGCACGTCGGCGATATTGAGGCCGTAACGGGCCGCTTTCAGCCGGTCGATGTCCACCTTCACGTAGCGGCCACCGGCCACCCGCTCGGCGTAGACCGATGAGGCGCCCTCCACCTTGCCGACGATCTGTTCCAGCTGCTGGCCGAGCTGCTGGATCACCTTGAGATCGGGCCCCGCTATCTTGATGCCGACCGGGGTCTTGATGCCGGTGGCCAGCATGTCGATGCGGGTCTTGATGGGGGGCACCCAGGCGTTAGTGAGACCGGGGAAGCGGATGAGTGAGTCAAGCTCCTCCTTGAGCTTCTCCGGGGTCATGCCGGGGCGCCATTGGTCGCGTGGCTTGAGCTGGATGCTGGTCTCCATCATCACCAGATCGGCGGGGTCGGTGGCCGATTCGGCGCGCCCCGCCTTGCCGAACACGTTCTGCACCTCGGGCACGGTGCGAATGAGCTTGTCGGTCTGCTGCAAAATCTCCCGCACCTTGCCCACCGAGATATTGGCCGCGGTGGTGGGCATATACATGATGTCCCCCTCATCGAGCGGCGGAATGAACTCGGAACCCAGGTACTTGAGCGGCCAGAAACCCGCCACCGTCACCACGGCGGCGATGGCCAGAGTGGTTTTCGGACGAGCCAGCACGGCTTTGAGCAGCGGCACATAGCCCTGGCTCAGCCAGCGGTTGAGGGGGTTGGCCTGCTCCGCCAGCACCTTGCCACGGATGAAGTAGCCCATGATCACCGGCACCAGCGTGATGGCGAGCCCGGCCGCGGCGGCCATGGCGTAGGTCTTGGTGTAGGCGAGGGGGTGGAACATCCGCCCCTCCTGTGCCTCCAGCGCGAACACCGGCAGGAAGCTGATGGTGATGATCAGCAGGGAGAAGAAGATGGCGGGCCCCACCTCTATGCTCGCCTCGGTGATGATGCGCCAGCGGTTCTTGTCGGTGAGCGCCTCCCGCTCCATGTGTTTGTGGACGTTCTCGATCATCACGATGGCACCGTCCACCATGGCGCCGATGGCGATGGCGATGCCCCCCAGCGACATGATGTTGGCGTTGATCCCCTGCAGGTGCATCACGATGAAGGCGGTCAGGATGGCGATGGGCAAGGAGATGACTACCACCAGGGATGAGCGCAGGTGAAACAGGAAGGCGAGGCAGACCAGCACCACCACGGCGAACTCCTCCACTAGCTTGCCGGAGAGGTTGTCGATGGCGCGCTGGATAAGATCCGAGCGGTCATACACGGTGACGATCTCCACCCCTTCCGGCAGGCTGTTCTTGAGCTCTGCGAGCCGTTTCTTGACCCCGTCTATGGTGTGCTGGGCGTTCTCGCCGAAACGCATGACGATGATGCCACCGACCACTTCCCCCTCGCCGTTAAGCTCGGCGACGCCGCGTCGACTCTGGGGGCCGGTGACCACATCCGCCACGTCACCCAGCAGCAGCGGGGCGCCGCGTACATTGGTACCGAGCGGGATCTGCTTCAGATCCTCCACGCTCTTGAGGTACCCGTTCGAGCGCACCATGTACTCCGCTTCCGCCATCTCGATGACGGAGGCGCCGGTCTCCTGGTTGCCCTGCTGGATGGCGGTCTCGATGAGGGAGAGCGGGATGCCGTAGGCACGCAGCTTGTCCGGGTCGACCCGCACCTGATACTGGCGCACCATGCCGCCCACGGTGGCGACCTCGGAGACGCCGTCCACCGTCTGCAGCTCGAACTTGAGCAACCAGTTCTGCAGCGACGTGAGCTCGCTCAAGTCGTGCTTGCCGGTTCTGTCCACCAGCGCGTACTGGTAGACCCAGCCCACCCCGGTAGCATCGGGGCCGAGCTGGGGGCGGGCGGAGGCGGGCAGGTTGGGCGCAACCTGGCTCAAATACTCCAGCACCCGGGCACGGGCCCAGTAGAGGTCGGTGTCGTCGTCAAACAGCACATAGACGAAGGAGTCGCCGAAGAAGGAGTAGCCACGCACCGTGGTGGCCCCCGGCACCGCCAGCATGGCGGTGGTGAGCGGGTAGGTCACCTGATCCTCCACCACCTGGGGCGCCTGGCCCGGGTAGGCCGTCTTGATGATCACCTGCACGTCGGAGAGATCCGGCAGGGCGTCCACCGGGGTCTGCTTGACCGACCAGAGCCCCCAGGCGGTAAGCATGACGGTCAGCAGCAGCACCAGAAAGCGGTTGCCCACGGACCAGCGAATGATGGCAGGAATCATGATTGGACTCCTTTCTCATTGGGCGCAGAGAGTGAAGAGCGGTTGTTGGCAAAGCCGCGAATGATGGAGGGGATCATGACTTGGCTCCCATATTGTGCTGGCTATGGTCCATGCCTTCCATCTTGTCCATCTCATCCGTCGCGGGTTTAGCTGCGTCGCCGCTTGCTGGCGCTTTCTCCTGATGGATGGTGGTGATGCGGTACTCATCTCCCTCCTGCATCACCTGCAGATGCAGGGTCTGACCCTCGGTCAGCTTGCTCATGTCGACCCCGTCCGCCACGGTGAACTCCATCTCCATGGCGGGCCACTGCCACTCGGGGATGGGCTGGTGGGAGACCATCAGGGTGCGGTTGGCGAGATCGATGCTTTCAACCTCGCCCTGGGTCCACACCTGAGCGGGGCGCACCGCCGTCATGCGCTGGAAGTCCGAATCGATGGCCGATTCGGAATCGAGCAGGAACTGGGCCGAGCTGACGATGCTGTCCCCCGCTTCAACCCCCTCCTGGATGGCCACCTTGTCGCCAAACTGGGGGCCCAGGGTAACGGCCACCGACTTGAAGCTGCCATCTCCCAGCGCCAGCACCAGCCTGTCCTGGCTGCCGGTGCGGATCACTGCCTCGCTTGGCACCACCAGCCGGGGCTCTCCCTGACCAGTACGAATGTTTACTTTGGCGAACATGTTGGGTTTGAGGAACTCGTCCGGGTTGGCAAAGCGCAGCCGTACCTTGAGGGTGCGGGTGGCGGCATCCAGGGTGGGATAGAGGTAATCCACCTTACCTTGCCAACTGCGACCGGGAGCGTAGTCCAGGGTCATGGTGACCGGATCGCCCACCTTCAGCTGCGCCGCCTGGCGCTCGAACACCTCGGCACTGACCCACACCTGCTTGAGGGTGCTGATGTTGAAGAGCGCCGCGGCGGGCTCCACGTACTGGCCTTCGCGCACTTTCAGCTCGGAGACATAACCGCTGCTCGGGGCATAGATGCGCACCGTCTCCTGCACCTGACGGCTGCGCTTGAGGGCCGCTATCTGATCCGCCGGCACCTGCAGGGACTTGAGCTTGCCCTCGGCGGCGCGCAGCAGCAGGGGGTTGGCGGTGTTGAGAGCGAGCAGATACTCGTGCTGGGCGTTGACCAGATCCGGGGCATAGAGCTCGTAAATCAGGCTCCCCTTGCTCACTTGCTGCCCCTCGCTCTTGATGGCGAGGGTGCGGATCCAGCCTGCCATGCGGGCGTTGACCGCCTCCAGCCTGTCCTCGTCATAGCCGACGTAGCCCACCGTCTCGATCTGCTGGTGGATGGGGAGTTTCTCCACCTTGGCGAGCCGTACCCCCAGGTTCTGCTGGATCTCGGGGCTGATGGTGACTGTGCCCGGCGAGCCACCCTGTTTCTCCTCATAGACGGGGATGAAGTCCATCCCCATGTTGTCCTTGGCGGGGGCATCGCGCTTGTCGCGCGGATCCATGGGGTTGACCCAGTAGAGCGGCGTCTTCTCGGCGCTGGCGCCATCGCCAGGCAGGTGGCTGGCGGCCCAGTAGCCGCCACCGGCGCCGAGGGCGAGCAGCAACGCGGCCATTAACAGGGTCTTGTTCATGACAGGCCTCCGGCACACAGCGGGCGGGAGGGCCGGGCGCACGAGGGTGCGAACGTCTTGGGTGATGACATGGTACTTCTTCTCTCGTAT
>NZ_CDBZ01000154.1 GCF_000819985.1 Aeromonas media | reverse complement strand
ATGTTCACGATCTCGCCCTGTGTGTAGTCCCAAACATCATCTCTGAATAGAGATTTTGAGGTCACAGGAAACGCCAGTAAATTGAGAATATTTATATCGTCATTTTTACTAGCTTCATTTTTATTGTCTATGTATATTTGAGCAAGTAGTTGCTGCAAGTTACTTTTGAAAAAAACATTATCAACATGCTCAATATTCATAGAGATACACCATCAATCAAGATTGTAGATTCAATATTTAATGATAGCCGTTTAGCAACCTCTAATTCTTTAGCTGAAAATTCAGATCGCTCACCTAATATAGATTCAAGTATATCTATATTATCCTGAATAACTTTTCCATGAGGTGTCAGCATCAACCTTGTATTACGGGCAACCTGAGTATAATCTCGATACAATGCAAATAAATCAGGAAGATGAGATCTTGTAATAATTACATTATTACAAGATAGGCACTTATTGAAGTTTGCACAAGCACTTCCACTCTTGTAGCTATTTAGGGACTTAATGATATCAGGCGGATCAAAGATATTCTTGCACCCACCTAATGGAGTTTTATAAATTACTTCTTGAAAATTTTTTACGCTAACATCATCACCATTAGGTCTGCTTTTTAATTCGTAGCTGTTTTCATATATTTTGGTAAGTGCCGCATAAATTTTACTCCGAGACTGCTTATTAAAATCCATTCTGTCTAAATAAGCTAGAGTAACACCAATATTAGCATGACCCATAATCATTTGTATTTCACGAAGGGGCACACCATTATCAATCAACTCAGAAATGAATGAGGAACGAAAGCGAGTAGCAATGACCTCTACCGCCTCTCCATTTTCATTTTTCAAATCATTGGAAAAATCCTTTAAACAATTCCACATCTGCTCCATTGTTGGAACTATAGGTGCATGCCACTCAGCATCATTGGATTTATTTCTAGCTGTACTGTTACAAATAAAAAGCTTGTTCTTAACGTCATCGCCAGCATTAACTCTGACGTGTTTAGTTATTGCTATAATCGTCTCGAAAATATCTTCAACAACTTTAGCTTGTCCCATAGACAACCAAGTTATGTCACAATTGAATATATCAAGGTGATATTCTTTCGCTCCCGTACTACGCTCTTTCCAATATCTAAGACACGGACGATTTGTTGCATCATGTGAAACCACAAAATCATCAATTTCGAGGTCTATTATTGATGATGGGTTCATCCCTGTGACTTGGATCAACTTAAGATAGAGAGGGATAAGCGCCTTCGCATTTACTATACGCCCAGGCACATTCCATATATCCCATAATTCACTAATGTTCCCATTAAAAATCTTACGCATTTTTAGGCTGGTAAGAGCTCGTATAAAAATGCTTCTTGGATCATCACTATGAGCATCTTTATATCCATCAAAATAAAATGGTATTGAGTCACACTCATGATCGAACCAACTTTTTAATGATTCTAAAGTAATGTTATCACTAACAATAATGCTCCTTTTTCCTCTAGCATTGATAAAATCATGACACTTGACTGATTTCACATATGGTGTAAGCCAAGAGTTTTTTAACTCTACAATCTGTCTATCCAATTTCACTTGGATTAAATTACGTTCTTCTGGGGTATATGGCGTATAAGCCATTGCTTTATTTGAAAATGAGCCAACATCAAAGCCAGATGCATATATGAAAGACCGCCCTTTAAACTCTTCAAAGACTACGAGCCGCTGCAAAGTCAAGTTTAAACAGCTGATGTATGTGTTTGCTTGTGAAGGAGATAGCGTCTTTCCAAGTAAAATATCTTCAATATACGATTTATAACGTAAGGATATATAATCATTGACGCATTCAGCCAGTGATGATGTATGACTTATATTATTCGCTTCCAGATACTTAATAAAGCTAGAATAAGTTGCCAAATAATTTTGTATGGAGGATTTAGCCTTTACTCGTTTAGAAGCCAAAGCAAAAAGCGCCATCAGCGGGCTAGTGTTCTCCATGTGATTTAACGAATCAACACTCTCTGTGAATCCTTCATATTTTCTAGCAATCTTGAAAATAGCCCAAGCACTTTCACCCTCAACAAACTTTTTCCTTTGTTTAGCTTTATCTGTATATGATACGAATGACTTTTCATCGAAATGACCATGTGAAACGATCAATTTATACAACCATTTAAAAAATTCGGCGTATTCTTTGCCGACTACATTATCTTTACCAAGCTTATTTATTGACGTTGAAAAGCCATTAATGCCTAACTTTTTACAAATTGGCAATAATTCAAACGCACGAACTGATATCCGTCCATTTATCAATGGTATATCAGCCAGCACATCTTCATGTTTTCTTATATATAATTTTGCTCGTTCCAACAATCTGATTTTATTACAAGTAATGCCATCATAGTTTGGCCTTATAACACCAGCATTGACAAATGCCTCATATACTTGCGTGAAATGGCGATTTTCATGCATTTGTTTTATTGTGCTAACTTCAACACTGGTCAATTTTGATAAAAACTCACATGACAGACTTACAACACCATCTTTTTTATTTACAAAAGGGATGTTCAATAAAAACTCGGGATCGAAAATTGCCATGATGATGGTAAGCTGCAATTTCCCCAAGTGCTTGTTGCAGTTCATGGCTTTTGCCAAAGCGGTCTCAGCTAAGCAACTCATTTTTTATCTACCAATTTGATACGAGTTTTTGTCGAATCTACAAGTAATTGCATTTTTTCAATGCGAGATTGTATTTCCCCATCCTTGTTAACAATTGAGTCATAAATATCATGTGGGATATTGGTATAACGCTCTGTGGTTTTAATAGATGTATGACCTAGAGATTTCTGGACGAATACAAGCCGATCTAAGAAGTCATGACCACGACCAGTATCTTGTAGAGTCAGATAGGCAAAGCTATGACGGAAAAGATGCGCATGGGCCTTTTTGGATAATGTTCTATTTTTTTCTGCACGTTTAGATATGCGAGTAATGAGAGCGGCGATGGACGCCTTAGTAAATGGGCGACCTTCCGTGTTAAAGAAAATTGGAGCAGTATTTTGATCTGCGTATAGACGCTGGTATCGCTTGTATAAGGGGCTTGAGTGATAGGCTTTCAGGCGATCAAGTGTTGGTTTGGTGATGACTGTGTGACGCTCCTTAACAGAGTCCTGCCGACCCTTCGAGCCATGTATGAGTAATGCTGCATAGCCTGCTTCTACAGCAGGTTTGTCAATGCCGTCAGTGATGTAAGAGCCACTCACAAAGTTCTGGGCCTCTTGTACATCGCCATACGTCACGCGAGGGAGTTCACTGATCCGGACACCAGAATCCAGAAGGAATTGCAGGAGGGTGCGTTCACGCTCGTATGGCGTACAGAACATGAGGTTCTGTACATCACGTACAGATACGGCCTGGACTTGCTTATTGTTGGGCTTGCTAGTGATGGGGTCACTGGGGAAGGGGTTGTTTTCTATAGGGTTCTTATGACGCGTCTTGTCTGTGAAGTAGTCATAAAACGCCCTAATCGTCATCTCTCGATTGGTGACCGTCGATGCCTCTAATTTTAGATCATCAATTTGGTAACGAACCCAGTTTTCAAGTAATGAGAGATGAACATTAAGTAACTTTTCATCTAACGACCACTCATCACTCATGCGGTCATCAATGTACTCAAGAAAGTACCTCATGTTACGGGAGTACGTAACAACGGTTTGCTCGGAGATGCGGCGGTGATTGGCTTCGTGAGACAACCACTCACTTGGATACTCAACCACTTTGAACTGCTTGTCCAAGAACAAAACGCCATCAGCCTTCTGACCAGCCTCAATCTCTATTGAGTCGATCTGTGAGCTAACTATCGGTTCATTCTTCTGTATGACCACATGCATAACTCTGCTCCTAACATCGCTAGGAGCAGTCTAGACCTGCATTGTGCAAACAGCAAATGTTGACAATAAAATGTCTTTGTATTGACTCTTTACTATGCAGCTAGTTCGTATTGTGCAGAATTTGCTGTGTTGTCTAAAAGGAAGACGTCGCAGCTGCGCTGATAGAGCTGGCAGGAGAGCTTGCCGTCCGCCACATAGAACTGGAAGAAGGCATGACAAGGGGCAAGCGCCATCTTGTCCAGCTCACCCACGTTCCAGGCGGAGACTATGATGCGGCGGGAATCCGGGTTGTGCTTGATGTCATCCACCGCCTTCTGGATCTGGTCGATGACGGTGCCATCGGCCGCTGGCCAGGAGCGCCACTGGGCACCGTAGACAGGGCCCAGATCGCCATGCTCGTCGGCCCACTCGTCCCAGATGCTGACGCCGTGCTCTTTCAGGTAGGAGGTGTTGGTGTCGCCATTGAGGAACCACAGCAATTCATGAATGATGGAGCGCAGGTGACACTTCTTGGTGGTGACCAGCGGGAAGCCTTCCGCCAGATTGAAGCGCATCTGATGACCGAACAGGGAGACGGTCCCCGTGCCGGTGCGATCGGATTTGACTGTGCCTTCATCCAGGATCTTCTGCATCAGGTCGAGATAGGCCCTCATTGCTTTGCCTCCTTCGCTGCGTTGCCGAACAACTGCGGACGCTTGTAGGCAACCCAGATCATCAGGGCGCCGATGATGATCATCGGGGTGGAGAGGATCTGGCCCATGCTGATCTCCTGGAAGTAGAGACCCAGCTGACTGTCAGGCTGGCGTACGAACTCCACCAGGAAGCGGAACAGGCCGTAGAACAGCAGGAACATGCCGGAGATGGCGCCCCGTGGCGGGTTCTTGCGCCAGAACAGGTTCAGGATGATGAAGAGCACCACACCTTCCAGGGCGAACTGGTAGAGCTGGGAGGGGTGACGCGGCTCGGGGCCTGCCTCCGGGAAGATGATGGCCCAGGGCACGTCCGTGACCCGGCCCCACAGCTCGCCGTTCATGAAGTTGCCGATACGGCCGACGCCGAGACCGAATGGAATGAGCGGTGCCACAAAGTCCGCCACGGTGAAGAAGTGACGCTTGGTCTTGTGCGCAAACCAGATCATGGCGGTGATGACCCCGATCAGACCGCCGTGGAACGACATGCCCCCGGTCCAGATCTTGAACAGGTAGGTGGGATCGGCCAGGAAGAGATCGAAGTTGTAGAACAGCACATAACCGATACGACCGCCCAGGATCACCCCGAGGAAGCCGTAGAACAGCAGGTCAGACACCTCGTTGCGGGTCCAGCCACTGTTGGGCGCGTCGGCGCGGCGGCCCGCAAGCCACATGGCAAAGGCGAAACCAAACAAATACATGAGACCATACCAGCGTACCGATAGTGGTCCCAAACTGAATGCTACGGGATCAATCTGCGAGAAAACCCAATATCCGTCGTGCTGCATGGCGCGGCCCCAGTCATAAGAAAAGCCGCATTCTCCGATCATTCGTCAGCAGGAACAAGACTGAATATCAATCGGGCAGCTTGGTCTTGTGACCCGCGCGCAGCAAACCGCCAAGACCGTGCTCTTCCAGGTAGCGGGCAAACAGGCCACGGAGCACGTGGGGATTGTCGTGCTTGAGGCCATCGGCCATCAGCGCCTTCAGCTCGCCGAGATCGGATTGACGCAACACGTACTTGATGCGGGAAATGTTGTGGGTGTTCATGCTGAAACGGCGATAGCCCATGGCCAGCAACAGCAGCACGCCGACCGGATCCCCGGCCAGCTCACCGCAGACCGAGACCGGCTTCTGGTAGCGATGGGAGGCATCGACCAGCAGTTGCAGGGCGCGGATCACCGCGGGGTGGAAGGCGTCATAGATACTGGCGACCCGGGCGTTGTTGCGATCCACCGCCAGCAGATACTGGGTCAGGTCATTGCTGCCCACCGACCAGAAGTCGATGAGGGGGGCCATCTCCGGCAGGATGTAGAGGGCGGAGGGCACCTCTATCATCACCCCCAGGCTGGGGTAGCGGATCACCGCATCGCGGCTCGCCGCCTCTTCCGACACTTCACGCCAGGCCTGATCCAGCAGCCGGCGGGAGGCCTTGATTTCACTGACGCTGCTGATCATCGGCAGCATGATGGCCAGATTGTCCAGCCCTTCGCTGGCGCGCAGCATGGCCTTGAGCTGCACCAGGAACAACTCGGGGTGATCCAGGGTGAGCCGGATCCCCCGCCAGCCAAGGAAGGGATTTTCCTCCACGATGGGGAAATAGGGCAATTGCTTGTCCCCCCCTACATCCAGGGTGCGCATGCAGACGGGGCGATCCCGATAGGTCTCCAGGATCCCACGATAGCGCGCCGTCTGCTCCCATTCGGAGGGGAAGCTGTCCTGCAGCATGAAGGGGATCTCGGTGCGATAGAGTCCGACCCCATCCGCCAGATGGTTGAGGGATATCTCGGTGTCGGCGCTGAGGCCGGCGTTGAGCAGCAGGGAGACAGGGGTGCCGTCTGCGGTCTCCGAGGGTTGATTGTCGACGCTGCGCA
The DNA here is from genome assembly GCF_000819985.1 of Aeromonas media. Taxonomy (GTDB): domain Bacteria; phylum Pseudomonadota; class Gammaproteobacteria; order Enterobacterales; family Aeromonadaceae; genus Aeromonas; species Aeromonas media. Next base: position 66,139 of record NZ_CDBZ01000154.1, on the reverse strand, counting down.
CCAGGGTATCGAGCGCCCGCTCCTCATTGAGCAGTTGCCGGTACTCGGTCAGGATCACCTGATTGGGCTCGATGAAGAGATCGCCGCTGTAGCCGTCGACCACCAGAGTGCGCCCGCCTATATCGCCGAGCGGCAGATCCACCCCCATGATGGCCGCTACCCCCATGGCACGGGCCAGGATGGCGGCATGGGAGTTGGTCCCGCCCTTGAGGGAGACCACACCGCTCAGAAACTCCCGCGGGATCTCGGCGAGTATGGTGGCGGTCACCTCGTCGGCGACCAGCACCACCGGCTCTCCTATGGTGAGCTGCTCGGGTTCGTCCTGCACCAGCCGGCTGATGAGCCGCTGGGCGATGTCTTTCACATCGGTTGAGCGCTCCCGCAGATAGGGATCCTTCATCCCCTTGAACTGATCGATCAGCCGATCGCTGATGATCTTGACCGCGGAGATGGCGGTCCAGTGCTCCTTGCTGACCTTGTTGCGGATCGGCTTGATGTAGCCGGGATCGTTCAGCAGGTGCAGATAGATGTCGAAGACGGCGACCGAGTCCTGGCTGTAGCTCTCGCGAAAGCGCAGCGCCAGGCTCTCCAGATCGTGGCGCACCTCTTCCACCGCAAGCTCCAGCCGAGCCAGCTGCTTGCCGTGCTCCTCATCCTTGCGCGGGGTGATGCTGTTGAGCGCCTTGCGCGGACGCCACACCCAGGCCTTGGCGATGGCGATGCCGCTGGCACCGGCGATGCCACGCAGCGGCTTGCTCCAGTCGGTCTTCTGCAACCAGCCCTTGGCCTGGGCCTGGGCGATGCGGGCCGCCAGTTGCGCCGCCAGGGTGACCATGAAGGACTCTTCCCCTTCATCGAACAGCCGGCTCTCTTTCTGCTGCACCACCAGAATGCCGACCACCTGGCGCTGGTGCATGATGGGGGCGCCGAGGAAGGAGCGAAACGCCTCTTCTGCGACATCGGGCAGAAACTTGAAACTCGGATGAGAAGGGGCATCGGCCAGGTTGATCAGCTCTTCCCGCTGACCCACCAGACCGACTATGCCCTGCTCGAACGGCAGGGTGGCCTTGCCCACCGCCGACTCGGCCAGCCCATCGGTCGCCGCCAGTCGATAGCGGCGCATATCGGGCTCGGCGACATAAACGGAGCAGCAGTCCACCATCATGGCGAGTCGGGTCTGGCTCACCAATGCTTGCAAGGCCTGTTCGAGGGTGTTGGCCTCGGCCATGCTCTCGACGATGCGTCTGAGTTCCGTCAGCAACTAATTGTGCTCCTTAGCGCGAGCGGTTGCGCCGCCCATCCTTTCGATTAACCTGCACCACCGGCACCGGCATGGCCAGCGGGGCAAACTCCTTCATCACCCGGCGGTAAACTTCCCGCTTGAAGGAGACGACCTGACGAACCGGGTACCAGAAGCTGACCCAACGCCAATCATCAAATTCCGGGTGACCATGACAGCCGAACTGGATCCTGGACTCTTTGCCAGGCTCGAGCTGCAACAAAAACCATTTCTGCTTCTGGCCAATACAGACCGGTGAACTGTCCCAGCGAACGAGTCGTTTGGGTAAGCGGTACTTCAGCCAGTTGCGACTGGTCGCCAGTATGGTCACATCGTCGGGCTTGAGGCCTATCTCCTCATACAACTCACGATACATGGCCTGTTCCGGCGATTCACCATCATCAACCCCCCCCTGCGGAAACTGCCAGGAGTGCTGCCCATAGCGCTTAGCCCACAATACTTGCCCGTCACGGTTACAGATCACGATGCCGACATTGGGACGAAATCCGTCGCCATCTATCACGTGATCACCTTATAAAGGCTGAATCTATAAAGAGATTGTTCCACATTCACCCCGTGGCGGCAAACAGGGACTGTCATCTTCCACTCATGAATAACTTGGCATTTCAAGCAAAGTTATAAACAAACCTGAAGGACAAGCTCCGCAAGTTGCCCACCCAGACTGTGCATAAGCCTGTGATCAAGCGGGTATATACAGTAGTTTTATACTACGACTTCAAATCATGCCGTATCATACCCGATTCATATAAAAACAAAATATTCATTTAAATACATATAGTTAATATTTAAAGACTGGATCAAGATCCATGTCTTTTGCGCCCGAGGATCCTGGCTGTCAATTGTGAACAAGTTCGACTGCTCAAAGATCCACCAAGGCTAGTTTATCCACAAGGATGGCGCATTATCTGCACCGATATGGCGAGAAAAATCGGTGTGCTCTCACATTTATTTCTGATGCCAGGCCCTGTATCACCACTTTATGTCAGTTATCCAAGATTTCTGTGGATAACTATGTGCAACAGCCAGGCCAAACCCTTGGACAACTCGTTGCAACCGGGATCCTCCCGTTCTCCAGGCTGGAGAAAAAAGTCAAACTCCTTTAAAATCATTGCCATAGATGATAATTCACAATCTTGCCCCCCCTGTGCATAGTCGGGCAAGGATCGGTTACAAAAACAGCGATCCTCTGTCAGGATCACACTTGTCCACCCCCCTTCTCGTCAACAGGAGCCCCTCATGCCCGCCAACCCACAGTCAGAGCAGGAATTGCTGGCGCGCGCCTACGCCATGGCCGGCTTCACCCTGGCCCAGCTCGCTGCGACGGCCGGCATCCCGGTGCCACGGGATCTCAGACGGGACAAGGGGTGGATCGGTCAGTTGATCGAGTGGCAGCTGGGCGCCAGCGCGGGCAGCCGGCCGGAGCAGGACTTCCCCGATCTCGGCATCGAGCTCAAGACGATCCCGATCGATCCTCAGGGCAAACCACTGGAAACCACCTTCGTCTGCGTCGCTCCCCTCATCGGGATCAGTGGCCAGCGCTGGGAGGAGTCCAATGTGCGCAACAAGCTGTCGCGGGTACTCTGGATCCCGGTGGAGGGCAGCCGCACCATCCCCGTCGGTGAACGCCGGGTAGGCATGCCCTTGCTGTGGAGCCCGAGCGAAGAAGAAGACAGGTTGCTGCGTCAGGATTGGGAGGAGCTGATGGACATGATAGTGCTGGGGGAGGTGGAGCAGATCAGCGCCCGCCACGGTCAGGTCATGCAACTGCGCCCCAAGGCGGCCAACAGCAAGGCGCTGACTCGCGCCATTGGCCGCAATGGCCAGCCGATCCAGACACTGCCAAGGGGGTTCTACCTCAAGATTGAGTTCACTCACCAATTGCTTCGGCGTCATTTCGCCCTGCCTGCCTGACGATTGCTATCAACATCTTTGTCATAAGGTGATATAAAAATGAGCAGCGCTACTTTCTTCGCAGTCAGTGACAAGGAGTCGATATGCCGATCAACAAGCAATTTCTCAAGTCCCGCCCCGAGGTCAAGGTGACCTTCGCAGTGGAAAAAGAGGCCGCAGGCGAGGCCGAACAGGTCTTGCTGCTGGGGGAGTTCAGCCAGTGGCAACCCATTGAATTGAAAAGAATGAAGAGCGGGGAGTTCAAGGCGACCCTCAACCTTCCCACCGATGGCCCCAGCCATTTCGAGTATTGCTATCAACTGGTGCAGCCAGACGGGGAGACCCGTTATGACAACGACTGGGAAGCGGACGACTATGTGCCCGGCCCCTTCGGGCGCGACAACTCTGTGGTGCGGGTCAGCCAGCCTGGCTGAAGCCGGCCTGTGCGAAACCCACATACAAAAAAGGCTCGCCATTGGCGAGCCTTTTCACTACCTGTCGAGCTATTCGTCGACATACCGACACCAATTCGAATCGAATTAGTTGAGCTTCTCTTTGATACGAGCAGCTTTGCCGGACAGGTTGCGCAGGTAGTACAGCTTGGCGCGGCGAACATCACCACGGCGCTTCAGTTCTACACTGTGGATCAGCGGAGAGTGAGTCTGGAATACACGCTCAACACCTTCGCCGTTGGAGATCTTGCGAACGGTGAAAGCAGAGTGCAGACCGCGGTTACGCTTGGCAATAACGATGCCTTCGAAAGCCTGCAGACGCTCTTTACCACCTTCTTTAACACGAACTTGAACACGTACGGTGTCGCCCTGGGCAAAAGCCGGGATGTCGGTACGCAGTTGCTCTTGTTCAAGCTGCTGAATAATCTTGCTCATTGTCTTTCCTTACCTAGGATAAACTGAAAACTCTACTTAACGCTGTCACGCACTTCGCGGACATACTCGGCAAGAAGTGATTCTTGCTCGTCAGTCAGAGCTAGGTTGTTAATAAGTTCCGGCCTTCTCTGCCAGGTTCGTCCGAGCGACTGCTTGAGACGCCAGCGCCGAATCACTTCGTGATTGCCGCTTGTCAGCGCCTCGGGCACCGCCATTCCATCCAACAACTCCGGCCGAGTGTAGTGGGGATGATCCAGCAGGCCATCCGTGAAGGAGTCCTGCTCGGCACTGGCCTGATCGCCCAGGACCCCCGGGACCAGACGCGAAACCGCATCGATCAGGGTCATGGCAGGCAACTCGCCACCACTTAACACGTAATCCCCGATAGACCACTCTTCGTCGACTTCGGTTTGTATCACGCGTTCATCGATACCTTCGTATCGACCGGCGACCAGAATCAGTTTCTGATTCGTCGCCAACTCGGTTACGCCCGCTTGAGTCAGCTTGCGCCCCTGAGGAGAGAGATAGATGACTTTCGCCCCGTCTCCCGCCGCTTGCTTGGCTGCATGAATCGCATCACGCAGCGGCTGAACCATCATCAGCATCCCAGGTCCACCACCATAAGGACGATCATCGACCGTACGGTGTTTGTCGTGGGTGAAATCCCGAGGGTTCCAGCACTCAATCTGCAGCAGGCTACTCTTGACGGCCCGACCCGTTACCCCGTGCTCGGTAATGGCTCGGAACATTTCCGGGAAGAGGCTAATCACCCCAATCCACATAAGAAACCTCCGGCACCCGTGTTAGCGCGGGAAACTAGAAACCAGGATCCCAATCAACTTCGATTGTTCGAGCAGTCAGATCAATATTCTTGATCACCTGCTCTTCCAGGAACGGGATCAGCCGCTCCTTTGCACCAAAGGCATCTTTTACATTGGCCTCAACCACCAACACATCGTTGGAGCCGGTTTCCATCAATTCGGTCACCTTGCCCAGGTCGTATCCCTTGGTAGTCATCACGGAGCAACCAATCAGGTCACGCCAGTAGAACTCACCTTCAGGCAACGCAGGCAACAGATCGGCGGCTACGCCAATCTCGACATTGGTCAATGCCAGGGCATCCTCGCGCACATCGATACCATCGAGCTTGCAGATCAGACCCTTGTTGTGACGCTTCCAGGCCGAAACCTGAATCTCACGCCATACCCCGTTCTGATTGATCAGCCAGGGGTTGTAATCGAAAATCGCTTCGGCAACATCGGTGAAGGAGTTCACTTTAAGCCAGCCCTTGATGCCGTAAACGGTACCCAGGGTGCCCAGAACTATAGGTTTTTCCACCTTAACTCCTTACCGCTTGGCTGATTAAGCAGCTTTTTTAGCGTCTTTGATCAGCTTGGCAACACGGTCAGAAACAGTGGCACCAGTAGCAACCCAATGCTCGATACGAGCCAGGTCCAGGTTCAGCTTTTCAGCGTTACCAGCAGCAACCGGGTTGAAGAAACCAACGCGCTCGATGAAGCGACCGTCACGGGCGCAACGGCTGTCAGAAACTACTACCTGGTAGAACGGACGCTTTTTCGCGCCACCACGTTGTAAACGAATGGTTACCATATCGTCCTCATGAACATCTAATGAACAAGGCCTGCAAATACGCAGACCCTAGCTTAAAATAAGCCGCGTAATTCTACTTGGATTCGTAATAATTGCAACCAAGCCTGCTATTTTTTGCGCAGGAGTTGGCATGAAAAAGGCTCACCGAAGTGAGCCTTTTTGCCTGACAAGCAGGAAAATCAGAACGGACCGCGCCCGCCACCACCGAATCCGGGTGGCAGCATGTTCTTCATCTGGCCCATCATCTTGCGCATGCCACCCTTGCCGGACATCTTCTTCATCATGCGCTGCATCTCGGTGAACTGCTTGAGCAGCTTGTTCACGTCCTGCACCTGCATGCCGGAACCCGCGGCGATGCGACGCTTGCGGGAGCCCTTGATGAGATCGGGATGAGCACGCTCCTTGGGCGTCATGGAGCTGATGATGGCCTCCATCCGCACTGTGATCTTGTCATCCATCTGATCTTTCACGTTATCCGGCAGACCGGACATGCCGGGCAACTTGTCGAGCATGCCCATCATGCCGCCCATGTTGCGCATCTGGGCCAGCTGCTCGCGGAAATCTTCCAGATCGAAGCCCTTGCCGCTCTTGACCTTGTTGGCCAGCTTGGCGGCTTTTTCCTTGTCGACGTTGCGTTCCACCTCTTCGATGAGCGACAGCACGTCCCCCATGCCGAGGATGCGGGATGCGAGTCGATCCGGGTGGAAGGGCTCAAGGGCATCGGTCTTCTCGCCCATACCGATGAACTTGACCGGCTTGCCGGTGATGTGGCGCACCGACAGGGCGGCACCGCCGCGGGCGTCGCCGTCCGCCTTGGTGAGGATGACGCCGGTGAGCGGCAGCGCTTCGTTGAACGCCTTGGCGGTATTGGCAGCATCCTGACCTGTCATGGCATCCACCACGAACAGGGTCTCGACCGGCTTGATGGTGGCGTGGAGATCCTGGATCTCCGCCATCATCTCGGTGTCCACGTGCAGACGACCGGCGGTATCGACGATCACCACGTCATAGAATTTCTTGCGCGCCTGATCGATGGCGGCGGTGGCGATCGCCACCGGCTTCTGGGTCACATCGCTTGGGAAGAAATCGACCGAGATGTCATTGGCCAGGGTCTCGAGCTGCTTGATCGCCGCCGGGCGGTAGACGTCGGCACTGACCACCAGCACCTTCTTCTTGTGGCGCTCCTTGAGCAGCTTGGCGAGCTTGCCCACAGTCGTGGTCTTACCGGCACCCTGCAGGCCCGCCATCAGGATGATGGCCGGCGGCTGTGCGGCCAGATTGAGCTGCTCGTTCGCCTCTCCCATGACGGAGACCAGCTCGCCATGCACTATCTTGATGAAGGCCTGGCCCGGGCTCAGGGACTTGGCCACTTCCTGGCCGACTGCACGCTCTTTCACGCGGGCAACGAAGTCACGCACCACCGGCAGGGCCACGTCCGCCTCGAGCAGCGCCATGCGTACTTCACGCAAGGTATCCTTGATGTTCTCTTCGGTCAGTCGGCCACGGCCACTGACATTGCGCAGGGTGCGCGAGAGTCGTTCAGTCAAATTCTCAAACATGACGCATTCCGATTCTTGGCGTAACTAGTGGGGCATTATACCCCAGTCAGCACTGTGGGGACGATTACTCACCGCTTGAGGCGGTGACCCGCCATCGAATGAGCGGGTGTAACAAATGGAGGGCATTATACCCCAGTCAACGCCGGAGGACGATTATTCGCCGCACGGGGCTGTCAGCTGCTACTTATATATGGGCAGTTAGCCCCTGGCACAACTGGCGAGCATATCTTGTGCAAGGTATACTGCCCCTCTTATCCATAAAAGCTTGTTCGACAACGACCTGGTTATGATCGTGATCTCTGTTCTGGCCCTGGCGTTTTACCTGCTGGCCATCATCGCCTCTCTGCACCTGCTGCTCAGCGCCAAGCCCGTCGGGCAGGTGTCGCTGTTTGCCTGTGTCGGCCTGGCCCTGACTGCACATGGTGTGGCGGTGGGAAGCGAGGTGCTGGCCACCCATTCCGGCCAGAATCTCAGCATGTTGAACGTCGCCTCCCTGGTCAGCCTCATCATCAGCGGCTTCATGACCTGCGTTACCCGCCGTTTCAACGGCTGGATCCTGCTGCCCGTGGTCTACAGTTTCTCGGCCTTGCTGCTCGCCGCCAGCGCCCTGATTCCGGGCCGCTACATCACTCATCTGGAAGCGCACCCCCAACTGCTGCTGCACATCGGGCTCGCCTTGATGGCCTATTCGGTACTGATGATCGCCTGCCTGTTTGCGCTGCAGCTTGCCTGTCTGGATCGGCAGCTGAAGTCCAGAAAGATAAGCCATCTGCCCGCCATGCCGCCCCTGATGACGGTGGAGAAGCGTCTGTTCCAGCTCATCTCCGCGGGCCTGTTGCTGCTGACCCTCTCCATCGCCTCGGGTCTGTTCTTCCTGGAAGACATGTTTGCCCAGGGCAAATCCCACAAGGCCATCCTCTCGATCCTGGCCTGGTGCGTCTACGCCTTGCTGCTGTGGGGTCACCACACCCGTGGCTGGCGTGGTCGCAAGGTCATCATGCTGAGCCTCATCGGCAGCGTCATCCTGACCCTGGCTTACTTTGGCAGCCGCTTCGTCAAGGAAGTCTTGCTGAGCTGACGGTTCAGCACCCCAAAAACCACCCCAACAGGAGCCCTTCTTGGACAGTATCTCAACGAGCACATTACTGATTGTTCTCGTTATTTTGATTGTGTTGTCAGCCTTCTTCTCCAGTTCCGAAACCGGTCTGATGTCCCTCAACCGCTACAAGCTGCGGCATCTGGCCCAAACCAAACACAAGGCAGCCCGTCGGGTCGAAAAGCTGCTGGCCCGACCGGATCGCCTGCTTGGCCTCATCCTCATCGGCAACAACCTGGTCAACATTCTGGCCTCCGCCATCGCCACCATCGTCTGCATCCGGCTGTTTGGGGATCTCGGCGTCGCCATCGCCACCTTCGGCCTCACCCTGGTGGTGCTGGTGTTCGGGGAAGTCACCCCCAAGACACTGGCGGCCATGTTTCCCGAGCGCATCGCCTATCCCGCCTCCTGGGTCCTCAAGGGGCTGATGGTGCCCTTCGCCCCGCTGGTCTGGCTCATCAACAGCATCACCAACCTCTTGCTCAAGCTGCTGCGCCTCGAACATCGCAAGGATGACTCCCTCAACACCGAAGAGCTGCGCACCATAGTCAACGAGGCGGGCAGCCTCATCCCCCAGCGCCATCAGGAGATGCTGATCAGCATTCTGGATCTGGACAAGATGACGGTGGAAAACATCATGGTGCCGCGCAGCGAGATCTCTGCCATCGACATCAATGACGACTGGAAGAGCATACTGCGCCAGCTGGCCCACTGCGCCCACACCAAGATCCTGCTCTATCGCGACAATATTGACGACGTTGTCGGATTTTTACACTCTCGTGACGCCCTCAGGCTCGTCGCCAGGGACCAGTTCAGCAAGTCCAGCCTGCTGCGGGAAGTCGATCCCATCTACTTCATTCCACAAGGCACGCCGCTCAACGTGCAGCTGGCCAAGTTCCAGCGCAACAAGGAGAGGATCGGGCTGATTGTCGACGAGTATGGCGATATTCAGGGGCTGATCACCCTGGATGACATCCTGGAAGAGATAGTGGGCGACTTCACCACCTCCATGGCCCCGGCGCCGAGCGACGAGATCCACCCCCAGCCGGACGGATCCTTCCTGGTGGAAGGCTCCGCCAGCATCCGCGAGCTGAACAAGGAGATGCACTGGCACCTGCCCATCGACGGCCCGCGCACCCTCAACGGGGTGATTCTGGAGTACCTGGAGGAGATCCCCCAGCCCAACATCAGTGTCAGGCTGGCGGGTTACCCCATCGAAATCCTCGAAGTGGAAAACAACATGGTGAAGATGGCGAGGATCATGCCACACCTCTACCGTAACGAGTCAGGTTACGAGGATTGAAAAAAGGCTGCCGATGGCAGCCTTTTTTGTCTCACTCGCTCTCGTCATCCGGCTCCAGCACCAGGGTCGGGATCAACTCGCCAAACACCTGCTGCAGCTCGTCGCGGTTGGCCAGCAAGTCTTGCAGCGTATAGCCGTCCATCACCGCCAGGAAGGCGTTCATCGCCTCCTTCAGTGCACTCTTGAGCAGGCAGACAGAGACAATATGGCAGACGGGGGAACCGCAGTCGATCCCATCCAGATTGCCTTCCAGCGCCCGGATCACCTGGCCTATGTTCACGCTCTCAGGGGAACAGGCCATGCGGATCCCGCCATTCTTGCCACGCTGGGACTGCAGATAACCCAGCTTCACCAGCTGGTTCACCACCTTCACCATGTGATTGCGAGAGACGTCATACAAGGCAGACACCTTGGCCACGCTCGACAATTCCCCCTCCGGCAACGTGGCCAGATAGAGCAGGGCTCTCAATCCAAAATCGGTATAGCTTGTTAGTCTCATAGTGCCTGTGGCGCATAGCGCAAAGAATTGATGATTGATCCAGATCAATTAAACATTTAGGATGCAACTTATTAAGTGACATTCCAGATGTTCAATTAGAAAGGACCTCCTATGTTAGACCAAGCCACCATCGCCGTCATCAAGAGCACCATTCCTTTGCTCGAATCGGCGGGGCCTGCCCTTACCCAGCACTTCTACCAGCGCATGTTCAGCCACAACCCCGAGTTGAAGGATGTGTTCAACCTGGCTCATCAGCGCAGTGGCGGCCAACCCCTGGCCCTGTTCAGCGCAGTGGCGGCCTACGCCAGGAATATAGACAACCTGGGGGCCCTGGCCGGTGCCGTGGAACGCATCGCCCACAAGCACACGGGTTTCCTGATCCAGCCGGAACAATATCACATTGTGGGTAGTCATCTCTTGGCCACGCTCAAAGAAATGGGTGGCAGCGCGGTGACTGACGAGGTATTGGAGGCCTGGGGCAAGGCTTATGGGGTGCTGGCCGATATCTTTATCGGCCGGGAGGGCGAGCTCTACCGGGAGAAGGCGAGCGAGATCGGCGGCTGGCAAGGTGCTCGCGCTTTCCTCATCAAGGAGAAGCGCCAGGAGAGCGAGCTTGTCACCTCCTTCGTGCTGGCCCCCGTCGACGGCAAGCCCGTACTGCGCTTCAAGCCGGGGCAATATATCAGCATCAGGCTCAATCACCCGACACTGGAGCATCAGGAGATCCGCCAATACTCCCTCTCCGATGCCCCTAATGGCCGCGACTACCGCATCAGCGTCAAGCGCGAGCCCCAGGGCCAGGCCTCCAACCTGCTGCATGACCAGCTTCACATCGGTGACGAGGTGGCGCTGATGCCACCGGCGGGGGACTTCTTCCTGCAGACCGAGACGGCCACCCCAGTGGTACTGATCTCCGCCGGAGTGGGTCTGACCCCCATGCTGAGCATGCTGAACCAGTTGCTGGCTGAACAAGCGGGGACTGAAATCCGCTGGCTGCACGCTTGCGAGCATGGCGCCCAGCATGCCTTCAAGGAAGAGATCCAGATAAAGAGCAGCCAGCACGCCAGCTTGCAGAGCCGGGTCTGGTATAGGACACCTGCCGAACAGGACGTGCAGGGGCAAGATTACGACTTCAGCGGCACCCTGGCGCTGGAACAGGTCACTGACCTCATCCCGGCCAACGCTCACTACTACTTCTGCGGCCCCCTGGGCTTTATGAAGGCTGTGAAAGATCAGCTGAGCAGTTTGGGCGTCCCCGCAGACAGAATGCATTACGAGGTGTTCGGCCCCCATCAGGATCTCTGATCCCGCCTCCTGACAGGGAAAATGAACAAGGCCCACGAACGCAGGTTCGCGGGCCTTGTTGTATCGAGTGGCCTGGCTTGCCGGACTTAGTGCATCGCCTTGGCGCGGGCGATGGCATTGGCGGGCATGCGATTACCGAGTCGGCTCAGCAGGCTAGCCGCCTTCTGGTGGGTCGCCTTGTCGCCGATGACGGCGCCGTGCAGCCAGTGGTAGGCCTCCTCGTAATCCAGCGGACTGCCCATACCCTGCAACAGCATCTCGACCCACTCTATCTGGGCCCGCTGGAAACCCAGGCTGGCAGCCTCCCGCATCAGGGTCTCGGCCCGTACCAGGTCCTTCTGGACCAGGATGCCTTTCCAGTAGTAGCGCCCCAGCTGCTCCAGTGCGGGAGCCAGGCCCTGATTGGCCGCCTCCCACATGTATTGCACGCCTACCTGGGCATCCGGCTTGGTGCAGACGCCCCAGGCCAGCATGTCCCCCCACAGGAACTGATAGGCCGGGATCTTCATCACAGAGGCGCGTGCCTCTATGTCCTGGGTCAGCTGGCACCTGTCCTGCTTCACCCGGGTCAGATGACGTCCCTGCTCTATCCAGTTGAGCAGCTCGTCCTGCCGATAGAGCGGCACAGCCTGCAGCTCTCCCTTGGCCAGGGATCCAGGATTCACCGCCCTGGGCAGCGGAGCAGCCGCCGGGGTTGATGCCACTGGAGCGGGTGCATCAACGCTCGACAGCACAGGGGTCGGAGCAGCGGCAGCCGTAGGCAACGCTGCCGACGCCACCGGCGCTGGGGCAACGGCAGCTGACGGTACAGGTGCGATGGCCGGTAGAGTCGCTGATGCAACCTGTGCTGATGACGGGGCGGTCGATGGCAAAGCCGCCGAGGGGGTCGGGACTGTGGTGGCCGCCACCGACTGGGTTTGTGTGGCCGCCGAGATCGGCTCGGCCCCCTGCAAGGGGAGGCTGCACAAACCGACGAGGCCGATGAGGGTACTGGGTTTCATCATAGGGATCTCCTGCTGCCCTCTTTATCGGCAGCCGGGTCCATCTCCTTAGTCCGCCATGGCAAACCCCGGAAATGACAAAGGGGAGCCTGGGCTCCCCTCATGATCGACGCTGCGGCTTACTTGACGAAGTCGACACCCAGCTGGATATCGGCCTTCAGGGTAGCCAGCATGCTGTCCATGGACTCTTGCTCGAAGGCGCTCAGCTTGCCGTAGTCCAGCACGCTCTCGACACCGTTCTTGCCCAGCAGCACCGGCTGCGCGAAGAAGGTGGCGTGCTCGCCGTTGCCTTCCACATAGGCGCACTCGATGACATTGGCTTCGCCCTGCAGACCCTTGATGAGGGACAGACCGAAACGGCAAGCAGCCTGACCCATGGAGAGAGTGGCAGAACCGCCACCGGCCTTGGCTTCCACCACTTCGGTACCGGCATTCTGGATGCGCTTGGTCATGGCAGCCGCTTCTTCCGCGGTGAAGCTGGCCCCTTCGATCTGGGACAGCAGCGGCAGAATGGTCACGCCACTGTGGCCACCGATCACGTTGACGCGGATCTTGTCGATGTTCAGGCCCTTGGCCTCGGCCACGAAGGTCTCGCCACGGATGACGTCCAGGGTGGTCACGCCGAACAGACGACGCTTGTCATAGACGCCGGCCTTCTTCAGCACTTCGGCGGCGATGGCGACCGTGGTGTTGACCGGGTTGGTGATGATGCCGATCAATGCCTGCGGGCAGGAGGCGGCACACTTCTCCACCAGGTTCTTGACGATACCGGCGTTGATGTTGAACAGATCGGAACGATCCATGCCGGGCTTGCGCGCCACGCCGGCAGAGATCAGCACGACATCGGCGCCGACCAGAGCCGGGCTCGGATCTTCACCGCAGAAACCTTTTACTTTCACGTCAGTCGGAATATGGCTCAGGTCCGCCGCCACGCCCGGAGTGACCGGGGCAATGTCATACAGGCTCAACTCGGAACCGGCAGGCAGGCGATTTTTCAACAGCAGAGCAAGGGCTTGGCCGATGCCACCGGCGGCACCCAGAACGGCAACTTTCATGATCAACTCCATGTCTAAGCGTAGGTTTAAGGTTGTTTCTAGTTGGGTTAACGCTGTTTCTTATTGTGCGCCTCACCTTAAAGGATCCCCTGCTAAAAAACAATCTGATAACAGTTGTAATCACGGGTTCTGTGAGCCAGGGAGCAAGCGGTGACGAAAGCGGAGAGGAATATGCGATAAATGGGAGGAAAGACACAGATTTCCTGTGTCTCCCTCACCATTAAGAGGTAAATACGACTGCTTCAGGACTGGAATGCCAGTGCACGCTTCTCGCACCAGCGGAAACCAATTGTTAACAATCCATTCATGGTCAGGTAGAGGCCCCCGGCCACGGTAAACACCGCCAGGGTGTCATAGGTCTGGGCGTTGAGACGCTGGGCCAGCCCCATGATGTCCATGATGGTGATGGTACTGGCGAGGGAGCTGCCCTTGAGCACCAGGATCACTTCGTTGGAGTAGGCAGGCACCAGCCGACGGGCGGCGTGGCGGGTCTTCATCCACAGAGTCTGGCCGGCGGAGAAGCCGAGCGCCCGGCAGGCTTCCACCTCGCCGGCGGGGATGGCGTCGAGCGCCCCCTTGAACAGCCGGGTGGAGTAGGCCGCGGTGTTGAACCCGAGCGCCAGCACGGCGCAGAACCAGGGCTGCTTGAGCAACGGCCAGAGCGGTCCGGCCTTGAGCCATTCAAACTGGCCAGGCCCGTAGTAGATGAGGAAGATCTGGATGAGCAGGGGCGTGCCGGTAAAGACCAACACCCACAGCTGCACAAGCTGGGTCACCACCGGAATGCGGCGCTCCAGCACCCAGGTCATGCCAGCCGCCATCAGCACGCCAAGCAGCAGGCTGAACGCGGTGAGCTGCAGGGTAATCGCCAGCCCCCCCAGCAGGGTCATCAGGTAATCCTGCATGGTCAGCCTCCGTAACGGCGGGTGTAACGGGCAGCCTGCTTCAAGCCAAACTCACTCACCAGGCTGATGGCCAGGTAGATGAGGGCGGCGGCGGCGTACCAGGTGAAGGGTTCATAGGTGCTGGCCGAGGCCATCTGGGCCTGGCGCATCATCTCGTTCACCCCGATGAGCGACACCAAGGCAGTGTCTTTGAGCAGCACCAGCCACTGGTTGCCCAGCCCCGGCAAGGCGTGACGCCAGGCCTGGGGCAGCACGATGCGAAAGAAGATATGGCTCTTGCCAAGACCCAGCGCCAGCGCCGCCAGCCGCTGCCCGGCGGGCACCGCATTGAGCGCCGCCCGCAGGGTCTGGGTGGCGTAGCTCGCGAACAGCAGGGAGAGCGCCAGCACGCCACAGGCGAAGGGGCTGAACTCCACATACTCCCCGGTGATGAGGAACAACACCTGGGTCGAGCCGAAGTAGATGAACAGCACCACCAGCAGCTCGGGCAAACCACGAATGAGCGTGGTCAGCGTGGCCACAGGCCACACCAGCCAACGCTGCTTGCTGAGCTCGGCGGCGCTGAATGCCAGCGCCAGCGCCATGCCCCCGACCAATGATGCCAAGGCCAGCCCCAGGGTCATCCAGGCTGCATCCAACAACAGGCTCAGCATGGCTTACTGCGCGAAGTACTTGTCGAAGATCTTCTGATAGGTGCCGTTGGCCTTGATGTCGGCCAGCCCCTTGTTCAGCTGGGTCAGCAGCTCCTGGTTGCCCTTGGCCACAGCGATGCCAAAGCCGGTACCGAAGTACTTGGCGTCGGTCACCGGTGTACCGATGACACCGTACTCCTGGTGCTGCTTGAGCCAATCGGCGGCAACGGCGGTGTCGGCGAAGACGCCGTCGGTGCGACCGTTCATCATGTCAAGGAAGGCGCTCTGGTAGCTGGCGTAGGGCACGGTCAGCAGACCCTTGCTCACCCAGTTGTCCACCAGGTAGGACTGATGGGAGGTGCCGTTCTGCACGCCAACCGTCTTGTCCACCAGCTCTTCAGGCCCCTTGAAGGCGCCCTTCTTGGCCACGAAGACCGCGGAGTTCTCGTAATAGATGTCGGAGAAGTCGACCTGGGCGGCCCGCTCCGGAGTCACGTCCATGGCGGCAATGACGGCGTCATAGCGACGGAACTTGAGGCTGGGGATCAGGCTGTCAAAGGCCTGGTTGTGGAAGCTGCACTCCAGCTTCGCCTGCTCGCAGACGGCGCGGGCCAGATCGATGTCAAAGCCCTGGAACTCGTTCTTGTCATCCAGGTATTCGAACGGCGCATAAGTGGCCTCGGTGGCGAACTTGATCTCCTTGGCCAGCACCGAGGTGCTCAGCAGACCCATGGCAGCAACCAGCAACAGACTCTTTTTCATGACAGCTTCCTTATCGATTCAGTATCAATGCATCAAGAATTCGGCAAACCGGCTGGTTTGCGGAGATTGGAAGATGGCGGCGGTGCCGGATTCGATGATCCGCCCCTTCTCCAGATAAATCACCTGACTGGCCACCTTGCGGGCGAACTCCACCTCGTGGGTCACCACCACCTGGGTGATGCCGGTCTGGCTCAGGGTGCGGATGATCTCCGCCACCTCTTTGGTTATTTCAGGATCGAGCGCCGCGGTGGGCTCGTCAAACAGCAGTACCTGGGGATCCATCATCAGGGTTCTGGCGATGGCCACCCGCTGCTGCTGACCGCCGGAGAGGCGCGCCGGCCAGGCATCCCGCTTGTCGGCCAGCTGCAACTGGGCCAACAGGTAGGCACCCTTCTCGATGGCGGCCGCCTTGCTCATGCCGAGCAGTTTTACGGGCGCCTCGATGAGATTCTCCATCACGGTGAGATGGGGCCACAGATTGTACTGCTGGAACACCATGCCCACCTTGCGGCGCAAGGCCTGGGCCTGACGGTTGAATTCGGCGGCAGAAAGGTTGGACGGGAAAGAAAATTCACTGTCGGCTATGCGCAGCACACCCGCATCCGGGGTGTCCAGCAGGTTCATCATCCGCAGCAGCGAACTCTTGCCCGCACCGCTCGGGCCCAGCAATACCAAGGTCTCGCCGGGTGCAGTCCGGAAGCTGACCTGTTGCAGTACCGGCACTTTGTGCCAGGATTTTTCGATGCCGATTAATTCGATACCCATACAGCCCAATTGAATAAGTTTTCAAAATTTCGTCCTGATTCTAGCGCCAGCATAAGTTGATGCAAGCTATATTTGAATCAATATGCAGAACAAGCGCCGCTTCCTTGCCAAAACAGGCATATGAATGCAAAATAGCAGCGCTGTTCGTATCTGCCGCCTGAGCGTGACAGGCGGTCACCTCCCTCATTCGTGAGTCCAAGATGAAACATAACGACAAGCAAGAAAAACTGGCCAAGGCCTTTAAAGCCTTGCTGAAAGAGGAGCGATTTGGCTCCCAGGCAGAGATAGTCACTGCCCTGCAAGAGATGGGCTTTGAGAACATCAACCAGTCCAAGGTCTCGCGCATGCTGAGCCGCTTCGGCGCCGTCCGCACCCGCAATGCCAAGATGGAGATGGTCTACTGCCTGCCGGTGGAACTGGGTGTGCCCACCACCTCCAGCCCGCTCAAGAACCTGGTACTGGATGTCGACCACAACGGCGCCCTGGTGGTGATCCACACCAGCCCGGGGGCGGCCCAGCTCATCGCCCGCCTGCTCGACTCCCTCGGCAAGGCCGAAGGTATCCTCGGCACCATAGCCGGTGATGACACCATCTTCATCACCCCGACCAGCGACACCGACATCGAAGAGCTCTACCTCTCCGCCCTCGAGCTGTTCGAACAGACCCCCTGATCCGGTCGCGCTCGCGCCACCTGAACGAAAAATCCCGGCCAAGGCCGGGATTGTTGTTTCTGCGCGATTAGCAAGCAGTTACTTGCCTTGGGCGACCAGAAAATCGATGGAGGGGGCGAAGAAGGCGGCTCCTGTCACTGCCCTGGTGAAGCGCAGCAGGTGATCGAAGTGGCTCCCCTCCCCCTTGTACATGCTGGCCAGCATGGCATTGAAGTGCTGCGGGGTGCGGCAGCAGGAGATGAAGTAGAGCCCCTGCTCGCGCATGGTGCCCCAGGGCATGCTCTGGCGCAGTATCTCCATGGACTCTCCCTTCGGGGTCTTGAGGTTGACCCGCTTGATGTGGGAGGTCAGCGGCTTGTCGGCCGATTCATACTCGATGTTGTCGGCCTTGGTGCGGCCAATGATGTCCTCCTGCTCCTTCAGGGCCAGCTTCTCCCAGTCGCTCATGGCATGCACCCAGCGCTGGACATGGACATAGGAGCCACCGGCAAACTCGCCCCCCTCCAGCAACGCTACCTCGGCCCTGTGCTCATCCTGGGGGTTCTCGGTGCCGTCGACGAAACCGGTCAGATCCCGGCAATCCAGATTGCGGAAACCGCGCACCTCTTCGGCCAGTGCCACCAACCCGGCCAGCAGGGCCATCACGCGCTGACCGGCATGGTGCAGCACATCGACCCGATCGGCACGCAGTTGCACGAAGAGATCAAACGGGGTATTCGGCGCCTCATGACCATTGGCTTCCTGAGCCATAAAACCACGGAACTGGGGCGGACGGGCGACAGGGTAGATGGCATCCCAGCCCTCGGCCCCGACGGCAACCAGACCGCTGAAACCGGCGTCGGGGAAATCGGCGCTCACCGAATCCCACAGAACCGGCAGCCTGGCCAGACGGGCTGCCAGCTCGACACCGTCACCGGTGCGATTGAACATCAGATAGAGGGCATGCAGATTCGGCTCTGCGCAGATCCCGGCTTGGGCTTTCATTTCTCTCTCCAAAGGCATTGGCTATGGGCGTGGCGCGATTATAAACCGGAACGGAGTCAATTCCTTGATTTCCCATCACTATCAGGACATCTGTTCGAACAGCACCAGGGCATGGGGGGCCACGGTGACCCGCGCCCTCTCCCCCTCGAGAGGCTCCCCTATGCTGGCCTCCAGCACCTGGTCGGCGCACTCCACCAGCACCCGGCAGTGATGGCCGAGGAACTGCTGCTCCCGCACCAGCAAGTCGCCATCGGCGGCGGCCGCCAATGCCAGCTGCTGGGGCCTGAGCATCAGCTGCAACCGCTCTCCCGGGGCGCGACCGTGCGGCTCATGGCCACAGATGACCCCGAGCGCCGTCTGCACGCAGTGGCTGTCCACCACCTCGGCCGCCAGATAGTTGACCCCACCAAGAAACTCCGCCACGAAGCGGTTCTGCGGCTGGCGATAGAGTTGTTCCGGTTCCCCTACCTGCTCGATGTGACCGGCTCGGAACAGCGCCAGCCGGTCGGCGAAGGCAAACGCCTCTTCCTTGCTGTGACTGACGAAGATGGCGCCTATCCCCTGACGCTTGAGCAGGGTGCGGATCTCGAGGATCAGCTTCATCCTCACCTGGGTGTCGATGTTGGAGAAGGGCTCGTCCAGCAGCATCAGTCTGGGCTTGCACACCAGGGCGCGGGCGATGGCGACCCGCTGCTGCTGGCCACCGGAGAGCTGATGGGGATAGCGATCCCCCAAGCCCTGCAGGTTGACCAGGGTCAGCGCCTCGTCGATCTGCTGCTGGCGGGCCTCGCGAGGTGCCCGGGTCAGCCCGAAACCAATATTCTCGGCCACCGTCAAATGGGGGAAGAGGGCGTAATCCTGAAAGATCATGCCGATGTGGCGACGCTCAGGCGACACCGTCACGCCGGGCCCGTCCAGCAGGGTATCGCCGAGACGAATGCTGCCTTCCGCCAGTGGCAGCAGGCCGGCGACGGCCTTTAGCAGGGTGGTCTTGCCACAACCGCTCGCCCCCAGCAGGCAGACGATCTCGTTGTCGGCCACCGTCAGGGAGAGCTGCTCCAGCACGTTCTGGCCGTTGTAACGGCAGCTAACCTTCTCTACTTGCAAGCAAGACACGACTCAGTTCCTCTCGTTTCGTGGCATCCCCCGCCGATGGCCGGGGTACGCTCATGTACCCTGGTGACAGGCCTAATGACCCGGGCTGTCCAGACTGCGATTGACCCAGATAAGCGGTACCAGCCCCACCAGCACGATGACGATGGCGCCGAGCGCCCCCCGCTCCAGCATCTCGTCCGAGACGAACTGGTAGACATGGGTCGCCAGGGTCTCGAAGTTGAACGGCCGCAGCAGCAGGGCCGCGGGCAGCTCCTTCATGGATTCGATGAACACCAGCATGGCACCGGCAAAGAGACCTCGTCGCACCAGAGGCAGATGCACCCGGCGCAGCATGCCCCCCGTCCCCTGTCCCAGAGAGCGGGCCGCCATGTCGAGGCTGGGGGAGATCTTGCCCATGCTGCTCTCCACCGAGCCGATGGCGATGGCCACGAAGCGCACCAGGTAGCCGAATACGATGGCGGTGAGGGTGCCAGTCAGCAGCAGGCCTGGTCCCTGCATCCCGAGCCACTCGGCCAGATCGTTGAGACCAAAATCGAGCGCCGTCAGCGGCACCAGCACCCCGATGGCGAGCACTGTGCCCGGCATGGCATAACCGGTGGCGGCGATGCGCAGGGGCAGCAGGCTGCGAGTGCCACCATCGAGACGGCGGAAGAAACCCAGCAGCAGGGCGATGGCCATGGCGAGCAGGGCAGTCAGGGCCGAGATGAGCAGACTGTTGCCGGCGAAGCGCACGAACTCCAGCGTCCACGACAGTGCGAAATAGCGCACCCCGTAATCCAGCAGGATGACGAACGGCAGAGCGAAACCGGCCAGCACCAGTCCCCAGCACCAGAGCCCGGCCAGCAGACGGCTGGCCCCCTTGAGGGGATAGCGCAGAGGCTGCTCATGGCCCATGGATTTCTGGAATACCTGCTGGCGCTGGCGGGAGCGGCGCTCCAGGGCGATGAGCAGCACCACGGCCAGCAGCATCAGGCAGGAGAGCCGGGCGGCAGTGGCCAGGCTGCCGTAACCGAGCCAGGTGTCGTAAATGGCCGTCGTCAGAGTGTTGATGGCAAAGAAATGGACGGTGGCGAAGTCGGCCAGGGTCTCCATCGCCACCAGCGATGCCCCGACCATGATGGCGGGGCGGGCCAGGGGCAGGCTGAGGCGACGAAAGCTCTGCCAGGGGGTGCAGCCGAGCAATCGGCTGGAGTGAATGAGGCTGACCGACTGTTCCAGGAAGGAGGCGCGCGCCAGCAGATAGACATAGGGGAACAGCACCAGCGCCAGCACCCAGGCGGCACCGCCGAGGGAACGGATGGCCGGGAACCAGTAATCGGTCGGGCTCTGCCAGTCAAACAGGGCTCTCAGCCCCGCCTGCAGCGGGCCCGAGTAGTCGAGCAGGTCGGTATAGACGTAAGCCACTATGTAGGAGGGCATGGCCATGGGCAGCATCAGGGCCCACTGCAGGGCGCGGCGCCCGGGCACCTGGCACATGGCGACCAGCCAGGCAGTGGGCACCCCGAACAGCAGGCTGAGCAGCACCACCCCCAGCACCAGACCTGAGGTGTTGCGAAGGTAATCGAGCAGCACCGTATCGACGAGGTGGCGAAACAGGTCTCCGTCTGCCGAGAGGGCAGAGAAGATGAGGGCAAGCACCGGCAAACCCAGCAGCAGAGCGGTGGCCCAGCTGCTGGCAATCCATCCAAAATTTTTCATGAG
The DNA here is from genome assembly GCF_000819985.1 of Aeromonas media. Taxonomy (GTDB): domain Bacteria; phylum Pseudomonadota; class Gammaproteobacteria; order Enterobacterales; family Aeromonadaceae; genus Aeromonas; species Aeromonas media. Next base: position 45,097 of record NZ_CDBZ01000154.1, on the reverse strand, counting down.
ACCACAGAGATTGATGGGGCCCTTGGCCCCATCTGATTACAAGTCGAATTTCACTTCATCCAGCAGCTGCAAGGCGTCCTTGCGGTGCTTGGCGTAGTCGCTGACCGGCATGGGGTCAGACTTGAAACTGCCCCAGGACTTGACCATGGCGGAAGGCTCGACCCCGGCCTTGACCGGGTACTCGGCATTCACGTCCGCGTACATGTGCTGGGCGGTGTCGCCAGAGAGAAACTCCATCAGCTTCTGGGCCGCGTCCTTGTTCTTGGCGTACTTGGTCATGGCCACACCGCTCACGTTGACGTGGGCACCGCGATCACCCTGGTTCGGGAAGTTGATGTAGACCGCATCGGCCCAGGATTTCTGTGCCGGGTCTTTCAACATGGCACCCAGGTAGTAGCTGTTGCCCAGAGAGACGTCGCAGATACCATCCTTGATCGCCTTGACCTGATCCCGGTCGTTGCCTTGCGGCTTGCGCGCCAGGTTGGCCTTGACCCCTTCCAGCCAGGTTTTAGCGTCCGTCATGCCGTGATGGGCGATCATGGACGAAACCAGCGCCACATTGTACTCGTGCTTGCCGCTGCGGGTACAAATTTTTCCTTTGAATTCAGGCTTGGCCAGATCTTCGTAACTGATGGTGTCGAGCTTGCCGAGGCGATCCTTGCTGGAGTAGATGGCGCGAACCCGGGTGGTCAGGGCGAACCACTTGTTGTCCGGATCCCGATAGATGGACGGGATGTTATCCTGCAGCGTCTTGCTGTCCACCGGCTGCACCAGATCCTTCTCCACCAGATCGGTCAGGCGGCTGATGTCGACGGTCAGCATCAGATCCGCCGGGGAGAGCTTGCCTTCGCGCTCCAGACGCTCGTTCAGCCCCTCTTTGGCAAACACCACGTTGACCTTGATACCGGTTTCTTTCTCGAACTGCTGGATGATGGGCTTGATCAGCTCATCCTGCCGAGTGGAGTAGACATTCACTTCCGCAGCGGCAAAGGCCGACTGGGCGATCAGCGAGGAGAACACCAGCGCCAGCATCTTCATTTTCATCATCCATTCCTTGTCTGTGCATAAAGTGATAACTATTTTCGTTTGCATTCTGCATGAATCAGGATGAGAGGATCAAGGTGGTTTACAGAGGTAGGGCCACATATTTAATCGCCGCTAAAACAAAAAGACCGGATGGAATCCCACCCAGTCTCTCCATGACCACGTATTCTCTTTTTCTGCCGGGTCTGCCTGAGTGCTCCTCGGGCTTAGCCACCGGTTCCATGGCGCGGGATCACAGTGCCTCGTCGTCGCTCTCGCCGGTACGGATGCGCACTGCCTGCAGCAGGTCATAGACGAAGATCTTGCCGTCCCCTATCTTGCCGGTATAAGCCGCCTTGCAGATGGCCTCGATCACCCCTTCCACGTTCTCGTCGGCGGTGGCGATCTCCAGCTTTACCTTCGGCAGGAAGTCGACCTGGTACTCGGCCCCCCGGTATAATTCGGTGTGCCCCTTCTGGCGACCGAAGCCCTTGACCTCGGACACGGTCAGACCCTCGACCCCCAGGTTGGCGATGGCCTCGCGCACGTCGTCCAACTTGAAAGGTTTGATAATCGCAGTAATCAGCTTCATCTGGTTGCTCCCAATCCATGGTATGTCATGAAGAGGTCATCAATTCTTGTGCCAAGTATTTTTATTGTTTATTTTCATAAAGATAGCCATTAACCCTTGAGCCGTTTCGACTCAGGATCACCAAGGAAGCGCATCTCGCCCCATAATGAGGCACCAAGCTGCACCAGACTCCCTTGATGCACCAAATGAGAGCATCACCCCATGTTAGTCATCTCCAACAGCGTGATCATTCCCTGGCATGAGCTGCAGTTTCAGACCATGCGCGCCCAGGGTGCCGGGGGTCAGCACGTCAACAAGACCGACTCCGCCGTCTGGTTGCGCTTCGATTACCGCGACTCCCCCAGCCTGCCGGATCTCTACAAGGAGGGGCTGGAGAAGCTCAGCGACAGCCGGGTCCACGACGGCTTCATCCAGATCAGGGTCGAGACCCACCGCAGCCAGGACATGAACCGCAAGGAGGCCATGAGCCGCCTGACCGAACTGCTGAAAAAGGCCGCCTGGCGCCCCAAGGCACGCCATGCCACCAAGCCGACCCGCAGCTCCCAGCGCAAGCGGGTCGACGCCAAGAAGCGCAAGGGCGAGATCAAGTCGGCCCGCGGCAAGCCCGGGATGGAGTGAGCCGTTCAGGCCGAGGAAGAGAGACCCATGAGATACAGTTTTTGTGAGAGCGCCCAGGGCCCCCTGCTGGTCGCCATCGACCAGGATGGCCTGCGCTTCGTGGAGTTCATGCGGGGGGAGCAGCCGGTCACCCCGACAGCGGAATGGCAACGGGACGATATGGCCCTGGCCCCCTACCTCGAGCAGTTCGAGGCCTATTTCGCCGGCCGGCTGCAGCGCTTCACGCTGCCCCTCGCCGCCAGAGGCACCCCCTTCCAGCAGTCTGTGTGGCACGCCCTGTGCGACATCCCCTACGGCGAGACCGTCAGCTATCTCGAGATAGCCCAGGCCATCGGCAACCCCAAGGCGGTGCGGGCGGTCGGGGCCGCCAACGGCCGCAACCCCCTGAGCATCATAGTGCCCTGCCACAGGGTGATCGGCAGCAGCGGCGCGCTGACGGGGTACGCCGGCGGCATCCCCATCAAGCGCTGGCTGCTGGCACTGGAGCAACAGACTGTCGACAACTTCACGCTGACTCCCTGACCCTTGGTTAGCCGGCGGCATCCCGTTCACAACACTGGTTGCTGGCGCTGGAACAACAGACTGTCGACAACTTCGCGCTGACTCCCTGACCCTTGGTTAGCCGGTGGCATCCCGTTCACAACACTGGCTGCTGGCGCTGGAACAACAGACTGTCGACAACTTCGCGCTGACGCCACCGGGCGTTTAGCAAAATGAACAGAGTATGAAGAATCGCCTCAGAAGGGCTTCAGACTGGGAAAGGCATGATGCACTCACACTTGGATGGCACGGCTCATCCCTCATTCAAGTGGCACCCATGTGACGCTTCCAATCTGTCTTTTTCCCCGCGCCTCCTCTGAGGCGCTTTTTTTTTGCCCGAGTGGCCACAAAAAAGCCCGCCGAAGCGGGCTTTGATCTGAAGGCTCGAGCCTCTAGGTCACTCAGAGGGCGAGGAACAGGCCAGCGAGCGAGGCGCTCATCAGGTTTGCCAGCACCCCCGCCAGTATGGCCCGCATGCCGTAACGGGCGATGAAGGACTTGCGCTCCGGCACCATGGCCCCCAGGCCGCCAATCAAGATCGCCATGGAGGAGATGTTGGCGAAACCGCACAGGGCGAAGGTGACGATGGCCTTGCTCGACTCGTTCAGAGTCTGATCCTGCACCAGGGCGATGAAGGCGACGAACTCGTTGATGACGATCTTGGTGCCGATCAAGGCGCCGGCGGCCTGAGCCTGATCCCAGGGCACGCCGATCAGCCAGGAGACGGGGGCGAACAGCCAGCCCAGGATGATCTGGAAGCTCAGATCCAGCCCCACCAGATCACCGGCCCAGCCCAACAGGCCGTTGAGCATGGCGATCACCCCGACGAACGCCAACAGGGTCGCGCCCACCGCCACAGCGATGTTGAGGCCGGACATGGCGCCATCGGCCGCCGCTTCGATCACGTTGGTGGCGCGCGGGATCACCACATCTTCATGATGATCTTCCTCATCGGCACCGGGCGGTACCAGGATCTTGGCCATGGCCAGACCGGCAGGTGCCGACATGAAGGCGGCGGCGATCAGATATTTCAGCTCGACCCCGATGCTGGCATAGCCCACCAGAGTGCCACCGGCCACCGAGGCGAGACCGCAGCTCATCACCGCAAAGAACTGGGAGTCAGACATCTTGGAGAGGTAGGGCTTGACCACCAGGGGGGCCTCCACCATGCCAACGAAGATGTTGGCGGTGGCGGAGAGGCTCTCGGCACGGCCGGTGCCCAGCAGCTTCTGCAGACCGCCGCCCAGCAGGGCGATGACCCGCGGCATCAGGCCGATGTGGTAGAGGATGGCGATCACCGCGGAGAAGAAGATGATGACCGGCAGCACGTTGAACGCGAAGATGAAGCCCAGTTTGAACTTGGCCAGATCCCCGAACAGGAAGGCAATCCCCTCCTGGCCGTAGCCGATCACGCTGCTGACGCTCTCGCTGATGCCGTTGAGCATCTGCTGACCCGCAGGCAGCCAGAGCACCAGAGCGGCGAAGAGGACTTGCAGACAGAGGGCGAGCCCCACTGTTCTCAGCGGGATACGACGACGATTATCAGAGCAGAGTGCGGCTAGCGCCAGGATACTCAAGATGCCGAGCAGGGCGATCATAGGGATTCCATCTATTTGGGCTGAAGATGGGCGCGGATTCTGCTCCCCTACCCCCATCACTGCAAGTCCACCTAGTTACAGCCCTGTTAGCAAAAACGTTTGCACGATATCGGTTGCGTCAACTTGCTGATTTGGCTCGTTTTTGGTATCAGGCGAAAGTCAGTGTTTCAATATGGAAACGATTATTCCTCCACACCGGACAATCTGCCTCCCAGCCAGGGGGCCAGCCGCTGTGCCCAGTAGGGTTCGGGGCCGAAGCTCTCCTTGAGGAAATCGATGAAGAGGCGGATCTTGGGATCCAGGTGCTCCCGTCTGGCGTAGACGGCGTGCACCGCCATCTTCTGGTTCGGGCGCCACTGGGGCAGCAGGGGGATGAGCTGGCCGGATTGCAGCTCCTTGTCCAGCAGGTAGTTGGCTACATAGGCGATGCCGAGCCCGGCCAGGGCGGCATCCCGCACCGCCTCCGCCAGATCCACCCGGTAGTTGCCTGCCACCTGCACCGTCTGGCGCTCCTTGCCCTGGCGAAACGACCACTCGTGGTAGCGCCGCTCCCGGCTCTGGTAGGTGATGCAGTTGTGCCTGGCCAGATCCCTGGGGTGCAGCGGGGTACCGTGGCTCAGCAGATAGTCCGGCGAGGCCACCAGCACGAAGCCGATGTCCGCCAGCCGCTGCCCCACCAGGGCTTCGGGCTTGTCCTCGTAGGTGGTGATCCAGAGATCCAGCCCCTCATCCACCAGGTTGGTGCGGTGATCGAACAGGGAGACTTCCAGCTCCAGATCCGGGTAACGCGCCTGGAATGCCTTGAGCCGAGGGATCACGTGCAAGCGGCCGAAGGACTGGCCCACCCCCAGGTGCAGCACACCGCTCACCTTGCCGCGCCGCTCCGCCACCATGGAGTCCGCCTCCAGGGCCACCGCCACCAGGGCACGGCAGTGGCGGGCATACTCCTGGCCGAGTTCGGTGAGGGAGAAGCGGCGGGTGGTACGCTGCACCAGCTGGGCGCCGAGCTCGGTCTCAAGCTGAGCCAGCTGCTTGCTGATGTGGGACTTGGAGACCCCGAGCCGCCGCGCGGCGGCAGAAATGCCCTGCTCGCGGACCAGGGCATCGAAGATCACCATTTGGGGAAGACGTTGCAGCACGGGATAACCAGAGTGAGTGGCGGGCCCCCATTATTCCAGAGCCGCCCGCCAGGGGGTAGGGTCAGCGCCCCAGCGCCTCGATGATCTGCTGTTTGAGAGGATCATCCGACGGATTCTGATTGGCACCATAGCTTGCAATCAGCTTGCCATCGCGGCCCACCAGATATTTGTGGAAGTTCCAGTTCGGTGCATCCCCATCGGCGGCGACCGCCAGCCCCTTGAACAGCGGCACCGCATCGGCGCCACGCACCGAGACCCGGTTGAACATGGGGAAGGTGACCCCGTAATCCCGGCGACACACTTCGGCGGTCTTGTTTTCGTTGCCCGCCTCCTGCCAGAAGTCGTTGGAGGGGAAGCCGAGCACCACCAATCCCTTCTCTTTGTAGCTCTGGTAGAGCGCCTCCAGATCCCGGAACTGGCCGCTGTAACCACAATAAGAGGCGGTATTGACCACCAGCACCACCTTGCCCTCGGTCAGCTGGCAGAGGTTGTGGCGCTGGGTGTTGTTGAGTTCCCGCATCTCCACATTGAAATAGTCGGGGCAGGCGGCAGACGCTGCGCCCGAACCGATCAACAACCGCAGGGTGAACCATTTCATCGACGTGACTCCTCGGGTTTTCTCCATCATACGCACGATTCCTGAACAAGGTTCAGCGATCAGTGCAGCGGGATCCCGGTCAACCAGCCGTGGCCCCAGAAGACCAGCAGGGCCGTCAGCATCAGACCGGCGCCCACGCTGATCCCCGAACCCTGCCAGGTGGCCGCCGGCCGGGGCTTGGTGCGCCAGTCCCGCACCGAAATCCAGACGATGCTGACCAGCGCCCAGGCGCCTATCCCTCCGAACAGCACCAGGGAACGCGCCTCGCTGTTGACCGCCAGATGAGCGCAGGCCCAGAGCAGGGTACCGAGCAGTTGGGGATGTACCAGCCAGCGGCGCAGGTGGTTCGTTCCCTGCCCTGCGCACAGCAGGATCAGCGCGACCGGCATGGCCGCCATCACCAGCATGGGTCCCCAGGCGGGCGGGAAGTAGAGCGGCATGGGGCTGGCGCTGCGCCAGCCGGCGAGGATGCAGCCGATGGCGACGAACACCAGCAGCGAGAAGAGTCCCTTGTAACGGTTCTCACCCAACCGATCGCGCAGCCGGACACGGTGCGCTGCGGCGAAGCAGGGATAGAGATGGATCAGGGTAAATAGCACTACCCCCAGGGTCAGCAGGATCATGGGCGTCTTCTCGCACGTTGCCCCTCACGGGATGGGGAGATCACTATGCCGCAAAGGACCCTGGCAGAATACAAAAACCATATAGAAGACAGCAGGATAATAAAAAAGCCGATCCAGGGATCGGCAAGGTGCGTCAGAGGGTCCGCCCTCAGGCGAGCAACCACATCCGCTACACGGGGCTGGGTGCGGCCGGTGACGGGCACCGGCCAGAAGAGGATTAACGACGCAGCAGATAGAGAGCGGCGACGTTGCGGGCCGTGAGCTGCAGGTTGGTGGTGGCGGTTGCGATCGCCTCCGACAGGGACATGGCCCGGTTGACCACCGCAAACACGGCGTCGATGCCATGGTCATGGACCACGCCGCAATCGTCGGTGAGGCAGCCGGCGATGCCGATCACCGGTTTGCCGAACCGCTTGGCGCAGCGTGCGACACCAATTGGCGTCTTGCCGTGGATGGTCTGGCTGTCGATGCGCCCTTCGCCGGTGATGACGAGATCCGCATCGGCCACTTCATCGGCCAGTTTCAAGGCGTCGATGACGATCTGGATGCCGGGCTTGAGCTCGGCCCCGAGCAGGCCGACCAGGGCGGCGCCCATGCCACCGGCGGCGCCCGCCCCCGGAATATCCTTCACCTGCTTGCCGAGGGCCTGTTCGATGCAGTCGGCGTAGCGGGCCAGGTTGCCATCGAGCTGGGCCACCATCTCCGGAGTCGCCCCCTTCTGCGGGCCGAACACGGCGGAGGCGCCTTTCGGGCCGCACAACGGGTTGTTCACGTCGCAGGCCACCTCGATGACCAGCTCGCTCAGGCGCGGATCCAGCCCGCTCAGATCGATGGTCGCCAGCTCGGCCAGGCCGGCACCCCCCAACTCGATGGCAGAGCCATCCGCTTTGAGCAACTTGCCACCGAGCGCCTGGATCATGCCGGCACCGCCGTCGTTGGTGGCGCTGCCACCGATGCCGAGAATGAGGTGCTTCACCCCCATCTCCAGCGCCGCCAGGATCAGCTCGCCGGTACCGACGCTGGAGGTGAGCAACGGATTGCGCTGCTCGGGTGCCACCAGATGAATGCCGGAGGCAGCGGCCATCTCGATGACGGCCCGCTCGCCATCCCCCAGCAGACCGACGAAGCCCTGCACTTTGTTGCCGAGCGGAGCCGTCACTTCAACCTGCAGGATGCGGCCACCGGTGGCATCCACCAGGGACTGCACAGTGCCCTCACCGCCATCGGCCATGGGCAATTTGACATAGGTGGCATCCGGCAACACCTGCTTGAAACCCGCCTCGATGGCATCGGCCACCGCCATGGCGCTCAGGCTCTCCTTGAATGAATCGGGTGCAATAACAATTTTCATATCAATTCCTTAGGCGAGGCCAAACACGCCAAACATCAGGGTGGAGACAGTCGCAATGGTCAGACCGACCGCGGTTTCGTACGGGATGAGCTTGAGGCGCTCTCCGACGCCCATGTGAACGCTACCACCGGTGGCGTGGAAGAAGGAGCCGTGGGGCATGTGGTCAAACACGGTAGCACCGGCGTGGATCATGGCGGCCCCCGCCAGACTGCTGATGCCCAGTTCAATCAGGGTGGAGCTGAATACGTTGGAGGCCACCACTGTGCCTGCGGTGGTCGAGGCGGTCGCCAGCGACATCAGGGCACCGGAGATGGGGGCCAGCAGGTAGGAAGGCAGACCGGAGGCGGTCAGGCCGCTGATCAGCACATCCTTCAGACCCGAGTTCGCAATGATGCCCGCCAGGGTACCCGTGCCCAGCAGCATGATGGCCACCGGCGCCATGCGGGCCAGACCGGAGACTGCAAACTGGTTCACCTTGCTGAACTTGCCCATCATCAGGGCGCCGACCAGGCCGCCGAGGGGCAGGGCGATGAGCGGATCCACGACTATGCCGGCCACCGGGCGCAGGGCCAGCAGCAGTATGGCGACCAGGGGGGCGCTGATGGCGGCGAAGAAGCCGGGCAGCTTGCCACCGTCAAAGTTCACCACTTCGTCGGCCGCGACCTTGCTGCCCCGCTTGTTGAGGCGCTTGGCGAGCCAGTAGGCCATCACCAGACCGAACAGACCCGGGATGATGCCGGCCGCCATCACGGAGGTGAGGGGCAGGTGGAAGGCGTCGGACGCGGCGATGGCGTTGGGGTTGGGAGACATGACGTTACCCGCCTTGCCGCCCCCAATCATGGCCAGCAGGATGGCCGCCTTGGAGAGATCGGCACGACGGGCGATGGCCAGCGCTATGGGGGCGACAGTGATGACGGCCACGTCCACGAAGACGCCGACCGCGGTCAGGATCAGGGTGGCCAGGGCCAGGGCCAGCAGGGCACGGGTCTCGCCGAGCTTGCGGACTATGGTCTCGGCGATGGTGGTGGCGGCACCCGATTCGATCAAGACACCTGCCAGCACACCGGCCGCCAGGATCCGCATCACGGCCGTGGTGATCCCCTGGGCGCCGCCGATCATCAGGGCGACGGTCTGGGTCAGGTCGGCGCCGCCGATCAGGCCACCGGTCAGGGCACCGACTATCATGCCGTAGGCAGGCGGCACCTTCTTCAGAATGAGGAAGATGGCGATGGAGAGCGCAGCGAGAGCACCGAGCGCGGATACAGGGATCATGACGGGCACCTTTCAAATGAGTGAGTGGTGGCCATTATGGTGATCCCAACCCGGAATGCTTTGGCTTAAAAGCCAAAGCTTGCGTTTCAACAGCCTTTATTTTTGTTCATATGAACAAGTCAGCCGTCGAGATTGAGCCCGAGATAGAGCAGGAACTTGTCATCTAACTTGTTGAAATTTAAGCCTGTTATCTGCTCTATCCGGGTCAGCCGGTAACGCAGGGTATTGGGGTGGATGAAGAGCGCTTCAGCACAGGGATGCAGATCACAATCCTGCAAGAAATATTGGCGCAGCGTTTTTTGCAGCGTTCCTTTTGCATCCTCCTTTGCCAGCTTTTGCAGCGGGGCCCGCAGCTGATCCGCCTGCCAGGAGTCCGCCAGGCTGCCGAGCAGCACAGGCAGGCGGTAATCCTCGAAGAAGTAGACCTGCTTGCGCGGCGCCTGGCTCATGCCACGGCGCAGGGTGTCACGGGCGGTCTGGTAGGAGCGCGCCAATCCGCCCGTCCCGGCGAAGTAATCACCCACCCCTATGCGTACCTTGAAATGAGGAATGCGGGCCAGCAACTGCTTGATGCGGCTGCGCTCCTGCGCCGATTGCCAGACGCCGTCACAGAGCTGCGCCGGCTTGAGCACCACTATCTCGTCCAGACCGTTGATGGCCACCAGGTTGTCCCGCTCCGGGTTTTCCAAGAGGTGCACCAGTTCCCGCAGGCGGGCGGGCTCCGCTTCCTCCAGTGCCAGCACGGCGACGACGCGAGGCTGCGCCAGATCGAGATCGAGGAAGCGGGCCGCCTGCTGCAGCTGATCGGCCCGCCCCTCGCCGCGGATGAGCTGCAGCACCAGTTCCTCCTTGTGGCGTTTGTCCCACTGCAACTGCTCGGTGAGCGCCGCCTGCTCCAGGATGAGCTCGGCGGTCATCCGCACCAGTTCAGCGTAAGCACGCACTTCCTCCGGATCCCCAGAGATGCCGATGACCCCGAGCAACTCCCCCTGATAGGCGATGGGCAGGTTGATGCCGGGCCTCACCCCCTTGAGCTGCCGGGCAGTGGCATCGCTGATCTCCACCACCCGGTTCTCGGTCAGTGCCAGCACGGCCCCCTCGTGACGCTGATGGAGCCGCTCCGGGTTGCCGGAGGCGATGATGAGGCCCCGCTCGTCCATCACGTTGACCGAGAACGACAGTATCTTCATGGCCCGGCTCACTATCTGACGAGCAAGGGTGTCATTGAGCTGCATTGCCTCTCCATACCATTCGTTGACAGGGCCCCCGGGTGGCCTGGTTCAGGGGACAGACCCGTTAAAGATCCCACATCATCAAGACAAGCGCGGGGGGGATCGCTAGAATAGGCCACTTTACGCTATCTGTGCCCCACCATGGATCATGGATCCGGCGTCATGCCGCTCCCTATTGTGGTGGCTCCACCCTTCCGATAGGGACTCCGCTATGGATTATGAATTTCGCCGCGACCCGTTCGGTGGCTATCGCGCCCGGTTCTCCATGGGCCACGAGGCCATCGGTCAGTGGCTGATCGATGAAGTTGGCAAGGATGAGGAGACGCTCGACGAGCTCTTCTCCATCATTGACCAGCTATCCAATCGAACCCGCACTGAGTACCAGCGTCATGGCGGTGACTATTCACTGCTGCTCACCCCTGAGGAGGCAGAGGTGAAAGCCAACGTCCTCAATATCGAGCTGGATGAGGATCTCGACGATCTCGCCTACTACGATGATGAGCAGCTGGCCATGTGCGGACTGGAAGACTTTGCCCAGGTGCTCGGCTCCTGGCGCGCCTTTATCCGCAACGAGGATATGGGCTGAATACCCCCAATTTCGGGCGAGCATGCCCCTTGCAACCCAACAGGATTGACTATGTCCATTTACGATTTTGATGATGAACTGCCGGAAGACGAAGAACAGGAATCCAGCCAGAAAGCCGCCGTGCCTGCCAAGAAGAAGGGCAAGCAGGTGATGAATACCCAGGTCAACCTGAGCCCGCGCGATGCCAGCCGCCTGAACGGCCTGCACGTGGAAGCCATCACCACCCTGGACGATGTCAGCCTGCCGAAGAACGTGATCTTCAAGGCCGGCCTCATCGCCCTGGGCGAGCTGGAAGCCACCAAGCGCGCCGACATCATAGCCCGCGTGATTGCCGAATCCGGTCGCTAATCAGCGCCACCCTCTATCCCCAAAGCCGGAGCCTCTGCTCCGGCTTTTTTATTGTCCGCTTTGGTCAGCACCGGCGGCAAGAAGGAGCACGCCAGGACTCCGACCAGTCCATTGCGCCTTGTGCGAGAGGCGAAGGCTCGTTAAGGTGCGCCCCTTGCAACCCACAAGGAGACTCAATGTTACCACTCCCTGACACCCTCATCTGGCTCGCTCTTGGGCTGGCCGTGCTGCTCGGCCTGGCCCGCCAGCAGCGCAGCGGCCTGATCCTGCTGGGGATTGCCCTGCTGACCGCGCTCTGGCTGGAGCGACTCGGCCCCGTCGCCGCGCTGGTCAGCCTCGCCGGCCTGTTGCTGGCCTGGCGCACGCCCACCCTGCCCCAGCCCTGGCGTGGCGTCGCGCTGACCCTGGTGCTGCTGTGGGCCCTGGCACTGACGCTGCACCTGGTGCCGGGCTTTGCCAACCTCAAGGTGCTGGATCGGGTGCAGGCCGGCCCCGCCAGCGTCCCCTTCACCCTCTACCTGAATCTGGACAAGCCGCTCATCTTCTTCGGTCTGCTGCTGGCCTGGCCCGCCCTGCTCGGCCCGGGCGGCGCGATGCGCTGGCGACCGCTGGCCCTGCTCATGCTGCCGCTGGCGGCCCTGCTGATCACCGCCTGGCAACTGGGAGCCCTCAAGCCCGAAGTGGGGCTGCCCCACTGGTGGTGGCTGTTCGCCTTCAACAACCTGCTGTTCACCTGCGTGGCGGAAGAGGCGCTGTTTCGCGGCTTTATCCAGCAAGGGGTGGCGAGCCGAAGCAAGCCCTGGCTCGCTCTCCTGGTCGCCAGCCTGCTGTTCGGGGCCGCGCACCTGGCCGGCGGCCCGCTGCTGGTGCTGCTTGCCGCCCTGGCGGGGGCCTGCTATGGCCTGGCCTTCCTGCTGAGCGGACGGCTGAGCGTCGCCATACTGCTGCACTTCCTGTTCAACTTCGCCCACCTGGCCCTGTTCACCTACCCGCTGGCCAGCAGCTAAATACGGAGGCAGGCTCTCACCGGATAAAAAAATGCCCCGAACCTGTGGGTTCGGGGCATTTTCATCGCATCCGGACAGCTAGTCGACGTAGAAGGTCTGCTGGAAGGTCAGCGTCTGCTGCTGCCCCTCCCCCATGATCTTCAGGGTGAACTGGTAGGTGTCCTCGTTCCGGTAGGGCAGCACCGCCAGGTAGTAAATGGAGTCCCCCTCCTTCACCTCCTGGAAGCTCAGGGTGCGTATGGTGCCGGTGAGGTTCTTGGCCTCGCCGCTGATGCCCACCGCCTGAGCCACCCCTTGCTTGTTCTGCACCGCAATGTTGACGATGCCGTTGTAGCGGCTGCGCTCCAGGCCATAGGCCTTTGCCACCTCAGGGGTGAGGAAGCTGGAGTTGAAGGCGCTGTAGTGAACCTGCCAGGGGCCCAGCTCCTTCATCTGCTCGGCCCGCAGTGGCAGTGTCATCAAGAGTGCCAGCAGGCAGCTCATCCAGACTGTTTTCATGATGTCATCCTTCTCGTGTTCCACTCTCCAGCAGGGCGGCGATCTCGGCGGGGATCTGTCTTGGTGCCTCGATGGCGACCGTCTTGTGCCGTCCCAGCTCCCCCCGCACGATGCGGACCTGCCCCTTGGCCACCTTGCACTGTTTGGCCAGATACTTGATCAGATGGCTGTTCGCCTGGCCATCCACCGGCGGCGCCGTGATGGCCACTTTCAGTTCGTCCCCGTGCAAGCCGACGATCTGATCCCGGCTCGCCTTGGGCTGGATCATCAGGTGCAACACCAGCGCGTCCCCTTCCAGCAGGACGGCTGGCATCAGATCATCCACCACAGCTGACCGAACAGATCCCCCAACAGATAGTTTATGGCCTGCAGCGCGATGAAGGCGACCAGCACCGAGAGATCCAGGCCACCCAGCGCCGGCAGTATGCGGCGGATGGGTGCCAGGAAGGGCTCGGTCAGCTGATGCATCACGTATTCGATGGGGTTGCGGCCCTGGCTGACCCAGCTCAGGATGGCACGGATCAGCAGCACCCAGAAGATCATGGAGCCCGTCTTCTTCAGTATGGTGAGCACCGCAAACAGGCTGAGGGTCAACCAGTCGGTCAGCAGCACGTTCATGCTCTTGAGCAGCGCCAGCTTGGCGAAGGCGATGATGAGTGCCAGCAGCACAGAGGCCATGTCCAGCCCGCCGAAGCCGGGGATGATGCGGCGCAGCGGGATCACCAGGGGGTTGGTCACCTTGACCACCATCTGGCTCATGGGGTTGTAGAAATCGGCGCGGGCCCACTGCAACCAGACTCGCAGCAGCACCACCATGAGGTAGAGATCAAAAATCGTATTAATCAAAAAGTAAGCCGTGTTCATCCGGGCTCCTTGCTACAAAAGGTTCAGAAAAGGGTTTCCATCTCGCCGGCCCGAGTGACGGCCGCCTGCATGGCGCGTGAGGTCAGCGGCTTCAGCCCCTGCTCCTGGAATGTCTTGACGGCCTCGGCCGTGGTGCCGCCCTTGCTGGTAACCTGCTCGCGCAGGGCCTGCAGGGAGAGCTCGGGGTTCTGCTCCACCATGGCGGCGGCGCCAAGGGCGGTCTGCTGCACCAGCAGACGGGCCTGCTCGGGAGTGAAACCCATGGCCTCCGCCTCCTCGGCAATCCCCTGCATGAACAGGAAGAAGTAGGCAGGGGCGCTGCCAGCCGCCGCGATGACGCCGTTGATGCCGCTCTCCTGCGCGACCCAGAGGGTCTTGCCGACGGCCTGCATCATCTGTTCGGCGAAGTCGCGATCCGCCTGTTCTATGCCGGTCGGAGCATAGAGCCCGGTCATTCCCAAGCCCAGCAGGGAGGGGGTATTGGGCATGGTGCGGATGATGCGGGAGTGCCCCCCCGCCATCTCCTGCAACCGCTCGACCTTGATACCGGCGGCAATGGAGATGAGCAGCTTGCCCGCCAGCGACCCCAGCTCGGCCACCAGCGCCTCCAGCATGGCCGCCATCAGCTGGGGTTTGACCGCCAGCACGATGACGTCGGCCTCACGGGCCGCCTCGGCGTTGTTCTGGGTGATGCGAATGCCGAACTGATCAGCCAGTTCGTCCAGCTTGGGCCGACTGGGGTTGGCAGCGATGATCCGCCCGGCCGGATAACCGGCCTGGATCAGGCCGGCAATGATGCTGCGGCTCATGTTGCCCGCCCCGATGAAGGCGAGGGTTCTCTTATGCTGCATCTTGCACTCCTGCTGATGAAATGACTGCGGAGCCCTGCGTGCCCGCCCCAATAAAGGCGAGAATTCTATGTTGCATCACACACTCCTGTTAATGGCTTCCAATGCGGCGGTGTGCCGGGCCGACGAAGGCGAGGACAGGCTACACCGCATGCTTCTGTTCATGAGTAATCACGGGCACCGAAGATGGCGGTGCCGACCCGGACCATGGTGCTGCCATGGGCGACGGCGGCCTCGAGATCCTCGGTCATGCCCATCGAAAGGGTGTCGACGCTCGGGTATTGTTGCGCAAGCTCGGTGAACAGAGCCTGCATGCGCCGCATCTGCACAGCCAGAACCGCCTCGTCGCTGGTGTGCTCCGGGATGGCCATCAGGCCACGCAGCACCAGTCGCTCGCTCTGGGCAACCAGGGCGGCCAACCGGAAAATCTCTTGCTCCGACGTACCGGATTTGCTGCTCTCTCCGCTAATATTGATTTGCAGACAGACATTTAGCGGTGACAACCCGGCTGGACGCTGGTTGTTGAGGCGCTCGATAAGTTTGTCACGATCGACGCTTTGCACCCAATCGAATCGCTCCGCCACCAACCTGGATTTGTTCGATTGCAGCGGGCCGATAAAGTGCCACTCTATGTCTTGGCAGGCAGCCTGCTCACGCAGGGCATCAATCTTGAGGGCGGCCTCCTGGGCATAGGATTCGCCAAAGCGGCGCTGACCGGCGGCATAGGCGGCCTGGATGTCTTCAAGCGGCTTGGTCTTGCTGACCGCAAGCAGCTGGATATGATCGGCGCCACGGCCAACTCGCCTGGCGGCCTGTACAATACGTTCCTTTACCTGAAGCAGGTGCTGGGCAATCTGGCTCATATTTCGTTCGTGATCTTGTGATGGGAGAATAACAAATCTATGGATATCACAGAGTTATTGGCTTTCAGTGTAAAGCATAAGGCCTCGGATCTACACCTCTCAGCCGGGGTTCCCCCGATGATCAGGGTTGATGGAGAGGTTCGCAAGATCAATTTACCCGCCCTGGATCACCGTGAAGTGCACGCCCTGATCTACGACATCATGAACGACTATCAGCGCAAGGAGCTGGAGGAGAATTTCGAGGTGGACTTCTCCTTCGAGGTACCCGGCATGGCGCGTTTTCGGGTCAACGCCTTTCAACAGGCGCGGGGCTCTGGCGCCGTGTTTCGCACCATACCCAGTACCGTTCTGACCCTGGAGGATCTGGAAGCTCCCGAGATGTTCCGCAAGATAGCCGAGTTTCCGCGCGGCCTGGTGCTGGTCACGGGCCCGACAGGTTCGGGCAAGTCCACCACGCTTGCGGCCATGGTCAATTACATCAATGACAACTTCCACCACCACATCCTCACCATCGAGGATCCCATCGAGTTCGTGCACGAGAACAAGCGCTGCCTGGTCAACCAGCGCGAGGTGCACCGCGATACCAAGAGTTTCGCCAACGCCCTCCGCTCGGCCCTGCGTGAGGACCCGGACATCATACTGGTGGGGGAAATGCGCGACCTCGAGACCATCCGCCTCGCCATGACGGCGGCAGAGACCGGTCATCTGGTGTTCGGTACCCTGCACACCTCGTCGGCGGCTAAGACCATAGACCGGATCATCGACGTCTTCCCCGGCTCGGAGAAGGACATGGTGAGATCCATGCTCTCCGAGTCCCTGCGGGCGGTCATCTCCCAGACCCTGCTCAAGCGGATCGGCGGTGGTCGGGTGGCAGCCCACGAGATCATGCTGGGGATCCCGGCGGTGCGAAACCTCATCCGGGAAGACAAGGTCGCCCAGCTCTACTCCGTCATCCAGACCGGGATGACCCACGGCATGCAGACCATGGATCAGAGCCTCAAGCAGCTCGTCAACCGGGGCGTGGTTGCCGCCCTCGATGCCAGGGCCAAGGCGGCCGATCCCAACAGCATTTAAGATGCTTTCATACCCAAGGAGACACTATGAACATGGATGTTCTGCTCGCTGCACTGGTTGAACAAAAGGGATCGGATCTCTTCATCACGGTCGATGCCCCCCCCACCCTCAAGGTCAATGGACGCCTGGTACCGCTCGAGGGGGGGCCGCTGGACAGGCAGGCGGCGCTGGCCCTGGTCAGGGATAGCCTGGACGAGACGCACTTCGAGCGATACCTGCATAGCCGGGAGGCAAACTACGCCATCCACCGTGAAGGACTTGGCCGATTCCGGGTCAGCGCCTTCTGGCAGCAGGATATGCCGGGCATGGTGCTGCGTCGTATCGAGACCCGTATTCCCACCTTCGAGGAGTTGGTACTGCCCCCCATCCTGCAGGATGTGGCCATGGCCAAACGCGGGCTGGTGCTGTTCGTCGGTGCCACGGGGGCTGGCAAGTCCACCACCCAGGCGGCCATGATCGGTTATCGCAACCAGCACGGCGACGGCCACATACTGACGGTGGAGGATCCGGTGGAGTTCGTCCACCAGCATGGGCGTTGCCTGGTGACCCAGCGGGAGGTCGGCATAGACACCGACTCCTTCGACGTGGCCCTCAAGAATTCCATGCGCCAGGCACCGGATGTCATCCTGATCGGTGAGATCCGTACCCAGGAAACCATGGAACTGGCCATCCAGTTTGCCGAAACGGGCCACCTCTGCCTCGCCACCCTGCACGCCAACAACGCCAACCAGGCGCTGGATCGCATCCTCCATCTGGTGCCGGAGGCGAAACACCGCCAGTTCCTGTTCGATCTCTCCTTCAACCTGCGCGCCATCGTGGCGCAGCAACTGCTCCCCAGCGTGAATGGCAGCCGCCGGATCGCCGCCTTCGAGATCCTGCTCAACACCCCGCTCATCACCGACATCATCCGCAAGGGCGAGATGCACAGGCTCAAGGAGGTGATGACCAAATCCGGCGAGCTCGGCATGCAGACCTTCGATCAGGCGCTGTTCACCCTGTTCTGCGCCGGCCAAATTGGCTACAGTGAGGCCCTTGCCCATGCCGACTCCGCCAACGACCTGCGACTGCTGATCAAGCTGTCGGGTCGCGAGCAGCTGGGTGCAGGCACACTCGACAACGTGACCCTGGATGAATGAGGGACGTGCGTCACCGCTAGTAAAGGACAGTTATGCTAATTGTGGTTTCCCCGGCCAAGACGCTGGATTACGAGTCGCCGCTGGTGACCTCCCGTTTCACCCTGCCCGAGCTGCTGGATCACTCCGCCCTACTGATCCATCGGGCCAGGCAACTGGCCCCGGATCAGATCGCCAGCCTGATGAAGATCAGCGACAAACTGGCGGGACTCAACGCCGCCCGCTTTGCCGAATGGCAGCCGGATTTCACCCCTAACAATGCCCGCCAGGCCCTGCTGGCCTTCAAGGGTGATGTCTACACCGGCCTCGCCGTGGAGGATTTCAGCGAGGCGGATCTCGACTTTGCCCAGGCGCACCTGCGCATGCTGTCCGGCCTCTACGGCGTGCTGCGACCGCTGGATCTGATGATGCCCTACCGGCTGGAGATGGGGATCCGCCTCGACAACGAGCGCGGCAAGGATCTCTATCAGTTCTGGGGTGACATCATCACCGAGCACCTGAACAAGGTGCTGGCTGCACAGGGCAGCGAGATGCTGATCAATCTGGCGTCTGACGAATACTTCAAGTCGGTTCGCCCGAAGGCCCTGAAGGGCCGCATCGTGACCCCCGTGTTCAAGGACGAGAAGAACGGTCAGTTCAAGATCATCAGCTTCTACGCCAAGAAGGCCCGCGGCATGATGGCCCGCCACATCATCAAGCACCGACTGACCGAGGTAACCCAATTGACCGGGTTCAATGAGGCTGGCTACTATTTCGTGCCACAAGAGTCCGACGATCGCACCCTGATGTTCAAGCGCGCTGAAAATTAATTACAGATGGAGGGAACCAAGTTCGGGATCCACGGGTCTGAACCTATGAATCCTCTGTTGTAAGCACTTTTTGTTGGCCGACGTTAATGCGTCGGCTTTTTTCTGCGCGCTTCTCACCACACGGGCCCGGAAGACCGGCAGCAAAACGGCCATCCGAGGATGGCCGTTTCAACGTCAATGGGGCATTACTTCTTTTTCTTCTTGGTGCTCTTTTTCTTGCCATCCTTCGGTTTCTTCTTCTTCACCGGCACTCGCGCCTCCTTGTGCCTCGGGCGCAGCTCCTCGATCACCCGACGCTTGAGCCGCTCCTCGGTGTAGCGCTCGATCTTGGCCACCATGGCCATGTCGTGGGCTTCCACCAGGCTGATGGCGCAGCCACGGTTGCCGGCACGGCCGGTACGGCCGATGCGATGAACATAGACATCGGTGCCGTAGGGCATGTCGTAGTTGATGACGTGGCTGACGTTGGGCAAGTCGATACCCCGGGCGGCCACGTCGGTGGCAATGAGGAAGGGCACTTCACCTTCGTGGAACTTGCGGATCGACTCGATGCGCTTGCTCTGCTCCATTTCACCACGGATCCAGGCACAGGAAACACCGGCCGCCTGCAACTGGCCGGAGAGCTCCGCCAGCCGCTCGCGGGTCTTGACGAAGACAATGGCCTTCTGGGTCTGCGGATCCTTCAGAATATGGATCAGCAGCGCCAGCTTGTGGGCCGCGTCATCGGCCAGGTGCACCCACTGGGTGATGGGACGACGCTCGCTGCGGGGCGGCTCGGCGTGCAGCTCGACCGGATCGTTGAGGATCTCGTTGGCAAACTTGGTCAGGCCGGCTCCTTCCAGGGTGGCGGAGAACAGCATGGTGTGCTTGCGGTAACGCGCCTCTTCCACGATGCGGTTCACATCCTTGATGAAGCCCATGTCCAGCATGCGGTCCGCTTCATCCAGCACCAACACCTCGATGTCGTGGCTCTCGAACTCTTCCTTCTCGATGTACTCGAGCAAGCGACCCGGAGTGGCCACCACGATGTCGGTGGTCTTGGTCAGGGCCGGCAGCTGCTCTTCATGGCTGACGCCACCGATGATGGTCTCGATACTGAGATGGGTATGTACCGCCAGCGCCCTGGCATGGGCACTGACCTGAAGTGCCAGCTCGCGGGTCGGGGTGAGGATCAGCATGCGGCACGGGCCCGGCTTGCGGCGCGGGAAGTCCAGCAGATGCTGCATGGCTGGCAGCAGGAAGGCGGCGGTCTTGCCGGTACCGGTCGGCGCGGATGCCAGAATATCGCGGCCGTCCAGGGCTGGCTCCAGCACCATCTGCTGGATGGTAGTGGGGCGGGTGAAACCCATCTCGGCCAAGGCCCGGTTGAGGGCTGGATTCAGGTCGAAATCATCAAAGGACTGGCTCATGGCAATACTCGGTCATTAAGGAAACGGCAGATTATAGGCGATTATGCCGCCAGCTCCTATGGCGACTGTGGCTTAGCCGCTATAATCGCCGACCATTTTCGCTATGGCGGACGAGCAACGAGGGTCAGATGGGGCGTAGCAGCGGTTTTACCTTCAAACAATTTCATATCGACCATGACCGCTGTGCCATGAAGGTGGGCACTGACGGCATCCTGCTGGGAGCCTGGGCTCCTGTCGCCGATGCGCGTCGAGTACTGGATATCGGTACCGGCAGCGGCCTCATCGCCCTGATGCTGGCCCAGCGCAGCACGAACGACTGCCGGATCGACGGGGTGGAGCTGGATAAGGATGCAGCGGAGCAGGCCAGGGATAACGTGGCGGCCTCCCCCTGGGCCTCCCGGGTCACCATTATCGAGAATGCCATTCAGGACTATCAGGCTGTTCCTTACGATCTCATCGTCTCCAACCCCCCGTATTTCTTGGCAGGTCAGGTATTTAGCGATCCGGCCAGGGCGCTCGCCCGTCACACGGGTGCGCTCGGTCCCCATGCGCTGCTGGCGGCAAGCCGTCGCCTGCTGAGTCAGGATGGACGGCTGGCACTGGTGCTGCCGACCGCCATGGCAGATGAAATTTTATGCATCTCGGCAGATTATGATCTGTACAGCCTTTGTTATACAGCTGTTATCACCAGGGAGGGGAAAGAGGCAAATCGCGTTTTATTGCTACTTGGCAGAGGATTAAGCAGGTGTGAGCAGGGTGAAATTGTGATCCATTCTACTGCTGGAGGCTATTCCGACAGATACATCCAACTAACCCACCCCTTCTATTTGAAGATGTAAATTTCGCCTTGAACTATTTTTTCACATCATTATGCTGACCATCAAACGAGCGCCCGCTCAAGACCAGCTCAAACCACTGGTGGCGATGAAAAAAGCAGCGGGGCTCCTTTTTTTTACCCCTGAACAACGCCGGTCACTGACCAATAAAAAACTATAACAAGCAATAGTTTACAAGACAGACGAGGTTGAACTTGACGAAATCACTCACATTGTCCGATGTACTCGGATTGGGCTTCATGACCTTCGCCTTCTATCTGGGCGCAGGCAACATCATCTTCCCGCCCCTGGCCGGTTACATGGCAGGTGAACACCTCTCCCTGGCCATGCTCGGCTTCCTGGTGACTGCCGTGGGCCTGCCCCTCATCACCATTCTCGCCGTCGCCAAGGCCGGCAATGGCTGGGCCGGCATGACCAAGTTGCTGCCCACCGGCATCGCCACCGCGCTGGCCGTCGCCATCTACATCATTATAGGCCCGGCCTTTGCCGCCCCCCGTACCGGCCTGGTAGCCTACGAGATGGGTCTCAAGCCCTTCCTCGGTGACATGGGTCAATCCGGACTGGCCGCCTACACCGTGGTCTTCTTCGGCGTGGCCATTCTGGTCTCCCTCAATCAGGGCAAGCTGATGGATGCCATCGGCAAATACCTGACCCCAGTACTGATGCTGCTGCTGCTGACCCTGGCCATCGGCGTCTTCGTCGCACCCCAGGGCTCCATGCCCGCCGCGTCAGGCGACTATCAGCACAGCCCCCTGGTGAAAGGGATCCTGGAAGGCTACAACACCATGGACACCCTGGCGTCCCTGATGTTTGGCGCCCTGATCGTCGATCTGCTGCGCAAGAAAGGCATCCACGACTACCAGAGCCAGTTCAAGTACCTGGCCATCGCGGGCATCATCTCCGCCATCGGCCTGTCCGTGGTCTATGTCTCCCTGTTCCAGCTGGGTAACACCGCCGGCGGGGTCGCCACCGACATCAGCAATGGCGGCGCCATCGTCAACGCCTATGTCCTGAGCCTGTTCGGCCAGCCGGGTCAGTTCATTCTGGCGGCCATCATCACTCTGGCCTGTTTCACCACGGCCGTGGGCCTGATCTCCGCCTGCTCCGACTTCTTCCACAATCTCACCGGTATGAGCTACCAGAAGCTGGTCGTACTGCTGGGGGCCGTCTGTGCCGTGGTGGCCAACGTCGGTCTGAGCCAGCTCAT
This sequence comes from Aeromonas media, assembly GCF_000819985.1. GTDB lineage: Bacteria > Pseudomonadota > Gammaproteobacteria > Enterobacterales > Aeromonadaceae > Aeromonas > Aeromonas media. The sequence goes on along the minus strand of NZ_CDBZ01000154.1, from coordinate 23,029 downwards.
CAGTCTCTCCATCCCGGTGCTGGTCGCCATCTATCCGGTTGCCGTGGCGCTGGTGCTGGTTACCTTCCTGAAGAGCTACTTCGGACGTCCTCGTCTGGTATTCCGCTCCGTCCTGCTGGTTGCCTTCCTGTTCGGCTGCCTGGACGGTCTGGGTGCGGCCGGCATGAAGATGGATGCGTTCGCCTTCCTGCCGCTGTTCGACAAGGGCCTGGCCTGGTTGCTGCCCACCCTGCTGGCCTGCGGCCTGGGCACCATGGTACGTGGTGGTGACAAGCTGGCTGCCGAAGCCGCCTGATCGTCACCCCAACAACATAAAAGAAGAGGCCAGCATTTGCTGGCCTCTTTCATTTGTGCAACGAGTGCATTGCAAGGTGGTTTCGTGTTCAGAGCACGGATGCCGGCTTGGGTTTGCCTGCCAGGCCGTACCAGTGGCTCTCGACCTGACCGGCATGCCAGCGCAGGGTGCCCCAGGGCTGCTCGCCCTGCCAGCGCGGGAAGTTGATCTGCACGCTGTTGTCTTCGTACTTGTAGAGGGAGGTGCTGATCTCGATATCCGACAGGATAAGCAGCACTACCCCCCCGATAACACTCCATTTCAGCATCTTCCACATGGCGGTTACTCGAAGCAGATCTCTATGGTGGCGCGGCCATACTCGGAATCGAACGGCATCATGATCTTGGCACCATCGGCCCTGTGGGTGATGGTGTGGTTGGGGCCGGAGACGATGATGGGAGTCGCCATGTCGAACTCATAGCCCTTCTCCCCCAGCATGCGCTTGGCGCCACCGGTCACCATGTTGGTGATCTCGCCCACCATGTCGGTCACCTCTTCATTGATGGTGGCCGGCGCCTCCCCCAGCATGCGGCGCATGATCTCCAGCGCCAGCCCCTTCTCGAAGCTGATGGAGAGCGACCCCCGGGTCTGTGGACCCACCATGCCGATGAGGCCGGAGACATCCCCCCGCGCCAGCTCATCCGTCTTGCGCTTGGGAGCACCGGGTTTGAGTTCCATCTGTGCCATGGTGGAGAGCACGTTGAGCAAAGAGAGCAGGAACGGGTTTACGAAATCAGCCTTCATCTTCACTTCCTACGGTGTCGGAGCAACGAGCACATTGGCCATGAGCCTCTATGGTCTTGTTGGTAATAGTAAAACCATGCAGATGAGCCTGCTCGGAAAAGGCGCTGTCGATGGCAGGATCATGCAGCTCCACCACCTCTTTGCAACGATCGCAGATCAGCAGTTGCATGGGATGGGCATGGTCAAAGTGACAGCAGAAGATGAAGGCGTTGAGCGACTCCACCTTGTGAGCGAATCCCTGCTCGAGCAGGAAGTCGAGTGCCCGGTAGACGGTGGGGGGCTTGGCATGGGCCTCGGTCTGCTGCAACTGGGCCAGCAGGTCATAGGCGCTGATGGCATTGCCATGGGTGGCAAGCAGCCGGAACACCTGGCGCCGGGTCGGGGTGAAACGGATCCCCCGCTGGTCGCAGAGACGTTCCGCTCGTTGTAGAAGTAGGTCTTGATTCATGATCACGCAGATACCCTGTCAATTAGCCGGATACTATCACAGGGCCTCGCTGGCGCGGCGACAAAATTCATTTTCTGAGGCTGTCTCACGTTGTGGTAGAATCCGGCCCCTTCTTTTGCCAACCCGGATGATTTTTATGCAGGCGCAGCGCTTCTCCATCGCCCCCATGCTGGACTGGACCGATCGGCATTGCCGTTATTTCCACCGTCTGATGACCCGCCAGACCCTGCTCTATACCGAGATGGTGACCACCGGCGCCATCATCCACGGCAAGGGAGATTATCTGGGCTACAGCGAGCAGGAACACCCGCTCGCCCTGCAGCTCGGGGGCAGCAACCCGGCGGATCTGGCCCGCTGTGCGAAGCTGGCCGAAGAGCGTGGCTATGACGAGATCAACCTCAACGTGGGTTGCCCGTCGGATCGCGTCCAGAATGGCCGCTTCGGCGCCTGTCTGATGGGGGAGCCCGCCCTGGTGGCCGATTGCGTCAAGGCGATGCGCGACGTGGTGAACATTCCGGTGACGGTCAAGACCCGTATCGGCATCGACGAGCAGGACTCCTACGAATTCTTGCAGGCCTTCATTGAGCAGGTGCGCGATGCCGGCTGCGAGACCTTTATCGTTCACGCCCGCAAGGCCTGGCTGAGCGGCCTGAGTCCGAAAGAGAACCGCGAGATCCCGCCGCTCGACTACCCGCGCGTCTATCAGGTCAAGCAGGACTATCCCGAGCTGACCATCGCCCTCAACGGCGGGGTCAATTCTCTCGAGCAGACCCTAGAACATCTGCAGCAGGTGGACGGGGTCATGATGGGGCGCGAGGCGTACCAGAACCCCTACCTCCTGGCCGAGGTCGACAACCGGGTATTCGGTCTGGGTGGTGAGGTGCCGAGCCGCCACGAGGTGGTGCGCATGATGCTGCCCTACATGGAGCAGGAGCTGGCCAAGGGCAACTACCTCTCCCACATGACCCGCCACATGCTGGGTCTGTTCCAGAACATGCAGGGAGCCCGTGCCTGGCGTCGTCACCTGAGCGAGAATGCCTGCAAACCGGGTGCAGGCATCCAGGTGGTGCTGGACGCCATGGCCAAGGTGCCGGAATTCGTCAGCGCCGAGTCGGTGGAGTAACCATGTATCGCTTCACCGGTTCCTGGCTGCACAAGGCGCTGGTACGCCTCTGCGCCGGCCTGCTCGCCATCCTCGGCATCAAGCTCAGCGTCTTCTATTTCATCGGGCTGCTGATCGTGCTTGGCCTGCACAGGGAGCAGTTGCTCGGCTGATCCCGCCAGCCACTCAGGCAAGAAAAAGCCGGAACAGCGATGTTCCGGCTTTTTTATCTGGATGATGGCGCCCGTTCACTCTTCCAGCGCCACAAACTGCAATTCCGGAGGGGAGGAGGTCAGCACGTCGGCGCAATAATCCCAGGTCGAGATGCGATAGTGCTGCAAGTCCTCGTCCAGGTGCAGGCCATCTGACTCCTGATGGAACCAGCTGGCGAAACGGGACGGCGTGATCAGCTGGATCTGCTCCTCGATGACGTGGCTGTCCCGCCCTTCCGCCAGATCGCAATCCTCCATCACCCTCACGGCGAAGATATGGCGGAAACTGACCCGGCACAGCGGCTGCGGCGGCAGATCTATGCTGCGGGCGCGGCCCAACACGATCGTCAGATTGTCACTCCAGATATCCTGATGCAGTTCGGCTACAACCAGGCCGGGGGGAAGTTGGCGGGAGGGTGCCCAGGGCACGGCCACCTGCCGGATGGCATTCTTCTGTTCCATATCCACCTCACTACAGCGCATGCCATATCCTGAGTGTATCTGAAACAAATTTTAACGAAGATGGCAAGAAAAAACCCGGCAGGAGCCGGGTTTCATTTGATTACTTTACGCGATTACTTGACGGCGTCTTTCAGCGCCTTGCCTGCCACAAAGGACGGCACATTGGCGGCTGCAATCTGGATCTCTTTGCCAGTCTGCGGGTTGCGACCGGTGCGGCCCGCGCGATGGTTGACCTTGAAGGTACCAAAACCCACCAACTGAACGGCATCGCCCTCTTTCAGGCTCTGGGTAATACCATTGATGATCTCTTCCAGAGCGACTTTGGCCTGAGCTTTGCTCAGGTCTGCTTTGGCGGCAATTGCATCGACAAGTTGAGCTTTGTTCATAACATTTCCTTTATGATCGGGCATTTAGCACCGGGCCACTCTATTCAAAAAAAAACACTCAGGCAAAGGCTTTATCAGCCGGATTGGCTTGAATGCTGGGGTTTTCATCAAGATCTGCGGAAATAGTCACATATCTCGTCCCCGCGCCCTCCTGACTGGCGACACGGGACGAGAAACCGACGGAGACTTGTATGCAAACCCCCGCCTGATGTAACAATATCCCCACACTCCTATTGACGGTCAACAGGATTTTCCCTAGTTATAGGAGTGTCGTCAGTCGATGAGAATGACCGAAGGCCTGCAGCCATCGCGCTTCATGCCATGCCCATGGAGGGACTATGTTAACTGAACTGGAACAAACCAAGCGCGCGTTGGCAGGCAAGCACCGGGCAATCGATGACTGGCTGGATGCCAGGCAGGCATTGCTGGTCGAATACATGCGGCTGGCCGGGCTCATGCCCACCAAGTCCAAGCAGCGCTCCCTTCCCGGTCACGTCGAACTGCAGCGCTTCTGCGAGCAACTGGTCGACTACGTCAGCGCCGGTCATTTCGAGATCTACAACCACGTGGTCACCGCCTTCGAACAAGCCAGCGGTGACAAACTGGAGTTGGCCAAACGCATCTATCCCCATATTCGTGCCTGCACCGAGTTTGCCCTGGAGTTCAACGACAAATACAGCAATGCCGACGAGGCCCAGCTGTTGCAGCTCGATGAGGATCTGAATCAGCTGGGGCCCGTGCTGGAGGACAGGTTCAAGCAGGAAGACAGGCTGGTCAAGGCACTTCAGGTGGTCGAATCCCTCAGTCAACAGCGGGTCTGATGTCCAATATCGGAGCCAGTTCAACATCCTGATGCGCCAGCTACATTACACTCTGGGGCATGGATGGTTAGCACTGTGCTCGCACGCAGACCGGAGATGAACATGGCCGAGCGCCGCCACTTTACACGAGTCTTCTATTTGACCGCCGCCAAACTGACGCAGGGAGTACACCAGTGGCACACCCAACTGGTGGATGTCTCCCTGCAGGGCGCCCTGCTGCTGAGGCCCGAGGATTGGGTCGGCAGCGATGACAAGGAGTACGAGATCTGCTTCATGCTCGGCGGCAGTGACATCGAGATCAGGATGCAAGTGGAGCTAACCCACGAGGCCAGCAAGAAGCTGGGCTTCTACTGCCACCACATCGACATCGACAGCGCCACCCACCTCAAGCGGATGATGGAGTTGAACATCGGGGAAGAGCAGCTGCTGTATCGCGAGCTGGAGCAGTTGCTGCAAGAGCACAAGGAACACAATCCTCCCACCTGACTCACCATCGGTGAAAAAGGAGCGTCATACGCTCCTTTTTTGTTCTCTTTTGCGCTGTTACAAGGCCTCCAGGGCATCGAACAGCTTCTTCACCGGCACCACCTCCATCCCCTCGATAGGATGCTTGGGTGCGTTGGCATGAGGCACTATGGCACGGCGGAAACCGTGCTTGGCCGCCTCCTGCAACCGCTCCTGGCCAGAGGGTACAGGTCGGATCTCGCCAGACAGCCCCACCTCGCCAAAGACCACCAGATCCTTGGGCAAGGCCTGATCCCGGAAGCTGGAGACCATGGCCAGCAACAGCGCCAGATCCGCACTGGTCTCCTCGACCTTGACCCCGCCAACCACATTGATGAAGACATCCTGATCCGCCATCTGCAACCCGCCGTGACGGTGCAGTACCGCCAGCAGCATGGCGAGACGGTTATGATCCATGCCCACCGCCACCCGGCGCGGATTGGAGAGCTGGGAGTAATCCACCAGCGCCTGCAACTCCACCAGCAGGGGGCGCGTCCCCTCCCAGATCACCATGACGATGGAGCCGGGTGCCTGCTCCTCGCCACGGCTCAGGAAGATGGCGGAGGGATTGCTCACCTCTTTCATCCCCTGCCCCGTCATGGCGAAGACACCGAGTTCGTTGACCGCACCGAAGCGGTTCTTGTGGGAACGCAGGGTCCGAAAGCGCGAGTCGTGGGCACCGTCCAACAGTACGGAGCAGTCGACACAGTGCTCCAGCACCTTGGGACCGGCCAGGGTGCCGTCCTTGGTGACATGGCCCACCATGAAGATGGCGACATGATTCTGCTTGGCATAGCGGGTGAGCAGGGCCGCAGATTCGCGCACCTGGGAGACGGAGCCGGGGGATGACTGCACATCCGCCACATGCATCACCTGGATCGAGTCGATGACCATGATCTGCGGCTGCTCCTGCTGGGCAATGATGCAGATCTGCTCCACGCTGGTTTCCGACAGCATGCGCAGCTTGTCGGTGGGCAAGCCCAGCCGGCCGGCCCGCATCGCCACCTGTTGCAGCGACTCCTCCCCGGTCACATACAGGGTCTTCATCCGCTGTGCCAGACCACACATGGTCTGCAGCAGCAGGGTCGATTTGCCAGCCCCCGGGTTGCCACCAATGAGGATCGCCGAGCCCGGCACCACACCGCCGCCGAGCACCCGGTCCAGCTCCTTGAAGCCCGAACTGAAGCGGGGGATCTCGGTGGTCGCGACCTCGGCCAGGGTCTGCACCTGGCTGCCGATGGCACCGGCATAACCGGTGTAGCGGGCACTCTTTCCCGGTGTCGTGACGCCCAACCGGACCTCGGTGATGGTGTTCCACTCCTTGCACTCGCTGCATTGGCCTTGCCAGCGGGAGAAGTCGGCGCCACATTCGGAACAAACATAGGCGGTTTTGTTTTTGGCCATGGATAACTCGGGGACAGGATGAATTCCTGCTTGATATACTGGTTTGCGACCGACAGATCAAACCCAGAATCGGAAAAGTGACTTTCCGCGGCAGGAATACATGGATTCAGAACAACCACTCCACCTGATAGAACAACTGGTCCCCCTGCTCCGGGAAAAGGACTTCGACGAGATCTTCAACCGCCTGACCCAGAACGAGAATACCAACGGCCGTTTCCTGCTGAAGATGGAGCTCAAGCGCAAGTGCACTCCCTGCCGGCGCGTGATCGACATGCGCAACGAACTGGGGCCCCTCTGTCAGGTACACGAGTTTGAGGGTGTCACCCACTTCATGCCCGCCGAGGCCATCGAGCAGTTCCAGTCCCAGTGCTACCTCTACCGGGACAGCTACACCCTGGGGGTCTACGAGGCGCTGCAAGCCTGGTGCAAGCTCAATCAGGGGCGCAGCGAGAGCCTCTCCTTGCCCGTCAGCCCGTTCCGCCCCTTCGATGTCAATGCCATTCCCTTCGCCAGCCACTACGGCCGGCAGGAGGAGCGGATGCACTTCAGCTCACCCATGGTGCTCAAGCTGGCGAGCGGAGAGAAGCTGCAGGCCAAGAGTTCGGACATCTCTCTCGGCGGGATCCGGGTCTTGGTCCCCTATCTGCCCGACTACCAGACCGGCGACCACATCGAGGTCTTCTTCACCGGCCTGGAACGCGAGCACCCCACCCCCATGCTGCGCCAGTCGATCGACTATCAGATCCTGGGGAAGGAGCAGAAAGAGGGAAAATTCTGGCTGCGGCTGGTGAAGAGTGACGATCATCCCGCCTTCGATGAGTTCCTGCGCGACTTCATCGAGCGCAACCGCAGCCGCTATCGGGTCAGCGTCGACTACCTGCTGTCGACCGCCATCATCAAGGGGTACGAACAGTTCTACCTGCCGCGCATGACCGGCATGCCGCTCTTCTTCGGCCAGGGTGCAACCCCTGGCCTCGAGATCGCCCTGCGTACCGAGAACAACCAGCACATCCTCGAGTACTGGCGCGACGCCAAGAACCGCGACATGCTCGCCAGCCTCTTCACGCCAGCGCGCATGCCGTCACTGTTGCCCGCCAAAGGGGGGCTTCGCGAAACCCTGATCTACAGCTTCACCCACTCGGTGCGCAGCCACCTCTACTTCTTCTCCGCTACCCGGGAAGAGCTTGAGCAGAGCGGGCTGACTGCCCTGTTCTTTCAGATAGGCGCCCGCCGCCCCAGCTGGCGTGTCTACAAATTCAGCCTGGAGGCCTGCACCCTGGCCGAGGCCGATCTCGACAGCCAGCCGGGAGGGGCGCACCAGTTGCAGGACATGTTGCTGCGCGAGCGGCTCGGCCAGCTGGGCTATGTGGGCATGCTGCAGGAGATCGGGCTCGACAACCAGCGCGGCGAGTTCCGGTTCGACAGCAGTCAGACGCACAACGCCAACGCCTTGCAACGCTTCGGCCACGACATCCATGCGATCCCCTTCGAGATAGAGACGCTGCACTATGTGCAACTGCGCAAGGAGGCCCGCTACGTCCACAAGACGGCGATCGTGATCCGCCACCAGGATCGCGCCTGGCTCGGCTGGACCCGCGACATCTCGACCCACGGCATGCAGATAGAGCTGGAGGAGCCGTTCTCTGGCGAGAAGGGGGACATCATCCAGGTCGCCCTGCCCCGCCTGCAGGATCTCGCCAAGAACATGGATCTGCAGCACCTCCCCTATCGGCTGGTCAGCCTCAACCTGAGTCGTACCGTGCTGCACCTGTGCATCGAGGGGACGGCAGAGCGCCACATCGGCCACCAGTTTTTCAGCCTGCTGATCGAGAGCAACCAGAACAAGCTCAAACCCACCAAGGAGCACAAACGCTATCGTGGCATGGCAAGGGCACTGCGCAACCTCTATACCCACCACCTGTTCAATACCCCTGTCTATGTGAACAAGCTCAACGGGCCACCCCGCCCCGCCGCGCTGGGGCTGGCGCCCAGACCGCGCAGCCTCGCCGGCCTGTTGCAGGCTTGCGCCGAACAAGAGAAACACCTGAACCTCTACCCCCTGTTCCAGGGAACGCTGCTCAAGACCCTGCTGCTCAACCCCCTGCGCACCATAGAGCGGGAAGACAAGCCGGAAGAGGAAGAGGTCTACATCGCCGGACTGCACACCAAGGGTGGCACTCCCCTGTTTCGCAGCCAGCTTGCCAGCAGTTTTGCATCGGTTGAGCAGAAGCGCCGTTTCATCGAGTTGGCTCGGCAACAGGGTGAGTTCTATTCGGTGCTGGTCGGCATCTCCCGCACCGGCCGCCCCGACACCAGCTTCATCGCGGGCGAGCTGGACTACATCGCCAAGTTCGCCATTCACAAGGCCAAGAAACTGGAGGAGGAGCTGTGGAGCGTGGTGGGGGTGGGCGAGTTGACCGACACCACAGAGGCCACCCTGTTCCGGCTCGGCATCCCGGCACTCTGACCCTGGCGGGACGAGCGCCATCCACGACAAGGGCAGCCATGTGGCCGCCCTTGTCCATGTCAGGCCGCCTGCGGGTTGCGCAGCCAGGCCAGGATCTCGGGGAAGTGATCCTCCTGGGCCTGGGGGGCCGTCAGCATGTTGATGTGGTCGTAGTCGAGCCGGTTGCCGTTGTCCCGGCCGAGGCGGGTATGACGCGCGGCGGAGCCCATCTCGTCGCTGAAGCGGCGCACGTCGGTCGGGTGACCCAGCACCTTGTCCGCCTTGGCCGAGATCATCCAGAGCGGCGGCCAGTTGACCCTGGCTGCGGCCTCCCCGTAGGCGAAGCCATCGTGGGGATCCTGCCAGGGCCCGCATTTCACCCAGGGGATGGTCTCCTGCAGGTAGCGCAGCGGCTCATCGTCCGCCCCAATTCGCAACCGGCGCGCGGCCAGAAAACCACGGTTTCGTGCCAGCCAGGGTGCCAACCGGTTCCAGATTAGATCCACCTTCAACCAGCGCTCGGGGTTCTGTACCGAGACCCCCCGCTTGGTGCCGAAAAACACCAGACTGGCTATCTGGTCGGCCAGCTCCGGGAAGCGCACCAGGGTCGAGGCCATGATGACCCCGCCCCAGGAGTGAGCCATCCAGTGCACCCTGGCGCCGGCATGACGAGCAGCGACCCAATGTTGCAGGGCCGGCAGATCCTCGGTGATCAGCTCATGCTGGCCGTGGCCAGCCCGCTCGGCGATGGCCGGCGTGCTCTGGCCTCGCCCGCGCAGATCCGCCACATACACCTGATAACCGTGCCGCGCCAGGAAACAGGCCAGCCCCTTGCCGGATTCGGTGTAGAAGATGCGTCCGTTCTCGATGGCGCCGTGCACCATCAGGATGGGATCGGCATGCACGGCGACACCGGGCTGAATATGGCGCACATGCAGCCGATGCTCGCCACAGGGGACAAACAGGGATTGTTGCAACAGTTCCATCTTGTTCTTTGCTCCTCCTTGAGCGGGTTCAACACCAGCGCCGGTCGCGGCAGGCCAGCGCGCCGAGCAGGCAGAGCACCCCTTCCAGATCATGGTGATTGAGGGTGGCGGCCGCCTGGGCACGTACCAATGGCTTGGCGTGGATGGCAATGCCGAGCCCGGCCACCCCCATCATCTTGAGATCGTTGGCGCCATCGCCGACCGCCACCGTCTGGGCTACGGGGATCTCATGCTGCCGCGCCAGTTGCTGCAACACCTCGGCCTTGACGGCGGCATCTACGATGCGCCCGCTCACCTTGCCGGTCAGCAGGCCTCCCTCCACCGCCAGCTCGTTGGCAAAGATGGCGTCCAGCCCGAGCGCCTGTTGTAGTTCGCCGGCGAAACGGGTAAAGCCGCCCGAGGCAATCGCCACTGTCCAACCCGACTGTTTGAGGGTATCGACCATCAGTTGCAAGCCGGGCATCCAAGGCATGGCGGCCGCCACCTCATCGAGGATGGTGACCGGTGCACCTTCCAGCAGCGCGACCCGGCTGCGCAGGCTGTCGGCAAACTCCAGCTTGCCCTGCATGGCCGCCGCCGTCACCGCCGCCACCTGATCGCCCACTCCAGCCAGACGGGCTATTTCGTCGATGCACTCGATCCGGATCGCGGTGGAATCCATGTCCATCACCAGCAACCCGGGTTCTCCCAGGGTCGGCAGGATGGCGAGATGGCAGACATCGATGTCCCACTCCTGCCCCTTGATGGCCTGCACCAGCTCGGGAGAGAAGCGGTTTGCGCCGAGCAGAAGCAGAGGAACACCGGCCTGCTCCCCCAGGGGATAGAGGCTGGCTTCGACCTCATGGTCTGCCAGCAGCCTCGCCACCTGTGCCAGGTCGCGAGCATCCAGCGCCTTGCCAAACAAGACGAGCCAGGCGTCGTCGTGGGCACTGGCTGCGGGCAACAGGGCTTCAGGGGTAAGCTGCCAGCAGGGAACACTGCACAGGGCCTTGGCCCAGTCATGCGGGGAACGGGGGAGTTGGGACAACAACATAAGAGAGACGCCTTCCTTGGAGATCACGGGGTTCATCATGCGGGCCCAGAGTAGCGTATTGCTTTTTGTACAGGCAAGCGCCAAGATCCCCCACCATTGTTCATTCACCGCAAGAGGCTCAGCGCTGTGCGTCATCTCCCCATCAAACGTGTTATCAGCCTGGCAGCAGGGATCCTGCTCGCCCTCTGGGTGCTGGCGCTGATGATCCACATGCAGGGAGCAAGCCAGGCCGCATTGCACAGCGCGGCGCGGGACAGAGCCCAGGCGCTGGTCGCCTACGCCGCCCGGGACATGCGGCGCTGGATCAAGGAGGACAAGGAGAGCGAGCTGGAGCGGCTGGCACAGGATCTCGCTGCCGAACCCGAGATCCTCGATGTCACACTCTACGATGCCCGTGGTATCCCGCTCGCCCAATCGGATCAAGCGGTACCTCTGGACAGCCTGTTGCCCATCGGCACCGACAACAAGTCACTGCCGGAGCAGGGCAAGGGGCGCACCCAGTTCGTGCAGGAGATCCAGGAGGGTAACCTGACCCTGGGCTACCTGAGGATCACGCTGGAGGAGCAGACGCTGATCGCCGCGCAAGACACCCATCTCAAGGTGAGTCAGGAGAAACAGCGGCTGATGCTGCTGGTGATGCTGCTGGCCGGCCTGCTCATCTCCTACGGGGTGCGCCGCAACTACATGCGGGTACGCAAGCACAAGAAGAGATCGGTGCAGAGCCAGGCCTCCGCCGATCACGCCCCACCGCCCGGCATCGAATAAGGCGCAGTTCGCAAAACGCGTTGCTCATGTTATTCCCCCCCAACTGTTCGAGCTTCTGATCGAACAGAGTATCGAGACACTTGGCATCGCGTCATCGCTGAGGCGTTCGTTAACGAAGTGACGCTCCACGATCACCTCATGCCGCAGTTGCTTGAGCAGCCTATCCAGCCATTTTCGCTGTATCGACATCCAACTGTGCTGCGCCTAGTTCTTCTCCATCCCCAAGTGCATTGATTGAATCTCGAGCCCACAGAAGGCGGTATCCCATAGCCCTTAACTTCTCAGGTCTGCCCACCTGACTTTGGTGACATCCTGGGGTTCAGGCGTAGCTTGAGACTGAAGCAAACGAATTTTTCACACCTTTCCAGCCGGTTTGGGGTGTGATCTCGATTAGTGGTTTATGTTTTCGGTATGAGACGCCCGCATTGAATGCATTGAATGCATTGAATGCAATGAGAGACAACATTTGTGGAAATCTTCAGGCAAGAGGCGCATCAGCCACTCCAGCAGAAGGAAACAAGGTCATGAAGCAACCCCTATTTCGCCGTAGCGTGTTGGCGGCCGTGATTGCCCTCGGCACGGTATTGGCTGCCTGCAAGGAGGAGCCCCCCCCCGTCACGCAAAGTGTCCAGCCCAGCGCGGCCTCCAGCACAACCAGCGCTGCGGTCGCACCACAAGCGCAACCTATTGGCACACAAGCATCGAAATATACCCCAGAGGCGCTCGAGACCCTGCTTGCGCCCATAGCCCTTTACCCTGATGCGGTATTGGCTCAGGTGCTGGCCAGCGCCACCAATCCGCAAGAGGTGCTCGATGCCGGCAACTGGCTGGTCGCCCACCCCGATCTCAAAGGGAAAGAGCTGACCGCCGCCATTGCGCCGCTGGGCTTTACACCGCCCACCATGTCGCTGATGCACTTCCCGACTGTCATGGACATGATGTGCTTGAAGATGGAGTGGACGACCGAGCTGGGCAGTGCCTTCCTGGCCGATGAACCGGGCGTATTGGCAGCCGTTCAGCGCCTGCGCCAACAGGCGATGGAGGTGGGCAACCTGAAAGACTCAGAGCAGATGAAAGTGGCCAGGGATGAACAGAACAATCAGCAGATCGTCACCATTGCGCCTGCCAACCCTGACGTCATTTACGTCCCGCAATACGACCCAACCGCCGCCTATAGCGCGCCAGCTGCCGCGCCAGCTGCCGGGCCAGCTCCCGCGCCGGTGACCACGGAAACCACGACAACGACTGCGCCTGCGCCTGCGACAACGACCACGACAGTGGTGGAACATGACGACGATGATGAATACGACCGCGGTGATATGGTCTTGACGGGCTTGCTCGCCTTTGGTGCGGGCATGTTGGTCAACGAGGTCTTCAACGACGATGATGATGAGGGCGATTACTATTACCCGCGGTGGGGATCGGGTTATCCCGACGGTTATGTCCCCTATCGTTATAACCCCAACTATGGCAATGGTTTCCGCCCCACCAATGGCTACAACCGTCCGGTCAACTATCAGCGGGGCTCTAACAACAATATTTATATCAACGCCAAGGGGAACGATTACTTCAACAAGTTTGAGCGCGGCCCCAACAACTACCTGCGCCAGGCCGACAGCCCCATCACGGCGGCGCGCCCCCAGCGCGCTGAGCTGGCTACTCTGGAACAACGCTCGCTGAATAACGAGGCAGGAGGGGGGCGACGAGATGCTACACCGAAGGGGAGTTATGCGGGGGCCAATCGCCAACCAAAAAGCGAATATGCCGGCGCCCCGCGCGCTGTCAATGAGGTAAACAGGGAGGCTCGCGCAACCGCGCCGAAGGGGAGCTACGCAGGAGCCAACCGCCAACCCAAGAGCGACAATGCCAAGGTGACGCGCGACGCCAGACAGGCAAACAGGGAAGCAAATGTGGCCCAACGCACGCCGCGCCAGGGCGACTACGCAGGAGACAAGGTCAGGCGGCAGCAAATCACGCCACAGACCGCAGGAGCCCGTGATCGCGGCTATGTCCAGCCACGCGCCACTCACAGCAAGAGCACAGCACAGACGGCGACGCGCAGAGCACCTGTTGCCTCAAAGAGTGCCTTCCAAGGGGTACAGAATTCGGGTAGAACCGAGCGCGCCGCCAGCCAACGTGGGCGTGAAAGTGTGGCTAGCAGCGCGCGTGCCGGGCGCACCACTCAACCCAGACGGAGTACGCGATAATGAAGCGTTTGTTGAAATGGAGTTGGGCCCCCTCATGGGGTTTGGCCCTGCTGGCTCTGACCGTTGCCTGCGACGCAAGCGCCATGGCACAGCGTACCTTCGCCACCCCGGATGAAGCGGTGCAGGCTCTGATCTCGGCCCTGGAGCGGAATGATGTCACCGCACTGACGCTGTTGCTCGGCGAAAATAGTGAGGAGGCCATTACCTCGGGGGATGAGGTGGCCGATGCCAATGATCGCACCGCCTTCGTCGCGAGCTTCAAGAGCAAGCACCAACTGATGGCCGAAGGTAAGGATAAAATGATACTGGTCGTGGGGGAGTCGGATTGGCCACTGCCCATCCCCCTCGTGGCCGCAGATGGCAAGTGGTATCTCGATGGTGCCGCCGGTGCCAAAGAGATCGCCTATCGCCGCATCGGTCGCAATGAGCTGGGGGCGATTGCGGTGTGCCGTGGCTTTATCGACGCGCAGATAGAATACGCCGCCATGGGGCATGATGGCCAAACTGCGGGGCTCTTTGCGGCAAAACTGCGTAGTGATGCAGGACAACAAAATGGACTCTATTGGCCTGTAGGCGAGGGGGAACCAGCAAGCCCGGCCGGAGAGGAAGTCGTCAGTGCCGCGGCAGAGGGCTACAAGACCGTTGTCGGTCAACGCACCCCCTATCATGGCTACTACTACCGTATCCTGTATGCCCAAGGGGCCGCAGCCAATGGGGGGAGTAAAGAGTACTTTGTCGAAGGACAATTGAGAGACGGTGTCGCCCTGATCGCCTGGCCAGCCGATTATGCCAACAGCGGGGTGATGACCTTCATGGTGAATCACGAGGGGCGGGTTTATCAAAAGGATCTCGGCGCCGAAACGGCAACTGTCGTTGAGGCGATCCAACTGTTCGATCCCGACAAGAGCTGGTCGCTGGTGGTTAGCGAAGAGGGTGATTAGGGTTCTTTATCTACCACAGAATCTTGGCGACTAGCATGGGCGAGCGCGGCGTGATTGAGATCACAGGAGGTGATGCGGGGCCAACCGGTTCCGTCATCGGCCAACAGAAAGGACATCGTTGTCGATCTGCGGATCTGCCAACCCTTGCCTCACCTCTCGCTGGCCCACGCGATGTTCGGCATCAGAATGAAGCGCCGCTGAGTCAGAATATGCCGTCGTTTCATGGTGTTGCTCTCGTGGTGGGCGGCCAGAAAGGATAAACGGCACACCCAGCCCTCTGGGCTTCCTTCCCCAATGAGGCATAAAAAACGGCGACCCAAGGTCGCCGTTTTGCATGGAGCCGAAGCCGCGGGCTCAGTCGCCCAGCAGCACGGAGTCCAGTGCGATTTCGATCATGTCGTTGAAGGTCAGCTGACGCTCTTCGGAGGTGGTCTGCTCACCGGTACGGATGTGATCGGAGAC
The DNA here is from genome assembly GCF_000819985.1 of Aeromonas media. Classification (GTDB taxonomy): domain Bacteria; phylum Pseudomonadota; class Gammaproteobacteria; order Enterobacterales; family Aeromonadaceae; genus Aeromonas; species Aeromonas media. The sequence goes on along the minus strand of NZ_CDBZ01000154.1, from coordinate 7,772 downwards.
GGTGCAGATGGTCAGTGCCTTGGCACCGTACTCTGCGGCCACGCCGTAGATACCGGCGGCTTCCATCTCGACACCCAGGATGCCGTATTTTTCCATCACGTCAAACATGGAAGGATCCGGGGTGTAGAACAGGTCGGCGGAGAAGATGTTGCCCACGCGCACGGCCACACCCTTGTTCTTGGCGGCTTGCACGGCATTGGCCACCAGACCGAAGTCGGCGATGGCCGCGAAGTCGTGATCCTTGAAGCGCAGGCGGTTGACCTTGGAGTCGGTGCAGGCACCCATGCCGATCACCACGTCACGCAGTTTCACGTCTTCACGCACGGCGCCGCAGGAGCCCACGCGGATCAGGGTCTTCACGCCATAGTCCTTGATGAGCTCGGTGGCGTAGATGGAGCAGGACGGGATGCCCATGCCGTGGCCCATGACGGAGATGCGACGGCCCTTGTAGGTGCCGGTGAAGCCGAGCATGCTGCGCACGTCACACACCTGTTCGACGTTCTCCAGGAAGGTTTCGGCGATGTACTTGGCACGCAGGGGATCCCCTGGCATCAGCACGGTATCCGCAAAGGCGCCATCTTTCGCATTGATATGAGGAGTTGCCATTCTCTTGATTCCTTCACACTAGGTTGAGTTTTATTGTTTTATAAAATTGCCCGCCGCCGAAGTGGCGGGCGGGTAAGTTACAGGAAACTGGTGCCGTATTGCAGCTTGGGCAGACCGTGATAGGCCGCTATGCTCTGGCCGATGTCGGCGAAGGTCTCGCGGCGGCCGACGGAACCCGCCTTGACTGGCTTGCCGTAGAACAGCACGGGGATGTATTCACGGGTGTGATCGGTGCCATTCCAGGTCGGATCGCAGCCATGGTCGGCGGTCAACACCACCACGTCGCCATCTTGCAGTATCTCGAACAGCTCCGGCAGGCGGGAGTCGAAATACTCCAGCGCATCGGCATAGCCCTTGACGTCACGACGGTGGCCGTAGGATGAGTCGAAGTCCACGAAGTTGGTGAAGACGATGGTGTTGTCACCAGCCGCCTTCACCTCTTCCAGGGTTCTGTCCCACAACTCGGTCAGGCCTGTGCCCTTCACCTGTTTGGTGATGCCTTGCTGGGCATAGATGTCGGCTATCTTGCCGATGGAGACCACCTGGCCACCCGCATCCTTCATGTAGTCCAGCACGGTCGGCGCTGGCGGCAGCACGGAGTAATCGTGACGGTTGCCGGTGCGCTTGAAGTTGCCCTTGCCGCTGCCCACGAACGGACGTGCGATGACGCGGCCTATGTTGTAGGGCTCCAGCAGCTCACGCACTATGTGGCACAACTCATAGAGCTTCTCGAGGCCGTAGGTCTCTTCGTGGCAGGCAATCTGGAACACGGAATCGGCAGAGGTGTAGAGAATGGGCTTGCCGGTCCGCATGTGCTCTTCGCCCAGATCGTCCAGCACCTGGGTGCCGGAGGCGTGGCAGTTGCCGAGGTAACCCGGCAGACCGGCCTTCTCGACGATGGCATCCAGCAGCGCCTGCGGGAAGCTGTTGTGGTGATCGTGGAAGTAACCCCACTCGAACAGGACGGGCACACCGGCGATCTCCCAGTGGCCGGACGGGGTGTCCTTGCCGGAGGAGAGCTCCTGGGCGAAGCCGTAGGCACCGACCACCTCGATATCCTTCTTCAAGCCAGCCGGGAAGTAGCCGGAAGCCTGCTCCCCCGCGTGGCCCAGGCCCAGCTTGTTGAGGTTGGGCAGGTTGAGGGCGCCACGGCCTTCGATCTCACCGGCGGCACAGGCCTTGGCGATATGGCCAAGGGTGTTGGCGCCCATATCTCCGAACTTCTCGGCATCGGCGGCAGCGCCAATACCGAAGGAGTCCATCATCAGAATAAAGGTACGTTTCATGGGTCTTCCCCTTGTTACAAATCGGCCAGACCGATGCGACGGTAAACCTCGGGCAGTGCCTGGGGTCGAGTGTCACCGATCTTGACGGCTGCCTGCACCATGCGGGCGGCCTCGGCAAATTGAGCTTCTGTCTGAGCGTGGATCAGCGCGAGCGGCTTGTCAGCCTCGACGCTCTGCCCCAGGCGGATAAAGTCGGTCAGACCGACCGCATAATCGAGTTTGTCCCCCGCAGCGCGGCGACCACCGCCCATGGCGACCACGGCCAGGCCCAGTTCGCGGGTATCCATGGCGGTCACGAAGCCGCTCTGCGCGGCATACACGGGGCGCACTATGCCAGCCTTGGGCAAATAGCTGTCGTAACGCTCCATGAAGTCCGCCGGACCACCGAGGCCGGTCACCATACGACCGAAGATCTCGGCAGCCTTGCCGTTGTCCAGCACTGCCTGCAACTTGGCACGGGCGTCATGCTCATCGCTGGCGAGGCCCGCGGAGATCAGCATCTCGGCACACAGCGCCAGGGTCACTTCGTGGATGCGCGGGTTGCGATACTCACCGGTCAGGTAGCGTACCGCCTCGCGCACTTCCACCGCGTTGCCAGCGCTGGAGGCCAGTACCTGGTTCATGTCGGTGAGCAGCGCCGAGGTGCGGCAGCCGGCACCGTTGGCCACGGCGACTATGCTCTTGGCCAGCTCCTCAGATGCTTCGAAGGTCGGCATAAAGGCGCCTGAGCCCACCTTGACATCCATCACCAGGGCTTCCAGCCCGGAGGCGAGCTTCTTGGAGAGGATGGAGCCGGTGATCATGGCGATGGATTCGACGGTGGCCGTGATGTCCCGTACCGCATAGATACGCTTGTCGGCCGGGGCGAGATCGCCGGTCTGACCTATGATGGCCACGCCGGCCTCTTTCACCACTTTCAGGAAGCGATCGTTGTCGACCGAGGTCTGGTAGCCGGGGATGGCATCCAGCTTGTCCAGGGTACCGCCGGTGTGGCCCAGGCCACGGCCGGAGATCATGGGCACGAAGCCACCGCAGGCGGCGACCATGGGACCGAGCATCAGGGAGACCACATCACCCACACCACCGGTGGAGTGCTTGTCGACGATGGGTCCCCCCAGGTTCAGATGATCCCAGGTCAGCACCATGCCGGAGTCGCGCATGGCGCAGGTCAGGGCCACCCGCTCATCCATGGTCATGTCTTTGAAGTAAACAGCCATGGCCAGCGCCGCAATCTGGCCCTCGCCTATGGTGTTGTTGGTAATGCCCTGGACGAAGAATTGAATCTCTTGGGTACTGAGCGCTTCACCGTTGCGCTTCTTGCGAATGATTTCTTGAGGCAAAAACATCTTTCATTCCCTCCGTGCGCCGTGCACGAACACAGACCGAACAGGGGACGGCGTGCCGCCCCCTGTCACCGCTTAGTAACCGCTGGTGTTGGCCGGCTTGTCGCCGTGGCCCAGGGTCGCCAGCAGGCTGGCCAGCAGGCTGGAAGCGCCGAAGCGGAAGGTGCGCGGGGAGACCCACTCCTTGCCCAAGATCTCTTCTGCCATGGCCAAGTACTGACCGGCAACGGCTGCGTCTTTCACGCCACCGGCAGGCTTGAAGCCCACCTTCGGGTTCTTGGCCTTGATCACTTCCATCATGATGCGGGCAGCTTCCGGGGTCGCATTGACCGGTACCTTGCCGGTAGAGGTCTTGATGAAGTCGGCACCAGCGTCGATGGAGATCTCGGAGGCGCGACGGATCAGCGCCTCTTCCTTCAACTCGCCGGTCTCGATGATCACTTTCAGCAGCACCTTGTCGCCACAGGCTTCCTTACAAGCTTTGACCAGATCGAAGCCGACCTGTTCATTGCCGGCCATGAAGGCGCGGTACGGGAACACCACGTCCACTTCATCGGCACCGTAGGCGACGGCGGCGCGAGTCTCGGCCACGGCGATCTCGATGTCGTCGTTACCGTGAGGGAAGTTGGTCACGGTGGCGATGCGCACGTCGGCAGCACCGATCTCACGCAGGGTTTTGCGAGCGATGGGGATGAAACGGGGATAGATGCAGACGGCGGCGGTGAGGCCAGCCGGAGACTTGGCCTTGCGGCACAGGTCGATGACCTTCTGATCGGTGTCGTCATCGTTCAGGGTGGTCAGGTCCATCAGGTTCAGGGCGCGTTGAGCGGCCAGTTTCAGATCAGTCATGCTATGTCTCCAAAGTCTCGATAAGTCCCCCCACCCACGATCAACCTCCAGCGAACACTCAGGATCGGCAAGAGAAGATCCCGGACGAACGGGATATGGAATTACAGCGCAAATGCACAGGCAATACGGCTGCAAATAAGGCAAGAGCCCTGTCACTTTCTTACAAAAGTGCGGACTTGGTTCCATGAAGACTTGAGAAAGGCCGACAACCGCAGACCCGACTTCCCAATCAATTCCATTTGACCGCCAACACCCACTTCATGTGGGCATTAGTCAATGCCAGCACCCTGCTGGCATCGCCTATTTCAGCCGAGATACCCCTTGTTTGCAAGCCGGATTTGCCAATTTCAGAGGTACCTCACACCCGGCAAATCCAGCACTGGTAGGTGCTTAAGAGAAGAAGCGGGTCAGGATCCAGGAGTAGGCAATCCCCCCCAGATAGACCCCCACAATCCCCATTACCCCGGACAGAACGGGAGGTGCCGGGATCGGCAACTTGAGGAAAGAAAACAACACGCCAACGATAAAGCCGGCAGCAATCGCCAGTAGCACTTCATTCATAAAACCTCCGATTTGACTCATTTTATTATTAGTCTAGAAAGGAAAACGGTTGTCACCGCCCCAAACGAGAACGCCACAGCTTTTCGCTGTGGCGCTCGTTTCAACTTGTCTGTCAGACAAGCATTACATGGCTGTCAGTGCCAAGAAGAAGCCTGCGATGGTGGCAGACATCAGGTTGGACAGAGAGCCGGCCAGCACGGCCTTCAGACCGAACTTGGCGATGGTGCCGCGACGGTTCGGCGCCATGGACCCCAGACCACCCAGCAGGATGGCAACGGAGGACAGGTTGGCGAAGCCGCACAGGGCGAAGGAGATGATGGCCTTGGTGTGGTCGGACATGGCCACGCCGTTGATCAGCACTTCATCCTTCAGGTAGGGAGCGAAGTTCAGGTAAGCCACGAACTCGTTCACTACCAGCTTCTGACCGATGAAGGAACCGGCCACGACGGCTTCGCTCCAGGGCACACCGATCAGGAAGGCCAGCGGGGAGAACAACCAGCCCAGCAGCAGCTCCAGGGAGAGCTCAGGCATGCCGAACCAGCCACCCACGCCGGAGAAGATGCCGTTGATCATGGCGATGAGGCCGATGAAGGCCAGCAGCATGGCACCCACGTTCAGGGCCAGCTGCAGACCGGCGGAGGCACCGGCAGCGGCGGCGTCGATCACGTTGGCAGGCTTGTCGTCCAGATCGCCATCGGCAGAGTTCTCGTCGTAGCTCGGGGTCTCGGTTTCCGGTACCAGCAGCTTGGCGAACAGCAGACCACCCGGGGCAGCCATGAAGGAGGCGGCGATCAGGTATTCCATCTTGACGCCCATGGAGGCGTAACCGGCCAGCACGGAGCCGGCAACGGAGGCCAGGCCACCACACATGACGGCGAACAGCTCGGAGTCGGTCATCTTGGAGATGAAGGGACGCACCACCAGCGGGGCTTCAGTCTGGCCGACGAAGATGTTGGCAGTGGCAGACAGGGATTCGGTACGGGAGGTACCCAGCACCTTCTGCAGACCACCACCCAGCAGCTTGATCACCCACTGCATGATGCCGAGGTAATAAAGAACAGCGATCAGGGAAGAGAAGAAGATGATGACGGGCAGGACACGGAAGGCGAAGATGAAACCACCGCCACCGAACACTTCGAACATCTTGTTGCTGACCAGACCACCGAACAGGAATTCGATGCCGTTCTGACCATAACCGATGACGCTGGAGACGGCGTTGGACACGCTCACCAGAATATCCCGGCCAACCGGGACATACAGCACGAAGGCACCCAGGCCTGCCTGAATGGCAAAGGCACCGCCCACGGTACGAATTTTGATTGCCTTGCGATTGCTGGAGAACAGCACCGCGATAAGGATGAGCGTTGCCATCCCCACCAGACCCATTATCAGATTCATTATTAACACTTCCTCTTTGGTAGCACCTGCCAGCTTGTTAACGTTTTGTGTATGAAAGCCGCTAATCAAGGGTGCGCATTATACTAATTACGGTGCGACAAAATAGAATACTGGTCACATTTTATAAGCCTGAAATGGGCTGAACGTCGTTTAATTAGACCGCAAACGATTTTTATGGGTCCTGTTTTTTATCACACCGGCATCAGTCGTTAATCCGCTGTTAAATTCATGGTCGCACGCGGGAAAAGCCGCAGAGTGGATTCATGTAACACCGAAATAACATCCGCCAGCGGTTGCTGCCGTAATTGCGCCAACAGCAGGGCTATGGTCGGCAGGCTGGCCGGGGTGTTGATCTCCCCCTGGCGCCCCTGCAGCGGCATGTCGGGGGCATCGGTTTCCAGCAACAAGGCCTCCAGCGGCATGGCGCGGATCGCCTCCCGGGTCTTGTTGGCCCGCTCATAGCTGATGACACCTCCGATCCCCAGCCTGAAACCCAGTTGCCAGAACGCCTCGGCCTGATGCAGGGAGCCGCTGAAGGCGTGAATGACACCGCCTCGCGCCGGTTTGAAGCGCCGCAGGATCTTGGCCACCGTGTCGTTGGCCCGCACCGAGTGGACGATGAGGGGCAGATCATGAGCCATGGCCAGCCTCACTTGAGCCTCTAACAGCGCGAGTTGCCCCTCCTGGGGCACCTGGGTGCGCAAGTCCAGCCCGCATTCGCCGATGGCCACCAGCCCCCTGGGCTTGCCCGCCAGCAAGGCCTCCAGCCTTGCCAGCGCCCCCTCCGTCTGGGCCCCCACATACCAGGGATGCACCCCCAGACCATAACGAATGCCTTGATGGTGCTCGGCCAGCGCCATCACGCGCCCCCAGTTTTCCTCTCCCACGGCGGGGATGATATACTCGCCCACCCCCAGCTGGCGCCACTGGGCCAGCAATGCCTCCCGATCGTCATCGAACACCGGAAAATCCAGGTGGCAGTGGGTGTCTATCAGTTCCATGTCGCGCTTACCTGTTTGTCGTACTCAATGGGTTGATTCCATGCCAAAACACCTTTCCTACGGCTTTACCCTGCTCGAACTGGTACTGGTCATCGTCGTGCTGGCCATACTCGCAGTCACCGCCCTGCCCCGCTTCATCAATATCCAGGACGACGGGCTCAAGAGCAGCGTCTCGGCGACCGCGGGCGGTTTTGCCAGCGCCGTGCAACTCGCCCATGCGGGCTGGGCGGTCAAGGTGAAGGGAGATCCGCTGGCACTCTATAACTTTAGCGGCATGGGCAAGCAGGATCTCGACATCAACCACTATGGCTGGCCAGTAGGGACCGATGAAAATCGACCTAGTATGGGGATTGACACCATTTTCCCTGGCGGAAAAAGCAATGAAATATCTGTCAACAGCAGAGCAGACTGCGAGCTTCTCTTCACCGGACTACTCGATACAGAACAAACAGTGGCGGATGAAGATAAAACAGGTGCCGAACCAGATTATATTTCGCAACTCATCCCTGCATACGATCAAACAGAGGCTGGAGGCCTAAATAACTGATCCTAATAGTGCTACACCTTTGCTGTGCCATAGCCATTCCCCGGGAAAGGAGACACGGTATCCATGAAGTGTTTCACTCGAGCCAGCAGGTTGGCCATCCCTCTGCATTGATGATTGCGCGTGATGGTTTCATGCAACTTGTGCCACAGCCGTTCTATGTAATTAACCCAAGGACTGTAAA
>NZ_CDBZ01000153.1:16237-19822 GCF_000819985.1 Aeromonas media | reverse complement strand
CAAAGTGCGATCCCGCCCTGTGCTCAAGGGCGCTTTGATCGGCGCCTAAGCTCACCTGCAGGTTGCCGTCCATGCCGGCGCCGGTATGGAGGGAGCCGCTGGCGCTGACGGGTCCCTTGGCCAAGTCGGCCTCGGACAGGGTCAGCACGTCGCTCTGCCCGATGAGGGGAGCCCCGTCGATCACCCGGTTGCCCGCGAGATCCGTCACCTCGGCGCGCACCTCGTAAGGGCCTTCGATGCCGGAGAGATCCAGGCCGCTGAGTTGCCAGCGACCGTCGCTGCCCACCAGGGCGCTGCCGCTATGGAGGGTCTGGCCACTCTGGTCGATGAGGGTGATGGTGACGCGCTGGCCCGCCTCCACCTCGCTGGTGCTGCCGCTCAGGGTCACGTTGTCACGACCCAGGATGCTGCTGGTGTCGAGATCATCGATGTCGATGGCGGCCCGGGTGTCGACGGTGACGGTCAGGGTGTCGCTGGCCCGGTTGCCGGCCGCGTCCTGGGTATCGGCCTGGATACTGAGCGGGCCATCCACCAGCTTGCCGGTGACGTCGCCGAAGTTGGCCTCCCAGACGAAGCCCGGCAGCACCACTGTGGTGGTGGTGAGGCGGTTGCCCTCCTGATCAAGCAGGGTGACGGTCACCGTCTGGCCTACCTCGACGTCCTCGACGACGCCGCGAATGATGACGCCGGTCGCCTCGTCGCCGTTGATGATGTTGTCGGCGGTCTGGGGCTCGGTGATGGTGATGGCCGCCAGCAGATCCTGATCTTCCGAATAGAGCAGTTCGTCCCCTGGCAGGGCTCCCTGATGATCGGTATCAAAGCCAGCCTCCGCCAGGGTCGCATCATTGATGCGATCCACCACCACGAAGCCGCCGGCGCTGGAGCCGACCACACCACCCGCAGTGCCGGCGGCCGCGTCACCGGCCGCGGTCTCCTCAAACAACTCGGTCGGGTCGGCACCCTGACGGATGGCCTCCTGCAGAGTGGCCAGCTCGGGATTCATGGCCCCGGCAGGACCCACTCCCCCCTGTTCGGGTTGGCTGGCATCGGGGGCCTCACCGGCAGGTTCAGCCAGCTCGAATCGCCCGTCGGATTCGGTGAGCAGGCGCATCCCCGGTTCCAGTTGCATGCCAGGGGTGGCACGGCGCAAGGTGCCGTCGGCATCCATCACAAACACGGCGCCCTCCACCTGGGTAACAAGAGTCGGTTTCTCGATTCGCAGCTCGGCCATATATCCTCCAACGGGTAAACACAGGCTTTCCCAGAGATGAAGCGTAAGGAAAACCACCGTGACAGGCGGACATTTTACCGCCATCCCACCCATGCAACCCTTCGCCATTTTCGAAAATATCGAAAGTAAATGCCGCAAAACATCCTATTTAATTCAATTAAACGCTGCAAACCACGGAGGGAATCGAGATATAACGCTTTTTTCACGCCTCAGATGACAAACATGGCTCTTCTTCTCCCCGTTCATACGACAGCTTCTGACAGGCATCCATCCGTTCAGGGTTTACCACTATTTCACCAGGCGAACGTCAGACCCCCATCCCCATCACGAAAAAAGAATATATATTCATTTCTACTTGAAGCCTCTCCGCACCATAGGGGCTGACCCCCTACTCGTCCTCACCCAGACACTCCTCTTCCACCCCGAGATGCTGGTTCGTCGCAGTGCGTCATCAAAGGACAAGGATGGGGATAACCGCTAGATTGGGCTCAATAATTCAACCTGGATCTCACTTTTTGCATTAGCCGTCCATGCCAATTGATCTAGCGCAACTCCCGGGGGGATAAATGATTATCCATTTTACCCATTTGGTATTATCTCCACGAGCAAGTGCATAAAAATCATTTTATATGCAGTCATAACAATTAATCAGCCTGCCATGCCCATCGACAATGGGCACAGATGTCCACGCACCAAGATGGAACGGTCAGGCTCGGCATGGACAATTTATCTGGGAGTGATGACCGTGGGTTCACACAACAAGCCATTTCGGCCGGGTCTGGCCGCCCTGCTGCTGACTGCCCTGCTGGGCGCCAGCATGCTGGCGCAGGCAGACGAGACAGCCCCCAAAGGCAAGATCGAGGCGCGCAGCGAGCTGTTCGCCAAGGATCACGCCGATCAGTTCAGCAGCTGGAAAGGCACCAGCGAGAGCCGTGAGCGCACCGACGCCCTGGCGGACGATCCGCAGATGGTGGTGCTCTGGGCCGGCTACCCCTTCTCCAAGGATTACAACAAGCCGCGTGGCCACTTCTATGCGTTGACCGACGTGCGGGAAACCCTGCGCACCGGCGCCCCCAAGACCGCCGAAGACGGTCCGCTGCCCATGGCCTGTTGGAGCTGCAAAGGCCCGGACGTGGCCCGCGTCATCGACGAGAAGGGTGAGGATGGCTACTTCAAGGGGATGTGGGCAAAAGGCGGACCTGAGATCGTCAACACCATCGGCTGCGCCGACTGCCACGACACCGCCTCGAAAGAGTTCAAGGAAGGCAAGCCTGCCCTGCACCTCTCCCGTCCCTATGCCGACCGCGCCATGACCGCCATCGGCAAACCATTCAAGGAGCAGGGACGCTTCGATCAGCAGTCCCAGGTGTGCGGCCAGTGCCACGTGGAGTACTACTTCAGCGGCCCCACCAAGGCAGTGAAATTCCCCTGGGACAAGGGCACCACGGTTGAGCAGATGGAGCAGTATTACGATGAAATAGGCTTTGCCGACTGGACCCATGCCCTCTCCAGGACCCCCATGCTCAAAGCCCAGCACCCCGAATACGAGACCTGGCGCGCCGGCATTCACGGCCAGAACAACGTCGCCTGCGTCGACTGCCACATGCCCAAGGTGCAGAACGAGCAGGGCAAGGTCTACACGGATCACAAGGTGGGCAACCCCTTCGATCGCTTCGATCAGACCTGCCGCAACTGCCACACCCAGAGCAAGGAGATGCTGCAAGGCATAGTCCAGCAGCGCAAGGATGCGGTGACCGAGATCAAGCTCAAAGTCGAGAAACAGCTGGTGCACGCCCACTTTGAAGCCAAGGCCGCCTGGGATGCCGGTGCCACCGAAGCCGAGATGAAGGACATTCAGCAGGACATCCGTCACGCTCAATGGCGCTGGGACTTCTCCATCGCCTCCCACGGGGTACAGATGCACGCCCCGGAAGTGGCGCTGCGCATGCTGGGCACAGCCCTGGACAAGGCCGCCGATGCCCGCACCAAGCTGGCACGCCTCTTGGCCGCCAAGGGGATCAGCAACGAGATCGCCATTCCTGACATCTCCAGCAAGGAGAAGGCCCAGGCCGCCCTTGGCATGGACATGAAACAGATGAATGCCGACAAGGCCCAGTTCCTCAAGACCACAGTCCCCGCCTGGGATGCCGAGGCCAAAGCGGCCGGACGGCTCGCACAATGACGAGATTTGCGGGCCCGCCGAGTCGGGCCCGCAATCGGATGGAGGCTTCCTATGGGTGATTTAACGATGGATTTCTTACGACTTATGCTGATGGCAGCCATGCTGCTGACCAGCCTGCAGGGCCAGGCCGCCGATGCGGCGAATGCCCCTGCGGCCCTCCCTGCCACACCTG
>NZ_CDBZ01000153.1:11974-16177 GCF_000819985.1 Aeromonas media | reverse complement strand
CCCTCCCTGCCACACCTGTCTCTGCCACACACGAGGTGGAATTTTTGCGCAGCCCCGACAAGGCCTGCACCGACTGTCACAAGGAGCAGACCGAGGGGATGCACGGCAAGCACGGCCAGGCGACCAACCCCAACAACCTGGCGCCGGTCACCTGCACCAATTGCCACGGTCAGCCCTCCTCCCAGCACCGGGAAGGGGTCAAGGACGTGATGCGCTTTAGCGACAGCTTCAATGACAAGCAAAGCGTCCTGGCAGACAAGCAAAGCGGCTTGGCAAAGAAGCAGAACACCGAGAGCTACCCCATCGCCGAACAGAACGGGGTCTGCATGAGCTGTCACGAGCCCAAACCGCTGCGCGAGGCGCTCTGGGCCCACGACGTGCACGCCACCAAGCTCACCTGCACCAGCTGCCACCAGCTGCACCCGGTCAAGGAGCCCATGGCGGAAATCCCGGAAAAGTCCCGCATCAAGCTCTGCGTCGACTGCCACAGCAAGCAGCATCAAGCCAAGGTGGCCGGCCTGCCGAACAATGCGGGCAAGGAGGCACCATGAGCTGTTCTCGTCGTGACTTCATGGCGGGGATGAGCGCGGGAGCCCTCATCATGATGACGGGCCCGGTGCGCGCCGGCACGGCCATCCTCGCCCACAGCCAGACCATCGACGGGGTTCGCTATGGCATGCTCCATGACGAGACGGCCTGCATCGGCTGCACCGCCTGCATGGATGCCTGCCGGGAGGTGAACAAGGTGCCGGAAGGAGTCTCGCGCCTCGAGATCATCCGCACGGGCCCCATCGGAGAATTTCCCGACGCCGACTATCACTTCTTTCGCAAGTCCTGCCAGCACTGCGACAACGCCCCCTGCGTGCACGTTTGCCCCACCGGTGCCTCCCATATCCGCAAGGAGGATGGCATCGTCGACGTGGACCCGGATCTCTGCGTCGGCTGCATGTACTGTCTCGCCGCCTGCCCCTATCAGGTGCGCTTTATCAACCCTGTGACCAAGGTGGCCGATAAGTGCGACTTTTGCCGCAAGACCAACCTGGCGGCGGGCAAGGAGCCGGCCTGCGTGGAATCCTGCCCCACCAAGGCGCTGGTGTTCGGCAATCTGGATGACCCGGACAGCCCCATCGCCAAACGGCTGGTGAAGGAGACCACCTATCGCTACAAGCAGGCACTCGGCACCTCGCCCAAGATGTACCGCGTGCCCAAAGGGGAGATAAAGTCATGACGATGCAAGAGGCATTTCACTTCCCCTCGCTGGTGTGGGACTGGCCGATCGCTATCTACCTCTTTCTGCTCGGCATCTCCGCCGGGGCCACCACCCTCTCGGTGCTGCTGCGCCGCAAGGGGGCCGGCAGTGAGAGCGGCATCATCAAGGCGACCGCCATTCTGGCGCCGGTGAGCGTGGTGCTGGGGTTACTGATCCTCATCTTCCATCTGGCCCGCCCCTGGACCTTCTGGAAGCTGATGTTCCACTACCAGTTCGACTCCGTGATGTCGATGGGGGTCATGCTGTTCCAGGTCTACATGGCGGTGCTGTTCGCCTGGCTGGCGGTGGTATTTCGCACCGAGATCGAGAGGCTGCGCGGGCACCTGCTGCAAGAGAAGTTCGCCTTTGTGGATGATCTCATCGCTTGGCTTGCCCGCATCGAGCGGCTGCTGGCGCCGCTCTTGCTGCTGCTCGCCGTGCTGCTGGGGGCCTACACCGGCTTTCTGCTGTCGGCGCTCAAGACCTATCCGCTCTTGAACAACCCGGTGCTGCCAGTGCTATTTCTGGTCTCCGGCATCAGCTCCGGCATCGCCTCCACCATCTTGCTGGCGGTGACCCTGTTCAAGGAGAACCATCACAGCCAGGGGGTGAGCTTTGTCCACCGCTTCGAGCGGCCGGTACTGGCGGTGGAGGTGTTGCTGCTGGTCTGCTTCTTTACCGGCCTCTACTTCGGCGGCGGCCAGAAGGAGGCAGCCATGTGGGCCGCCATCGGCAGCGGCTTCTGGGCTCAGGTGTTCTGGCTCGGGGTGGTGGGCATCGGCATGCTGCTGCCCCAGTTGCTGGCCCTGCTGGCTCCCGCGCCGCTGCGGGCCAAAAACGGCTATCTGGTGCTGGTCTGCAGCCTGACCCTGGTAGGGATCCTGCTGCTGCGCTACTTCGTGCTTTATGCCGGTCAAATGACAGTCGTATAACGGTATGATCACAAGCGCCAGCCACCCTCGGGTGACTGGCGCTTATTTGTTGCGATGAGTTGTTGCCAGGAATGTGGATGTTATCCCCCAGCGCCGGTACGGTGCAGACGCTGCGGCACAACATAGACAAATGATTGACTGGAGGTTGTGTGCTGGCGGAGCTCGGCTATCTCTCACTGTTGCTGGCGACCGGGCTCGCACTGCTGCAAGGCACTCTGCCCTGGCTGGGGCTACGGCTCGCCTCACGCCCGCTGCTCGGCTGCGCAACACCGCTGGCCCTCCTGGTTGCGCTCCTGCTCGGGGCCGCCCTGCTGCTGCTCGCCAGCTGTTTTGGCCAGGATGACTTCACCCTGGTCTATGTGGCCCAGCACGCCAACAGCGCCCTGCCCCTTGGCTTCAAAATGGCGGCCGTGTGGGGCGGCCACGAGGGCTCCATGCTGTTCTTCGTCTTTGCGCTGGGGCTGTGGGGCGCGCTGGTGGCCCTTTGCTCCAGGCGGGTCGATCCGCTGATCCGCACCCGGGTATTGGCCATCATGGGGCTGATCGTCGGGCTGTTCGGCCTCTATACCCTGATCTTCTCCAGCCCGTTTGACCGCCAGTTTCCGGGGCCGCTGGAGGGGCGTGATCTTAACCCTATGCTGCAGGATATCGGCCTTATCATCCATCCGCCCCTGCTCTATCTCGGTTACGTCGGCTTTGCGGTCAACTTCGCCTTCGCCATGGCGGCGCTGCACTCGGGTCGGCTCGATGGCGCCGTGGCCCACTGGAGCCGCCCCTGGGCGCTCGGCTCCTGGGTGTTTCTCACCGCCGGTATCGTGCTGGGCTCCTGGTGGGCCTACTACGAGCTCGGCTGGGGCGGCTGGTGGTTCTGGGATCCGGTGGAGAATGCCTCCCTCTTGCCCTGGCTGCTCGGCACCGCCCTGCTGCACGCCCTGGTGGTGTGCGAGAAGCGCGGCGCTTACGGCCACGCCGTGTTGCTGCTCTCCATCTTCACCTTTTCGCTGAGCCTGCTCGGCACCTTCGTGGTGCGCTCGGGGGTGCTCACCTCGGTGCACGCCTTTGCGGTCGACCCCAGCCGCGGCCTCACCCTCTTGTTGCTGCTCGGCTTGCTATTGACCTGCGCCCTCACCCTGTTTGCCCTGCGGGCGGACATTCGCGCCCCCTATGCCCGCTTTGGCTTGCTGTCAAAAGAGGGGCTGCTCGGCGCAGCCATACTGCTGCTCAGCGTGGCCTGCGCCAGCGTGCTGCTCGGCACCTTCTACCCCATGGTGTTCCAGTCGCTCCATCTGGGTTCACTCTCGGTGGGCGCCCCCTATTTCAATACCATCTTCGTGCCGCTGGCCCTCTGCCTGATGGCGCTGATGACCCAGCTGCCGCGCCTGCGCTGGCAGCATCTGGCAGCCCAGCGCCGCATCAAGGTGCTGCTCCCATGCCTGTTCGGCCTGCTGGGGGGCGCCTTGCTGAGCCTCGCCTATCCCGAGCCGCTGCGGGCAAGCTGGCTGGGGCTTGCGGCCAACGTGCTGAGCCTCTGGCTGATGGCCAGCCTGCTGCTCCCGCTCTTGCAACCGACGTTGCGGCGCGAGTTCACCCTCAATCGGTTCGGCAGCCTGCTGGCCCACCTCGGGGTGGCGGTGTGCGCCCTCGGCATTGCGCAGGTGAGTCACCACAGTCAGGAGGGGGGCGCCGTGCTCGCCGCAGGCCAGCCCTATCGGCTCGGTGCCTTCGAGTTTCGCTATGAGGGGAGCGAGCCGATCATCGGCCCCAACTACACCGCCGAGCGCATCACTCTCAGCGTGCATAAGGACGGTAAAGAGGTGGCCAGGCTCACCCCAGAGCGGCGTCACTACAGCGTGCGCACCATGAGCATGAACGAACCCGGCATCGCGTGGGGAATGCTCGGCGATCTCTATGTGGTGCTTGGCGATAAGATGGGGCCCAGCGCCTATGCCATGCGGTTGCACTACAAGCCGCTGGTGCGCTGGATCTGGCTCGGTGGCCTGTTGATGATGGCGGGCGGCGCCC
>NZ_CDBZ01000153.1:10742-11866 GCF_000819985.1 Aeromonas media | reverse complement strand
GCCCTGCGCCTGCTCGCCCGCCGGCCGCTGCTGGCTAGCCATCCAGCGCCAGCTGCCGCTCCCTACCCTCGGCTTGAACAGGAGTCCTTATGAACGCCCGTTTGCGCCTGTTCGTCCCGCTCGTGCTCACTCTGGGGCTCGGTACCCTGCTCTGGCTCGGCCTTGGCAACAACCCCTACAGCCAGGATGAGGCCGTCGCCGGGCGCACCCTGCCCGCCTGGCAGAGTGACGATCTGCTTGGTGGCGCCCCCATCCACACCGCGGCGCTCAAGGGGGAGCCCTTCGTGCTCAACGTCTGGGCCAGCTGGTGCCCCAACTGCCGCGCCGAGCATCCGCTGCTGGGTGAGCTGGCCAGCGCCGTGCCCCTCTATGGCCTCAACTACCGGGACAAGGGGGACGCCGCCCGCGCCTGGCTCGTACAGGCGGGTAACCCCTATCGCGCCGTGCTGGCCGACCCCGACGGCCGACTCGCCCTGGAGCTCGGCGTCTACGGCACACCGGAGACCTATCTCTTTGCCGGCGACGGCACCCTGCTGACCCGTCATACCGGCCTGCTCACCAGGGACATCTGGCAGCGCCAGTTTGCCCCCCTGCTTGCAAAGGCCCGCAGTAACACCGCCAGCCAGCCCGAAGTGGAGAGAGAAGTGCAGGAGAGCAAGCCATGAGCCGTCTCGGCCACGCCCTGATCGCGCCGCTATTGCTGGCATTGAGCCTCGGGGTCCTTGCCAGCGGGGTCGATACCTATCAGTTTCGCCACCCCGAGCGGCAAAATCGGGCGCAAGAGCTGGCCCGCGCCCTGCGCTGCCCCCAGTGCCAGAACCAGAACCTGGTGGAGTCCAACTCCCCCATCGCGCGGGATCTGCGGCTCGAGGTCTACCGCTGGGTGGATGAGGGGCAGTCTGATGAGCAGGTGATCGCCCGCATGACGGAGCGCTTCGGCGATTTCGTGCGCTACGATCCCCCCTTCAAGCGCAGCACGGCGCTGCTGTGGGGCGGCCCCGCCCTCTTGCTGTTGTTGGCGCTCAATCGCCTGCGCAGGAGCCTGCATCGCCGGCAACCGGCGCGGGTGCCGCTTATCGGCGACAGAGCCGAGGGGGCGCTCGCCCACGACCCCAGGGCCGAGC
>NZ_CDBZ01000153.1:4834-10688 GCF_000819985.1 Aeromonas media | reverse complement strand
CCGCCTCATCATGGCCGAGCAGCAGGCGGGGCTTGCCCCCCACAGCCGCCTCTACCGGGAGCTGGAGCTGGCCCGCCTCGCCAACGCCACCCCACCAGCAGAACAGGCCCTGCGTGATCGGCTGGCAAGAGAGCCCTCTGCCCGCCCGCTGCGCTGGCTGCTGTTATGGATACTTATTGGGGTACTGGTACTGGTGGCCGGCATTTATGCCGGCACCGGCCGCTATCAGGCGTGGCAGGCTTATCAGTCACGCCCCGATCCGCTGGCGGGATTGAGCCCGCAGGATCTGCAGGACAAGGCGCTGGGCGCCCTGCACCAGCGCCTGCAAGCCAACCCCGCCGATCTCGAGGCCTGGGCCGAGCTCGGCCAGTTGTATCTGTATAGGGACGAGTACGCCAACGCCCTGCTCGCCTACCAGCGCCTCGCCCTGCAAGAAGGAGGCGCCAGCGCGGCGACCCAGGCCGCCCAGGCCACCGTGCTCTACTACCAGGCAGGCCAGCAGCTCACCCCGGAGGCGCAGCGCCTGCTGGGTAGCGCACTCAAGCAGGACAAGGGTGAGGTGAGCGCCCTGATGCTGCTCGCCTCCGATCACTTCCTGCACGGCCGCTACTCCCAGGCTATCGCCCTCTGGCAACAGTTGCTCGACAGCGAGCGCCCCCGCATCAACCGGGCCGCGCTGATCGAGGCGATCCAGACAGCCCGCATGATGGGGGGCTGACTACACACATGATGGGGGCTGAATGCCCCTGTCACGTTTGGCCCGCACAAGCGCCGATGCCAGGGAAATCACTTGCCAGCCTCCCGTCGGCGGCCGAACAATAGGTGTCTATTGAACCTTTTTTTGGAGCCTCCCCCATGATCCCCATTCGCTGTAAAGCCGTCTCCGGTGTCGCCCTCTCAACGATTGATGGCGAAACAAAGCTGCTGGTGATGAAACGGGTCAAGGGCGGTTTCTGGTGCCATGTGGCGGGCACGGTTGAGGCGGGGGAAACCGGCTGGCAGACCATTATTCGCGAGTTTGGCGAAGAGACGGGTATATCGGTTTGCGAGTTATACACAGCCCATTATCTGGAACAATTTTACGAAAGCGCTTCAAATACGGTGGAGGTAGTGCCGGTATTTGTGGTCTATTGCCCTCCCAATCAAACGGTCACCCTCAATGATGAGCACACCGAGTATCGCTGGTGTTCGCTCACCGAGGCCAAGGCGCTGGTGAGCTTTCCCGGGCAGCAGGCGCTCTATGACCATGTCTGGCACCATTTTGTGGCGCGCCGCCCCTCGCCGCTGATGAGGGTGGCACTGCGCTGATCCGGGTCGGCTGACACCTCCCTCGAAGCCCCTGACGGCGCCCATCTTCACCGACACAAAGAGGATTAATGGTGCGTTCGACCCGATGGCGCACCGGAAGGCACAAAAAGAGTAGCAATGATGGGTCAGAAAGGGCATATAGTGCGCCCCATGACGGGCTGAACCCGGCCAATGTGCGCGCCAGGTGTGGATCATTATGAATCCCGTGAAAGGGCGCCATAGCCGTGAATTCGGCTATTTCAAGGTGCGCCAACCCATAAAATTGAAATATCGGGCCCACGGACGTTGTGAAGCGTCAATTACCGTCATATAACTTAGCCAAATGTCCCTGTCTGTCGTAGTAGAGCCAAACCATGAACCTTCGTCCTTTTCTTCCCCTGCTGCTCGGCGCCTTCCTCCTTCCCGCCAGCATGGAAAGCGCCCATGCCAACCCGTTTTCTGCGACCTCTTCCTCCACCAACAGCCTGCTCGAACCTCGCACCAATCTCGCCCTGAGATCCGATGCCTTCGTGGTCGCCAATCCACGAACCGGCGAGATCCTGGCTGAACGCAACGCCAACCGGGTGATGTCCATCGCCTCCATCACCAAGCTGATGACGGCGCTGGTGGTGCTGGACGGCAACCAGCGCCTCAACGAGACCCTCACCGTCACCATGGACGATGTGGACAGGCTCAAGGGCACCGGCTCCCGCCTGGCCGTCGGCTCGCGCCTGAGTCGGGCCGACATGCTGCACATCGCCCTGATGTCGTCGGAAAACCGCGCCGCCTCGGCATTGGGACGGCACTACCCGGGTGGCCGCAAGGCCTTTATCGAGGCGATGAATGCCAAGGCCCGCATGCTCGGCATGTGGAGTACCCATTTCGCCGATAGCACCGGGCTCAACCCGCGCAACGTCTCCACCGCCCACGACCTCGCCAAACTGGCCGCCGCAGCGTCCACCTACCCGCTGATCCGCCAATACACCTCCTCCGAACAGCGCCTGGTACGCAACGGCAAGCGCCAGCTGCACTATCTCAACTCCAACCGCCTGGTCCGGGAAGGCGAATGGCCTATCCTGGTCTCCAAGACCGGCTACATCCGCGAGGCAGGTCGCTGCCTGGTCATGGGAACCCGGGTCAACAATGAGCCCGTGGTCATGGTGCTGCTCCACGCCAACACCACCAATGAGCGGGTGGCCGATGCCAGAAAGATCAAGAGCTGGCTGGAAACCTCGGGCCGCATGACCCTGACCGCCCAGTCCACGCCCCCCGCCAAGTTGTTCAGCAACCAGTGATCATACGGGCAAGCAACGAGGCCCCCGCACCGACAGGTGCGGGGGCCTTCTCATTGCGCCTCTCCCCTCACAAGCCGCAGCGCCGCCTTTCCCGTCCTGCGGTGATCCCATCCTGGCTGCGCTTCGTTATGCAGGCAGAGATCGGCCAACCCAGTGAACGAGGCGGAACATGCACCGCAAACCCCATCTACCCGAGAAAGTCTGCCCCGTCTGCCTGCGCCCGTTCGCCTGGCGGCGCAAGTGGGCGCGCTGCTGGCAGGAGGTGCGCTATTGCAGCGAGCGTTGCCGCCGTCATAAGGGAGAGTCGGTCTGATGGAGCTGCGGCTCATCCTCGGCGATCAGCTGAACGCCGGCCACAGCTGGTTTCGCACCCCGGATCCGGCTGTCTGCTACCTGATGGCGGAGCTGCGCCAGGAGACGGACTACTGCCGCCACCATCGCCAGAAGGTGCTCGCCTTCTTTGCCGCCATGCGTGCCTTCGCCACCGCCCTCACCCAGGCGGGCCACCGGGTCTGTTACCTGACCCTCGATGAGAGCGCCCGCTGGCCCGACCTGCCCACCCTGCTGGCGGCCCAGCTCGAAGCGTATCAGGCCGAGCGCTTTGCCTGGCAGAGCCCGGACGAGTGGCGCCTCGCCAGCCAGTTGAAAAGCTGGGCGGCTGGCCTTGCCATCCCGGCCCAAGAGGTGGAGAGCGAGCATTTTCTCACCCCCCGTGATGGCTGGCAGCACTACCCCCACGGCCGGATGGAGTTCTTCTACCGCGCCCTGCGCAAGCAATACGGGGTGCTGCTGGATGAAGGCGGCCAACCCCTTGGCGGGCGCTGGAACTTCGATGCCGAGAATCGCGCCAGACTGCCGGACAACCAGCCCATCCCGGCGCCCCTCACCTTTGCCAACGAGGTGAGCGAGATCGACGCCATGCTGACTCGTCACGGAGTCAACACCATTGGCCATGCCGATGCCAACGCCTTGCCCTGGCCGGTCACCCGGCGCCAGAGCCGCGCACTGCTCGAGCACTTTCTGGTGCACGGCCTGCCCCACTTCGGCCGCTATCAAGATGCCCTGAGTGAGCGGGGTTGGAGCCTGTTTCACAGCCGCTTGTCATTTTCGCTCAACAGCAAGATGCTCCACCCCCTCGAGGTGATCCGCGCCGCCGAGTCCCGTTGGCGGGCCAACCAGGCCACTATTTCGCTCTCTCAGGTGGAGGGCTTCATTCGCCAGATCCTCGGCTGGCGCGAGTTTGTCCGCGTCCTCTACTGGGAGCAGATGCCCGCCTATGGCCGCGTCAATTTCCTGGGTGCCGACCGCCCCCTGCCCGGCTTCTTCTGGAGCAGTGAAACCAGAATGGCGTGCATGCGCCACGCCATCCGCCAGTCCCTCGAGTACGGCTACGCCCACCACATCCAGCGGCTGATGGTGACCGGCAACTTTGCCCTGCTGGCGGGGATAGATCCGGACGAGGTGGACACCTGGTATCTCGGCATCTACGTGGATGCCATCGAGTGGGTGGAGCTGCCCAACACCCGCGGCATGAGCCAGTTCGCCGACGGCGGCCTGATGGGCAGCAAGCCCTACGCCAGCAGCGGTGCCTATCTGGCGCGCATGGGCCACTACTGCAAGGGGTGTCATTATGAGGTGAAGGCTCGCAGCGGTCCGGACAGCTGCCCGTTCAACAGCCTCTACTGGCACTTTTTATGGCGTCATCGGGACAAGCTGGGAGCCAATCCCCGCCTCGCCCTCCCCTATGCCAACTGGGACGGCCAACCCGAGGCGCAGCGGCAGGCCATGCTGGCGACGGCGGAGCACCATCTGCTCCACCTGGAGCGCCTCTGATGCGGCAGGATTTCATGCCAAAACTAGAGAAAATCACAACATTGAGAGCTAGTTAACAAAATGTAAACAGCGATAACCACCAATGACATCGACACCAGTTGAATATCCTGTGGCGGCTGATTAAGGTGAAGGCCCCAGTCAAGGAGAGACAAGATGGACATAGTGGTACTCGGTGGTGGCGTGGTCGGTGTGACCAGCGCCTGGTATCTGGCCAAGGCCGGTCACAAGGTGACCCTGCTGGAGCGACGTGACGGGGTGGCGCTTGAAACCAGCCATGCCAATGCGGGTCAGATCTCCCCGGGTTATGCTTCCCCCTGGGCTGCCCCAGGCATTCCCCTCAAGGCCGCCAAGTGGCTGCTGCAAAAGCACGCCCCCTTCACGGTCCGCCCCACCGCGGATCCCTTCCAGCTGAGCTGGATGCTGAAGATGTTCGCCAACTGCACCCCGGCGGCCTATGCGGTCAACAAGGGGCGCATGGTGCGGCTGGCCGAATACAGCCGCGACTGCATGAAGGTGCTCAGGGACGAGCTGGCCCTGGACTACGAGGGGCGCCAGCTCGGCACCCTGCAGCTGTTCCGAAGCCAGGCTCAGCGGGACGCCAGCCAGCGCGATATCGAGGTGCTGGAAGAGTACGGCGTCCCCTACCAGTCCCTGGATGCAGGCGGCTGTGAAGAGGTGGAGCCCGCCCTGGCCCGGGTACGCGGCAAGGTGGTGGGGGGCCTGCGCCTGCCGAGACGGGGGACTGCTTCCGCTTCACCCAGGCCCTGGCCGCCGAGGCACAGAAACTCGGGGTGACCTTCGTCTTCAACTGCCCCATCGACGAAATCGAGCTCGCCAAAGGGCGCGCCGTGGCGGTGCGCGCGGGCGAGCAGCGCTTCCAGGCCGACGCCATCGTCTGTGCGCTGGGGAGCTATGGCACCGGCTTCCTGAAGCCCTTGGGAATAGCGCTCCCCGTCTACCCGGTCAAGGGCTACTCCCTCACCCTGCCGATGACGGACGCCAATGGTGCTCCTCGCAGCACTGTGCTGGATGAAACCTACAAGGTCGCCATCACCCGTTTCGATGAGCGGATCCGGGTCGGCGGCATGGCCGAGCTGTCTGGCTTCAATCTGGCGCTCAACCCCAAACGTCACGACACCCTGGCCATGGTGGTGAGGGATCTCTTCCCCGAGGGAGGCGATCTTTCCCGCGCCGAGTTCTGGACCGGGCTGCGCCCCATGACGCCGGATGGCACCCCCCTGGTGGGCCCCAGCCCCATCCCGGGTCTGTGGCTCAACACCGGCCACGGCACCCTGGGCTGGACCATGGCCGCGGGGTCGGGCCAGCTGCTCAGCGATCTCATCTCGGGCAGCGCCCCCGCCATCAGCGACGAGGGGCTGACCCTGGCGCGTTACGGCTAGCCCGAATGGCGCAGCACCCAATGCGAGAGAGGGAGTGCC
>NZ_CDBZ01000153.1:0-4741 GCF_000819985.1 Aeromonas media | reverse complement strand
GCCAGGCACTCCCTCTCTCGTTTCTCCAAGCCTTGTCAGGCCGCGGGCACCAACCCGGGCAGGGCATGCCAGACCCGGGCGGGATCCGCCTCCTCGATGGCCGCCATCATCAGTTGCTCGCTCCAGCGCCGGTGCAGTTGCCACAGCGCACTACCCGCCTCCCCCTGCCCCTTGGTGCACTGCTTGGCCACGTCTGCGGTGCGGTAGAAGTAGCGCACCAGGGTGGTGAGCTCGGGTTCGGGCCAGCGGCAGCCAAAGTGGCGCAGCCGCTCGGACCAGAAGGCTATCTGGCGTCCCTCGTGTTCCTGCTCGACCCCGTGCAGGGCGGGGATCAGATCCATCGCCTGCCACAGCGCCCCATAGCCGACGAAGCGATCGTCCAGCGCCTCCAGTGCCTCATCCAGCAGCAGGAGCGTCTGCGGCCAGCTGTCGGCCTGCTCGCGGATGGCCTCCTGCGCCTCGCACACCGCCGCCAGCCACGCCATGGCCAGCTGGCAGATGATCGCCTCCTTGTTGGGGTAGAGGTGATAGAGGGACTTGATGCCCACCCCGGCGCGGGCGGCGATGGCATTGGTGTTGAGGGCCGCAAACCCCTGTTCCCGCAACAGAGCCAGGGTCGCCTGCTCGATGCGGTTCACCACCTCCTGACTGCGCTGCTGCCTGGGTTGACGCCGCATGCAGAGCCCATCCGGCAAACAATGTTCCGCCATCCCGTTTCTCCCGCCATGGTGACTGTTTTTCATAACTACATGATGAGACAAGATAAACACAAGTCAAAAAAAGTGCAGCAATAACTGGCATTTTTCAGAATAGCTGCAATAACCATAGGTGCTCATATCTGCAGTAAAAACTGCAATAAACCCAAGGAGAGCGCGCTATGGATAGCAAACACCCCCGTCTCAGGCTGGGCGCCATCGCCCTGCTGGTGACTGGCCTGCTCGGCTGCCAGCAGGACAGCAGTGAAGCACCACAGGACAATACCCTCTATCTCAACGGCAAGATCCACACCCAGGATGGGCAACGCAGCCAGGCCGAGGCCATGGTGGTGCAAGGCGGCAAGTTCACCTACGTGGGCACCCGCGAGGGGGCCGAGGCCCTGAAGAACGGGGCGACCCGGGTGGTGGATCTGCAAGGCAGGATGGTGCTGCCTGGCCTGCACGACAACCACATCCACCTGCTCGGCACAGTGGCGCTGGACATGTGCGATCTGGACGGCCAGAGCGTCAACCTGGATCAACTCGCGGCCAAGATCGGTGAGTGCCTGCCCCGCTACGCCCCGGCGTCCGGGGACTGGCTGGTGGTCAACCAATGGTCGCCCTATGACGGCAACACCCCGACCGCCACCCATGCTACCCTGCTGGCGGCCCTGGATGCGGCGGCGCCGAACAACCCCGTGATGCTGGCCGGGGTCGACGGCCATGCCGGCGGCTACAACTCCCAGGCACTGGCGCAGGCACAGGACAAAGACGGCAATGTGGTCGGCTTCAATGCCACCACCCTGGCCCCTGGCGGCGTGTTCGAGGCCTTCATCCCCTATGTGGATCTGGCAAGCGGCGTGATCCGGGACGCGGCACGCAGCGCCATTGCGGTCCCCGACACCGGTGTGCTGAGCGCGGAGGGCGAGCAGGCGGCGGCCCAGTATGACAAGATACTCCCCGCCATCTCGGCGCTGATGGCGTCCCGCGGCATCACGGGCGTGCAGGATGCCTGCGCCAACGACTTCATCCGACAGCGCCTGCTCAACATGCAGGACCAGGATCTGCTGCACATGCGCATCACCGCCGCCACCTGCTTCCACCAGGATGACTACAGCGGCAAGCTGGACATCGCCGGCCACCTGGCCAAGGCGAGCCAGGTGCGCGACGCCTTCGCAGGCAACCCCCTCATCAAGGCCGATACGGTGAAGATCTTCCTCGATGGTGTGCTGGAGGGAGATCCCTTCACCAGCCCTCCCTTCCTGCCCAATGCCGGCATGCTGGAGAATTACCAGAACCCGCATCTGGCCCTGGATCCTGCCAGCGGCGAGGTGAGCATCACAGCGGACAGCGAGGATGCGGGCAGCAACGGCATCGTCAACTACAAGGAGGCGGATCTGGCGCGCTACGTCACTGCGCTGGATGGGGCCGGGTTTGGCATTCACATGCACAGCATCGGCGATCGCAGCACTCGGGTGGCCCTCGATGCCCTGGAGGCGGCCCGCGCCAGCAACGGGGAGAGCCACATCCCCCACACCCTGGCCCACCTGCAGGTGGTGCACCCGGACGATCAGAAACGCCTCGGCGAGCTTGGCCTCTACCTCACTTTTACCTATGCCTGGACCACGCCCCAGCTTGCCTATGACATGCTGGTCAGCCCCTTCATCCAGCCAACCAGGGTTGGACAGTCCCTGAGCGAGGCCATCTACGATCCCATGGGCTATCTCCATGATGCGCTCTACCCGGTAGAGCATTCGCGCCAGGCCGGCGCCGTGCTGGTGGCGGGCAGCGACGCCCCGGTAGACAGCCGGGATCCGCGCCCGTTCGAGAACATGGCCGCCGGCATAATGAAGGCGGCCGGCAGCGGCGACGACTTCCGGGCCAGTCAGCGCACCTCACTGACCGAGATGCTGGCCGCCTACACCATCAACGGCGCCAGGGCGGTGCGCCAGGAGGCGATCACCGGCTCCATCGAGGCGGGCAAGTCGGCGGACTTCATCGTGCTGGACCGGGATCTGTTCGCCCTGGTCAAGGCCGGCACGCCGGAGCAGATCGCACAGACCCGGGTCGAGCAGACGGTCTTCATGGGGGAGACCGTCTACCGCAAACCCTGAACGACACGGGCCCCGCGAGGGGCCCGTTTCTTATGGCTCATTCTTATGGCTCACAGGGGGCACCTCGTCCTCCGTCAGCCCGGGTTGCAGGGCCAGGGTGAAGAGGGCCGCCACCATGTCGGACTGGGTGATGATGCCCACCAGCCGCTCCCCTTCCACCACAGGCATGTGGTGCAAGCCTCCGTCGGAGAAGGCTTCTACCAGATCGTAGAGGGGTTGGTAGCGCCGCGCCGCCCGTACCTCCCGGGTCATCAGATCCGCCACCCGCAATTGCTCGAGCGCCTCCCGCCCCCTGGGCTGGCGGCTCTCCCTGTCGATCATCAGATCATGCAGGGTGATGATGCCCGCCAATCGGCCCTCTTCGTCCGCCACCGGCAGCGCCTTGATCTGATGGTGAGAGAGCAGATCCCAGGCCGCCATGGCTGACGCCTCTGGGGAGCTGACCACCAGATCCCGCGACATCACATCCTGACAGCGCACCGTGCCCACTCGCCCCCGCAGGGCGTGCAACTGGGCCTCCTGCAGCAACTCCTGCAGATCCTGGCGGCTGATGTCGAGCAGCTCCCCGTGCTTGTCCAGGGCAAAGTCGATGTCCTGGGTGGCCAACCGGGCGCTCGGCTGGGGATCCGCCGTCTGGTGACGATTGGGCGCCACCTTGCCGCCATTGGGATAACGGCGCCCCAGGGCGCGGTTGTAGAGCAGCCCCAGGCTCAGCAACAGCAGGGAGTTGAGCAGCACAGGCAGCAGCACATAACCCACCCCCAGCGCCCGGATCCCCTCGCCGCCGATGACGGCGGTCAGGGCCACGGCCCCGCCGGGCGGGTGCAGGCTGCGGGTGAGGAACATGGCGGCGATGGCCAGCATCACCGCCAGGGCCGAGGCGAGGGCCATGTCCGGCACCAGGCTGGCACTCAGTACCCCCATCAGGGCCGAGACCCCGTTGCCCACCAGGATGGACCAGGGCTGGGCCAGGGGGCTCGCCGGGGCGGCAAACAGCAGCACGGCGGAGGCCCCCATGGGGGCGATCAGCCAGTGCACCTCCAGCCCCAGCCCCCACTGGCAGAGCCAGGCGGTGCCCAGCAATCCGACGAAGGCGCCGAGGGCGCCGTAACAACTCTCTTTGAGACTGGTATTGGTCGATACCGGCAAAAAATCCCTGAACTGCATCCTGCTCCCGAAGACGATAACATTTATTTCAAATGCGCAATTCTAGCCAGTAACCCCGGTCCAATACCAGCCCGCCAGGGGGCGCCCCCCCGGCTTATTGCCCGCAGATCCTGCCGCCACAGGTTGTACGGCACTTTTTCCTCCCTCTTAACGCTGGCTTAAGGGTCGGCTGTCACCTTTCTGCCATCCTCATGAACGGAGCAAAACGCTATGAAGACTCTCAGAGATGCCCTGCGCCGCTTTGATGGCCAGCGCCGTAGCTGGACCGCCGGGCTGGAGCGGGCCACCCTCGCCTGGCTGGCCGGACGGGGCCGCCTGCCCGCCTCACCTCAGGCGCCCCGGCGGATCCTGGTCATTCGCAGCACCAACCGCATCGGCAACAACCTCTTCCTGCTGCCCTTCCTGCAGCGGCTGAGACGGGATCACCCCAACGCCGAGATCGAGCTGGTGTGCAGCGGCGGCCCCTTGCTCCCCTTTCTCGCCGATCTGCAACTGGGGGCCATCCATCGGGTCCGCTTGCAGGGCAAGCAGCTGATCGGCGCCCTGGCGGTGCTGTGGCGCCTGCGCCAGCGGCACTATGACAGCGTCTATGTGCCCTTCGCCTCCAGCACGGATCACCTGATCGCCGCCTGGGTGCGGGCCGGCGAGAAGATCGGCTTTGACGACGCCAAGGGGGATGCCCTGTTCGATCAGCCCCTCCGCCCCGACAGTGGCTGCCACTACGCCCACCAGCCCCTGCAACTGCTCGGTTGCCATGGCAACCGA
>NZ_CDBZ01000152.1 GCF_000819985.1 Aeromonas media | reverse complement strand
GCTAAAGATCCTGTACATGAATGGGGCCAAGGATCGACCGAGAGCTAGCCATCAGCGCGTTACTGATGGCAGTGTGGCGACGGCAACCCAAACAGGATGTGCTGGTTCATTCCAACCAAGGGAGACAGTTTAGCAGCTATGACTGGCAGGATTTTTTGCGGGATCATCGGCTCAAGGCCAGCATGAGCAGACGTGGCAATTGTCATGATAACGCGGTGGCGGAGAGTTTCTTCCAGCTCCTAAAACGCGAGCGGATCCGACGTAAAACCTATGCGGGTCGCGAGGAAGCCCGGCAGGATGTGTTCGATTACATTGAAATATTTTACAACCCCAAGCGCCGGCACAGTTTCAACAATGGGCTATCGCCAGTAGAGTGTGAGAAACAATATTTCGAGCGGCTCGAAAGTGTCTAAAGAAGCCGGGGCGATTCAAACAACGCTGCATCACGTCATAGAAAGCGTTGAGAAGGGTGGCGGGCACGAGTCGTTTCATTTCACATCCTTGGAATGAGGGGCGAGTGGCTGACTATAAGAGCCGACCATTTTATTACTTGAAAGAATCAATACTGCACAGCTTATGCGATAAATGGCATCTCCTGGGTACAGTGCAACGGATGACGGCGATGATGTGGTCACCTCCAGGCGTCATGATGGCTGCCGAGGGCGGCGCCCATGAGCGTGGGGCTCCCCCTGCCCGCTCCCTGCCACGGGCAGGGAGCGCCGTTGTCACCTGCCTCGATTTGGCTTCTCGACATGACAGATAAAAAACGGGGCGAACCTAGTGGTTCGCCCCTGATGCTTTTTACGTCAACCCCGACGGGTCAACCCTGCTTGTCTGATGCCGGCTCTGCGTCCTTCGGCGCCTGCCAGCCACCGCCGACCGCCTTGTAGAGTGCAACCTGGTTGCTCAGCTGGGCCAGGCGGGTGCTGATGAGCCCCTGCCGCGCGCTGAACAGGGAGCGCTGGGCATCCAGCCTCGTCAGATAGCTGTCCACTCCCTGCTCGTAGCGGAACTCCGCAAGCTTGAAGTAGGTCTGGTTGGCATCCACCAGATCCTGCTGGGCCTGCAGCTGCTGCTGATAATCCGCCTGGGCACCGAGCGTATCCGCGACCTCCTTGAAGGCGGTCTGGATGCTCTTCTCGTAGCTCGCCACCGCCTGTTTGGTGCCGACCTCGGCCACATCCAGATCCGCAATGCGCTTGCCACCGTCGAAGATGGGCAGGTTTATCTGGGGCATGAAGGTCCAGGTGCCGGTGCCGCCGTCAAACAGCCCGCTCAGCTGATTGCTGGCGGTGCCCGCCGTCGCGGTGAGCGAGATGGTCGGGAAGAAGGCGGCACGGGCCGCGCCTATATTGGCGTTGGCCGCCTTCAGGCTGTGCTCCGCCGCCAGTATGTCGGGCCGCTGTTGCAGCAGACTGGAGGGGGCCCCCACCGGGATCGGTGCCAGCTTCACCTCGGCCAGGGTCGCCGGTTGGCCTTCGAGCACCGGCACTTCTGTGCCGAGCAGCAGGGCCAGACCATTTCTGTCCTGTTTCACCTGGCGCTGGTATTGCGCCTGGCTGACCCGGGCGTTCTCAAGGGCCGTGCGCCCCTGCGCCAGCTCCATCTCGGAGGCCGCCCCCAGCCGGTACTTGTGTTGGGTCAGGGCATAGCTCTCCTGCTCGGTCGCCAGCGTCGCCTGGCTCAGGGCCAGCAGCTCCTGATCCGCCAGCAGGGTGAGGTAGGCATTCGCCACCGAGGCGATCAGCGCTATCTGGGTGCTGCGCTGGGTCTCGATTTGCGCCAGGTAGTTCTCCAGTGCCTGATCTTTCAGGCTCTGGATCCGGCCAAACAGATCCAGCTCATAGGCGGTGATGCCGATGTCGGCGCCGTACTGGCTGCTGATGCTCCCCTGCCCCGTGCTGCTGAGATCGTCGGATCCCTGCTGACGGGTGCCGGAGCCGCTGGCGGCCAGGGTCGGCAACTGGGCCGCGCGCTGGATCCGGTATCTGGCCTCATAGGCCTCGACGTTGAGGGCCGCGAGCCGCAGATCCCGGTTGTTCTCCAGGGCGGTGTCGATCAGCTTTTGCAGCGCCGGATCGAGGAACTGTTGCTGCCAGGGCGCCAGCGCCCCCTGGGTGGCGAGATTCTCTTGCCAGGAGGCGCCTTGCGGCACCTCGGGGCGTTGGTAATCGGGGGCCATGGAGCAGGCCCCCAGCAGCAGCGTCACACTCAGGGCGACCAGGGTCTTAGTCATGTTGGGTCTCCTTGGTCAGCGCGGCGCGCTCCTCGGCTGAACTCTGCTTGGTGAAGTAACGCATCACCAGCACGAAGAAGAGCGGCACGAAGAAGATGGCGAGCACTGTGGCCGTGATCATCCCCCCCATGACGCCGGTGCCGATAGCGTTGCGGCTGCTGGCGCCGGCACCTGTGCTTATCACTAGCGGCAAGACGCCGAGGATGAAGGCGAGGGAGGTCATCAGGATCGGACGCAAACGCTGGCGGGAGGCTTCCACCACCGCATCGCCGAGCTTCATCCCCTTGTCATGGAGCTCCTTGGCGAACTCCACGATCAGGATGGCGTTCTTGGCCGAGAGCCCAATGGTGGTGAGCAGGCCCACCTGGAAATAGACGTCATTCTCCAGGCCCCGCAGGGTGGCCGCCAGTATGGCGCCCAGCACCCCGAGCGGCACCACCAGCATGACAGAGAACGGAATGCTCCAGCTCTCGTAGAGGGCCGCCAGACAGAGGAAGACCACCAAGAGCGAGATGGCGTAGAGCGCCGGCGCCTGGGAGCCTGCCTGACGCTCCTGGAAGGAGAGCCCCGTCCATTCGATGCCTATGCCTTCCGGCAGCTGTTTCACCATCTGCTCTATGGCAGCCATGGCGTCACCGGTACTCTTGCCGGGGGCCGCTTCACCGACTATCTCCATGGCGGAGACGCCGTTGTAGCGCTCCAGACGGGGCGAGCCGAAGCTCCACTCGGTGCTGGCGAAGGCGGAGAAGGGCACCATCTGGCCCGCGCTGTTACGCACGTACCAGAGCTTGAGATCCTCCGGGTTCATCCGGAAGGGGGCATCCGCCTGCAGATAGACCTTCTTGACCCGGCCTCTGTCGACAAAGTCGTTCACATAGGAGGAGCCCCAGGCCGCCGACAAGGTGTTGTTGATGTCGCTGATGGAGAGCCCCTGGGCCAGCGCCTTCTCGTAATCTATCTTGATGTCGAGCTGGGGGGTGTCTTCCATCCCGTTCGGGCGCACCCGCACCAGGTTGGGATCCTGCGCCGCCATGCCGAGCAGCTGGTTACGGGCCTGCATCAGCTTCTCGTGCCCCAGACCACCGCGGTCCTGCAGGAAGAAGTCGAAGCCGGTGGCCGTGCCGAGCTCAGGAATGGGAGGCAGGTTGAAGGCGAACACCTGCGCCTCCTTGATGCTGAACAGATAGCCCATGGCGCGGCCTATGATGGCATTGGCACTGCGCTCCTCGCCTTTACGCTCGCTCCAGTCCTTCAACTTGATGAAGGCCATGCCGCTGTTCTGGCCGCTACCGGCGAAGCTGAAGCCCGCCACCGTCAGCACCGAGTCGACGTTGTCCTTCTCGTTCTTGAGGAAGTAGTCGCGCATGTCGGCCAGCACCACCTCGGTACGCTCCTTGGTGGCCCCCACCGGCAGTTGCACCATGGACATGATGACCCCCTGATCCTCTTCCGGCAGGAAGGAGGTGGGCAGGCGCATGAAGAGCACCGCCAGCACCGCCAGCATGGCCAGGTAGATGATGCTGTAACGGGTCCCCTGCTTGATCACCTTGCGCACGCCGTTCTGGTAACGGTTGGCATTGGTGTCGAAGAAGCGGTTGAACCAGCCGAAGAAGCCGCGCTGGGCACCGAACTCCCCGTGTTTCATGGGTTTGAGCAGGGTGGCACAGAGCGCCGGGGTCAGGATCAACGCCACCAGCACAGAGAGCACCATGGCCGAGACTATGGTGAGGGAGAACTGGCGATAGATGGCGCCGGTCGAGCCGCCGAAGAAGGCCATGGGCACGAATACCGCCGACAGCACCAGGGCTATGCCCACCAGGGCGCCGGTGATCTGGGTCATAGACTTGCGGGTCGCTTCAAGCGGGGAGAGCCCCTCCTCGCTCATCAGCCGCTCCACGTTCTCCACCACGACGATGGCGTCATCCACCAGCAAGCCGATGGCGAGTACCAGACCGAACATGGTCAGGGTGTTGATGGAGAAGCCGAAGGCCGCCATGACCCCGAAGGTACCGAGCAGCACCACGGGCACCGCTATGGTCGGGATCAGGGTCGCCCGGAAGTTCTGCAGGAACAGATACATGACGCAGAACACCAGGAAGATGGCCTCGATCAGCGTCTGCACCACCTCCTCGATGGAGATCTTCACGAACGGCGTAGTGTCGTAGGGGTAGACGATCTTCATGTTGGCCGGGAAGTAGGCTGAAAGTTCACCCAGCTTGGCACGTACCATCTCGGCGGTATCCAGCGCATTGGCTCCGGTGGCCAGCTTGATGGCGACCGCCGCCGTGGCCTGACCATTGTAGAGGGCGGAGGCATCGTAGCTTTCGCCGGCGAGCTCGACCCGGGCCACGTCCTTGAGCAGCACCTTGGAGCCATCCTGGTTCACCCGCAGCAGTATGTTGTTGAACTCCTCCGGGGTGGAGAGACGGGTCTGCCCCATGATGGTGGCGGTGAACTGCTGATCGTTCACCGCAGGGGTGCCCCCCAGCTTGCCGAAGGCTACCTGGGCGTTCTGGGCCTGGATGGCGGCCTGCACGTCTCCCGGGGTCATCTGTACCCGGTTGAGCTTGTGGGGATCCAGCCAGACACGCATGGAGTACTGGCTGCCGAACAATGTGATGTCACCCACCCCATCCAGCCGGCTCAGGGGCTCCTTGATGTTGGAGACCACGTAATCGGCGAGATCGTCATTGGTCATGCTGCCATCGGTGGAGATGAAGGCGGCCACCATCAGGAAGCTGCTGGAGGTCTTCTGGACCCGCACACCCTGCTGCTGCACCTCTTGGGGCAAGAGCGACATGGCCTGCTGCAACTTGTTCTGCACCTGCACCTGGGCGATGTCGGGATCCGTGCCCGGCTTGAAGGTGAGGGTCACGCTGACGTTACCGGACGAATCAGACTGGGCAGACATGTAGAGCAGGTGATCCAGCCCCGTCATGTTCTGCTCGATGATCTGGGTCACCGAGTCTTCCACCGTCTTGGCGGACGCCCCCGGGTAGCTGGCGGAAATGCCGACGGCCGGCGGGGCTATGGTCGGGTACTGGGCGACCGGCAGGCCTATGATGGCCATGGCCCCGGCCAGCATAATCACCAGGGCGATTACCCAGGCGAAAATGGGTCTGTCTATGAAAAATCGTGCCATGAGGCGACTACTCCATCCTACTGCTTGGTGACCGGGGTCTGATTGGCCTGTGTGGTCTTGGTGTTGCCGGTGCGCTCAGCGGGCGCCACCACGGCACCGGGTTTGACCTTCTGCAGACCGGCCACTATCACCTTCTCGCCGGCATCGAGGCCGGACTCCACCACCCAGCTGTCGCCGACGACGCGGCTGAGCTGCACTTCCCGCAGCTCGACCTTGTTGTCCGCGGTCACCACCATGACGGTGGCCCCACCTTTCGGCGTGCGGGTCACGGCGGTCTGGGGCACCAGCAGGCCTTCTGGGCGCTCGCCCTCCTGCAGGGTGGCGCGCATGAACATGCCGGGCAGCAGCAGATCATGGGGATTCGGGACCAGGACCCGCAGGGTCACCATGCCGGTGGTCTCGTCCACGGTCACGTCGGAGAACTGCAAGGTCCCCTGCTCGCCGTACTGGCTGCCATCTTCCAGCTGGAAGCTGACCTTGGCGCCATCCTGTTTGCCCTGGGTCAGCTTGCCGGCGGCGACCTGACGCTTGAGGCGCAGCAGATCGCCCCCCTGCCGTTTGAGCTGCATCACAGCTGGTGCAGCGACGATGCCGTGCACGGCCGCTGGCTCCATGCCCTGCTGATCCGCGACCCCAATCCCGCCACAATCAATCAATATCGCGGCCGTCGATCCAGACAGGGTGCCCGACGCGATTCAGCATCCAGATAACAATATTTAACTCTGAGTTAACCAGGTGATGGCAGACAAGATGCGGCATTTGTGTTAAAAAGCGGCATTAAAATCAAGATTAAATAACAAAACAGACACCAACACCTGGATTCCCCCATGAAACTCGTCCTCAATCTGATTGCCGGCATCCTCGCCGGTCTCCTGCTCGGCCTCTACGCCCCGGAATGGGTCGCACGGGTGCTGTTCACGGCCAAGACGGTGATAGGTCAGCTGATCACCTTCACCATTCCGCTCATTATCCTGTTCTTCATCATGAGCGGCATCGCCAGCCTGCCGAAGAACTCCGGCAAGCTGCTCGGCAAGACGGTGGCCCTCTCCTATTGCTCTACCATACTGGCGGGCCTGTTCGCCTTCACGGTGGCGAGCCAGCTGATCCCGCAGCTGACCACCGCCGCCGAGCCCACGGCGCAAGCCGCCATCAAGCTCAGCTCCTACATCAGCCTCGAGATCCCGCCGCTGTTCGGGGTGATGTCGGCGCTGGCCGCCGCCTTCGTGTTCGGTATCGGCATCAGCGCCACCCAGGCCACCGACCTGCGCCGGGTCGCCGATCAGGGCCGTGACATCATCGACCGCCTGCTGGCCCGCGTGATCATCCCGCTGCTGCCCTTCTACATCGCTGGCGTCTTCGTCGAGATGACGGTGGAAGGCACCGTGTTCGCCACTCTCAAGACCTTTGGTGTGGTGCTGGTGATGGCCATCGTCATGCACTGGCTCTGGCTCAGCCTGCTCTTCATCGGCACCGGGCTGGCGCTGGGTCGCTCCCCCGCCATGCTCATCAAGCACATGCTGCCCGCCTACTTCACCGCGCTTGGCACCATGTCCAGCGCCGCCACCATCCCGGTGGCCCTGCAGGCCAGCAAGAACAACGGCGTGAGCGACGGCATCGCCAACTTCACCGTGCCCCTGTGCGCCACCATTCACCTCTGTGGCTCCACCATCACCCTGGTGACCTGCGCCACCGCGGTGATGTTCCTCTCCGAGCACCTGGCCATCCCGGGCTATGGCACCATGCTGCCCTTCATCATGATGCTCGGCGTCATCATGATTGCGGCGCCGGGCGCCCCCGGCGGCGGCGTCATGTCGGCGCTCGGCCTGCTCACCTCCATGCTGGGCTTCGGTGAGGCCTCCATCGCCCTGATGATCGCCCTCTACCTGGCCCAGGACAGCTTCGGCACTGCCTGCAACGTCACCGGGGATGGCGTCATCGCCCTCTGGGCCGACCGCTTCGCCCAGAGCGAAGCGCCCATGGCCGCACCGGAGCGTGACGCCGCCTGAGGGCCTGCACCACAATAAAAAAACGGGAGCCACTGGCTCCCGTTTTTGTTGATGCACCGTCGATGAAGGCAGGCTCAGCCCCGGCGACGGATCACGCCTTCCTGCATGGTGCTCGCCACCAGCACGCCGTCGCGGGTGAAGAACTGGCCGCGTACCAGACCGCGCCCGCCGCTGGCACTCGGGCTGTCTACCACGTAGAGCAGCCAGTCATCGAGCCGGAACTCTCGGTGGAACCACATGGAGTGATCTATGGTGGCCACCTGCATGTCCGGCTCCCAGTACGACACCCCATGGGGCTGCAGGGCGGCAAACAGGAAGTGGAAGTCGGAGGCATAGGCGAGCAGGTAGTTGTGCACCCGCTGATCGTCCGGCACCGGGCCGTTGGCCTTGAACCAGGTGTAGCGCAGCGGCTCGTGCACATCCGGGCGAATGGGATCGACCAGGGTCACGGGGCGGATCTCGATGGGTTTCTCGCACAGGATCTTGTCCCGCAGGGCCGCCGGGATCATCTGCTCGTAGGGGCGCACCAGCTCCAGCTCGCTCTTGAGCTGCTCGGGGGGCGTGATGCCTTCGGGCATCTGAGCCTGATGCTCGAACCCCTCGGCCTCCACCTGGAAGGAGGCGTTGAGGTAGAAGATGGGTTTGCCATTCTGAATGGCCTTGACCCGACGGGTGGAGACGGTCTGACCGTCGCGGATGTTCTCCACGTCGTAGACGATGGGCTTGTTGGCATCCCCCGGGCGCAGGAAGTAGGAGTGACAGCTGTGGACCTGGCGATCGAGGGCGACCGTCTGCTTGGCGGCTGACAAGGCCTGCCCCATCACCTGTCCGCCAAACACGGATCGCAATCCGAGATCCTGGCTCTGGCCCCGAAACAGGCCCTCCTCGATCTTCTCAAGCGCCAGCAGTGCCAGCAGCTCATCCAGTACCTTGCTCATTGGTTTCTCCTGTATCTGTGCGCGAAAGGCTAACAAGCCAGCCCCTGCAGGGCAACCATCCTGATCCACATCCCACAGCAACAACCCCCTCCCGACCTCCCCCTTCAACAGGGGGAGGAGCATGTCTGACCCTGTCTCTCAGCCCTGTGCACTTTGAGTCGCAGTCAATTCCGGCGGGAGCCGCAAACAAAAAGCCCGCACCAGAGGGTGCAGGCTTTGTTAGCCGAGGCCAATCACGTCAGGCACGGAGGCGGCTTACTTGCTGCCGGTGCCGGAGTTGCGGGTCGAGGCTTGCGGCTTGCGGCGGGCCGTGGTGCTGCGGGCGCGCGGCTCCTTGCCCTGCATGTCCTTGTGGCGCTTGACGGCGCGGCGGATCTGGGCGGCCTGCTTGTGGCGGGTGCTCTTGCCATCCTGCTGCAGGTCGACCTTGGACTCGGTCTCGTTGGGCAGGTTGACCAGGCCGCGCAGGTAGTTCACCTCGGGTAGCTTGAGCTCCTGCCAGCCACCGCGGGGGATGCCGCGATCCAGGGTGACGTCACCGTAGCGAATACGCATCAGGCGGCTCACCTGCACTTCCTGGGATTCCCACAGGCGGCGCACTTCACGGTTGCGACCCTCGGTCAGGGTGACGTTGAACCACTGGTTCAGCCCTTCACCGCCGGCCGGCTTGATCTTGTTGAATTTGGCCATGCCGTCTTCCAGCTGCACGCCCTTGCGCAGGCGCTGCAACATGGCTTCGGTGATCTCGCCAAAGACACGCACCGCGTATTCCCGCTCCACTTCGTGGCTCGGGTGCATCAGCCGGTTGGCCAGCTCACCGTCGGTGGTGAACAGCAAGAGGCCTGAGGTGTTGACATCGAGGCGACCCACCGCAATCCAGCGGGCCCCGTCCATCTTGGGCAGACGATCAAACACGGTGGGACGACCTTCCGGATCGTGACGGGTACACATCTCCCCTTCGGGCTTGTGGTACGCCAGCACGCGGCAGATCTGCTCTTCCGCCGCACGGGTCTTGACCTGGTGACCATCCACCCGGATCACGGCGTTCACTTCGACGCGATCCCCCAGCATGGCGACCTTGCCATCCACGCTGACCCGACCTGCGGTGATCAGGGCCTCCATCTCACGACGGGAGCCTTGACCCGCGCGGGCCAATACTTTTTGCAGTTTTTCACTCATCGGGTTTACCTGATTGTTGATCGCTGCCCGCTGACATAGCGGACAACATTGACTCCTGTGACGCGCCCTCGGGCATCGTCACCACGTTCATTCTCAAGACGGCCTGCCGCTTATTGACCGTCGCTCCCCTCGCCCAGCATGACCGGCAAGGGGGAGTGCAGTTCGGGATCCAGCTCGGGGAGCTGCTCCAGACTCTGCAGATTGAAATAGTCCAGAAATTCTCGGGTGGTGGCGAGCAGCTCGGGGCGACCCACCACCTCCTTGTGACCTATGCTGCGCACCCAGCCGCGCTCTTTCAGGGTATTGATGATCTGGCTCGATACCGCCACCCCGCGGATGGCTTCTATCTCGGCCCGGGTGATGGGCTGACGATAGGCAATCAGCGTCAGGGTTTCCAACACGGCGCGGGAATAGCGGGGCGCCCGTTCGCTCCACAGCCTTGAGAGCTCCTCGGCATACTCCTGGCGGGCCTGGAAGCGCCAGCCGGAGGCGACCTCCTTGAGCTCTACACCCCGCTCGCTGTAGTCCTGCCTGAGCTCCGCCAGCAGCAGCTGCACATAGCGGCTGGTGACAGGGTAATCCGCCAGCACGCCGCTTTTCAGCTCGCTGACATTGAGCGGACGACCGGCCACGAACAGCGCCGCCTCGATCAGGGTTTTTAAGCGTTCAGCAGGCAGCGCCATCACGCATCCCTCCCTGAATCAGGGTATAGGGTATTGAGTCGTTCAGTGGGCAGCACCACGGTTGCCCTCCCCGTCCAGACTGCCCGGGGCGAACCGCCACTCAGTGTACCTGCTCATGCTCTCCCCCTTCCCCCTGGCTCGCCAATGCAAAATGGATGGGACCCAGCGGCTCGGCCTGCAGGATCCAGATCAGCTGCTCCTTGCACAGCTCCAGCAGGGCCAGGAAGGTCACCAGTACCCCCATGCGCCCTTCTTCGGCCCGTAGCACCTGCTCAAGGCGCAGGGTCTGGCCCAGGGAGAGCATGGCGAGGATCTCCGCCATGCGCACCCGGGTCGGGATCTGCTCGCGGCGGATCTGGTGATGTTCAAAATGAGTCGCGCGTTTTACCACACTTTGCATGTAAAGGGCGAGCTCAACCAGCGAAACATCGGGGGTCAGCGGCTTCAAGGCACCAAAATCCGGTGGCAGGGCGGTGGCGATGAAGATCTCCCGCTCCAGCCTCGGCAAGGCGTTGACCCGCTCCGCGCCCAGCTTGTAGCGCTCGTACTCCTGCAGCCGGCGGATCAGGGTGACGCGAGGGTCTTCTCCCTCCTCCTCGTCTTCCAGCTCCGGGGCCTTGGGCAGCAGCAGGCGGGATTTTATCTCCGCGAGCCAGGCCGCCATCAGCAGGTATTCCGCCGCCAGCTCCAGATTAAGCCCCTGCATCAGCTCCACGTATTCCATGTACTGGGCGGTGATCTGCAGGATAGGCAGGTTCAGGATGTCGAGCTGCTGACGCCGGATGAGGTAGAGCAGCAGATCCAGCGGCCCCTCGAAGGTGTCGAGGAACACCTCGAGCGCATCGGGGGGGATGAACAGATCCTGGGGCAGCTCATGGTAGGGCTGCCCCAGCACTTTGGCGATGGGCGAGGGGGCCATAGGCGGGGGAAGCAGGCCCTCCCCCGTCGCACCCGGCGCGATCATCGCCTCGGGTACGGGCTCGGCAGTATCACTCAAACGGCGTCGGATCCCCGGCACCGCGACGGCGCAGCACGGGCTCGTCGTCGGAGAAGTCCACCACAGTGGTGGGCTGCTCGCCCAGATAGCCACCGTTGACCACCAGATCCAGCTGCTTGCCGAGCTTGTCGGCGATCTCTTCGGGATCGAACTCCGCCATCTCGGAGCCCGGCAGGATCAGGGTGGTGGAGAGCAGCGGCTCACCCAGGGCCTCCAGCAGGGCCAGCGCTATGTTGTTGGCGGGTACCCGGATGCCGATGGTCTTCTTCTTCTCGTTCATGAGGCGGCGCGGCACCTCCTTGGTGGCCTTGAAGATGAAGGTGTAGGGGCCTGGGGTGTTGTTCTTCACCAGCCGGAAGGCGGTGTTGTCCACCTTGGCGTAAGTGGAGATCTCAGAGAGATCCCGGCACACCAGGGTGAAGTCGTGGTTCGGATCGATGCTGCGGATACGGCAGATGCGCTCCAGCGCGTCCTTGTTGCCCATCTGGCAGCCCAGGGCATAACCGGAGTCGGTGGGATAGACGATGACGCCGCCGTTTTGCAGTATCTGCACCGCCTGACCGATGAGGCGAACCTGGGGATTGTCCGGATGTACGTAAAAATGCTGACTCATATGCTCTTCTCGCGATAGGGGCACACCGGGTGCCCGCTTCATGGTCACGGGCCGCCTGGCCCATGACACTACCTTAACCTGTTTGGCACAGACTCGCCCGTACCAAAGACGCGATCCGACCGGATCGGCCTCCTCCTGTCAGCGGCTGGCCAACAGGCTGGCATGCTGCTCCTGGCTGAGCCCGAAGTGATCGGGGTGGCCGAGCCAGAGTGGCATGCCCTCCTTGGGCAGCCACAGATGGCGGCCCAGCTCGGTCCAGTTGGAGGGGAAATGAAAATCCGATCCCACCGAGATGTAGAGGTCGTGATCCTTGGCCCACTGGCCGAGGTTGGCCCGATCCTGGGGGCTCTGCTGGGGCAGGGAGACCTCCATGGCATCGCCACCGGCCGCCTTGAAGGCCACCAGCAGCCGCTTGATCCACTTGGCGGTGAGACCGTAGCGGCTGGGGTGGGCCAGCACCGCCAGCCCGCCCGCGGCGTGAATGGCGGTGATGGCCTCGCCCATCTCGGGCCACTCGGCGGGCACATAACCCTTGTTGCCCCGGCTCAGGTACTTCTTGAATACCTTTTGCATGTTGTCGGCCACCCCGCGCGCCACCAGCACCCGGGCAAAATGGGCGCGGGTCACGGCGGCGTCACCGGCGAGCTGCTTGGCCTCTTCATAGGTGCCCGGGATGAGGCACTTCTCCAGACGGCGCCCTATTTCCTGGGCGCGCGCCTCGCGGCGGGCCCGCTGACCGGCCAGGAAAGCGACCAGCTGCGGATTTTTTTCATCCACCCCGAGCGCCACTATGTGGATCTCGTGGTGCTCCCAACCGCTGGAGATCTCGACCCCGCTCACCAGTCGCAGCGGCAACTGCTCGGCTTTGATCGTTGCGCGGACTTCATCAAGCCCGTCAAGGGTATCGTGGTCAGTGACCGCTAACACTTCCACCCCTTTCTCGGCGGCGCGGCGCACCAGATCGGCGGGACTCAGCACGCCATCTGAGGCCGTGGTATGACAGTGAAGATCGAATCTCATCGGCTTGTTTCGCTCTCATCAGGGGGCCTGCTTGGGAAAAAGAAGGCAAAAAAGCGACTTGACTTGGCCGCGGCTTTATCGTTTTCTGTAGGCACTTCATTGCAAACATCTTTTTACAGGACTCTATCATGCAAACGACTTCCATCCTGACCATCTGGTGGTGGCACACTCCCTGACATGCGGGCGTGTGGTCGTTGCTGTACCTGTAATCTGACAGCAAATTAAGAACCCAAAGAAAAAGCCCGCTGACCCCAGCGGGCTTTTTTATTATCCGGCAAATGGACCTGTGATGAAACCGACAATTCAGACAAGTGCACTGACATGGCGATGGCGAACTCGCTGACGTGACGAAAACCCAATCCCAATTCGAGAGAAACGCCATGACCATCGGTTACACACAACACATGCAAGGGAAGGCATTATGACAGGCAACAAGACCCGGTTACCCCTGGGCGAATTCGATACCATCAGGCTCAATGCCCCTTATGTGACAGATCCCCTGGCGCTCTACACCCAGCTCTGCCAGCACAACCCCAACAACCTGCTGCTGGAATCGGTGGAGATAGACTCCAAGGCCGGTACCCAGAGCCTGCTGCTGGTGGATGCCTGCCTGCGCATCGAGTGCCGTGGCCGCACTGTACGGGTCCGCCCCCTCACCCGCAACGGCATCCAGTTGCAGCGCCTGCTCGAGCAGCGTTTACCCGCCATCATCACCCAGACCCGGGTGGCGGACGAGCTGCAGCTCGACTTCCCGGCCTCCGACCGCACCCTTGACGAAGACAGCCGCCTCAAGGGCAGCAGCGTGCTGGACGTGCTGCGCACCCTGCAACGGGAGCTGCAGTGCCAGCAAGGTAAAGAGGCCCTCTTCATGGGAGGCAGCTTCGCCTACGACCTCATCGCCTCCTTTGAAGACCTGCCCGAGGTGCCGGAAGGGAGCAATGACTGCCCCGACTACTGCTTCTATGTGGCCGAAACCCTGATCACCATCGATCACATCAAGCAGAGCACGGCGCTGCTGGCCTGCCTCTTTGGCGGCGAGCAGGACGAGAGCCAGCTCGATGAGCGTTACGCCCAGCTGACCGCCCGCCTCGAGGCCTTCAAGCAGGCCTGCCAGAAGCCGCAACCGGGGGCTCAGGGCGCCAAGCCGCTCACCGGCAACCTCCAGATCGACAAGAGCGACAAGCAGTTCTGCGCCGAGGTGGAGAAGCTCAAGGGCTTTATCCGCCGTGGGGACATCTTCCAGGTGGTGCCGTCCCGCAGTTTCTCCCTCCCCTGCCCCGACCCGCTGGCCGCCTATCGCCGCCTCAAGCAGACCAACCCCAGCCCCTACATGTTCTATGTGCAGGATGAGGGCTTCACCCTGTTTGGCGCCTCCCCGGAGAGCGCGGTCAAGTTCTGCGCCGCCAGCCGCCAGGTAGAGATGTACCCCATCGCCGGCACCCGCCGCCGTGGACTCAACCCCGATGGCAGCATCAATCTGGATCTGGATGGTCGCATCGAGCTCGAGCTGCGCCAGGACGAGAAAGAGGTGGCCGAACACCTGATGCTGGTGGATCTGGGTCGCAATGACATCGCCCGCATCTCCGAGCCCGGCACCCGCTACGTGAAGGATCTGCTCAAAGTGGATCGCTACAGCCACGTGATGCACCTGGTCTCCCGGGTGGTGGGCACCCTTCGCTCAGACCTTGATGCCCTGCATGCCTATCAAGCCTGCATGAACATGGGCACCCTGACCGGCGCCCCCAAGCTGCGGGCCAGCGAGCTTATCCGCATGGTGGAAGGCAAGCGCCGTGGCAGCTACGGCGGCGCCGTCGGCTACCTCAACGGCGCGGGGGAGATGGACACCTGTATCGTCATCCGCTCCGCCTTCGTGAAAGCGGGCCTGGCTCATGTCCAGGCCGGTGCCGGCGTGGTCTATGACTCCAAGCCCCAGGCCGAGGCGGACGAGACCCGCGCCAAGGCGGCCGCCGTGCTGGCCGCCATCGCCGCCAGCCATGGCACCTCCCTGCAAGCCCTGAGCGCCCAGCAGGAGCAACATAAGGACGTGAGCCATGACTAACATCTTCCTGCTCGACAACTTCGACTCGTTTACCTACAACCTCGTCGACCAGTTCCGCACCCTGGGCTATCCGGTGCGCATCTACCGCAACAGCCTGCCGGCGAGCCGCATCATGCAGGAGATAGAAGCCTGCGATGGCGATGCGGTGCTGGTGCTCTCCCCGGGACCGGGCGCCCCCCACGAGGCCGGTTGCCTCATCGATCTCATCAAGCTGGCTCGCGGCCGGGTGCCCATCCTTGGCATCTGCCTCGGTCATCAGGCCCTGTGCGAAGCCTACGGCGGCACCGTCGGGGCGGCCGGGGAAATAGTCCACGGCAAGCGCTCGCTGATTGAGCACAACGGTCACGGCGCCTTCGCGGGGTTGCCGAGCCCGCTGCCGGTGGCCCGCTACCACTCCCTGGTGGCGACCTATGTACCGGAGGAGCTGCAGGTGATTGCCCACTATCAGGGCATGCCCATGGCCATAGAGCAACGGGACGAGCGGGTGCTGGGCTTCCAGTTCCACCCGGAATCCATCATGACCTCGGAAGGGGCCCGCCTGCTGACCCAGGCGCTCGCCCACATCACCCGTCCAGAAAGCCACGTGCGGTAAGGAGACCCCATGCATCAACATCTCAACACCCTCTATCAGGGGCAGTCTCTCACCCGCGACGCCGCCCGCGACGCCTTCGGCCAGGTGGTCCGTGGCGAAGTGGATCCCATCGTCCTCGCCAGTCTCCTGACCGCCCTCAAGATCAAGGGGGAGACCCCGGAGGAGATCGCCGGCGCCGCCGAGGCCCTCTTGGCCGAAGCGCGCGACTTCCCGCGCCCGGACTATGCGTTCTGCGACATCGTCGGCACAGGTGGCGATGGCCTCAACACCATCAACGTCTCCACCACCTCGGCCCTGGTGGCCGCCGCCTGCGGCCTGAAAGTGGCCAAGCACGGCAACCGCTCCGTCTCGAGCAAGTCGGGTTCGAGCGATCTGCTGGACAAGATGGGGATCAAGCTCGACATGAGCCCGGCCCAGGCCCGCCGCTGTCTGGACGAGCTCGGCATCTGCTTCCTGTTCGCCCCCCAGTACCACGCCGGGGTACGCCACGCCATGCCGGTGCGCCAGGCCCTCAAGACCCGCACCCTGTTCAACGTGTTGGGGCCGCTTATCAACCCCGCCCGCCCCAGCTATCAGCTGATGGGAGTCTATGCCCCCGAGCTGGTGCGTCCCATCGCTGAAACCCTGCTGGCACTGGGGCTGAAAACCGGTATGGTGGTACACGGCGCCGGGCTGGACGAAGTGGCCATTCACGGTCCAACCCAGGTGGCTGAGATCCGTGACGGCGAAATTCGCGAATACCTGCTCACCCCGGCCGACTTTGGCCTCGAGACCTACCCGGTCAGCGCCATCCAAGGGGGGGAGCCGGAAGAGAACCGCGCCATCACGGACGCCATCCTGGCGGGGGAAGGCACTGCGGCCCACAACGCCGCCATCGCCGCCAACGTGGCGCCGCTGCTGGTGATGGCGGGCAAGGCCCCGGACTTCAAGCAGGCGGCCGCGCAGGTGCTGGCCAAGCTTTCAAGCGGTGAAACCCGCCTGCTCGCCCAGGCCCTCGCCACCCTGAGCCATCAGGAGGCATGATGTCAGTCAGCACTCACGGCAGCCAACAAGGCAGTACCACTCTTAGCAAGGATATCGAGATGCTCGACCCCCTCTCCTCCCCCGATGCCTTCCTGAATCGGGCTTCCATCAACCAGACCATTCTCGGCAAAATCGTGGCCGCCAAGCAGGAGTGGGTCGCGGCCCGCAAGCTGGCCCAGCCCCTGGAGAGCTTCCAGGGCGACCTGGTGCCAAGCGATCGGGACTTCGAGGGCGACCTGCGGGCAGGCTCCACCCGCTTCATTCTCGAATGCAAGAAGGCCTCCCCCTCCAAGGGCTTGATCCGCGACGACTTCAACCCGGAGGCCATTGCCGACATCTATGGCAACTACGCCACCGCCATCTCTGTGCTGACGGACGAGCAGTTCTTCCAGGGGGATTTTGCCTTCCTGCCCAGGGTGCGCGCCCGGGTCAAGCAGCCGGTGCTGTGCAAGGACTTCATGATTGACCCCTACCAGGTCTATCTGGCCCGCCACTATCAGGCGGACGCCATCCTCTTGATGCTCTCGGTGCTCACCGACGAGGGTTATCGCGCCCTGTTCAAGGTTGCCAAGGAACTCGGCCTCGGGGTGCTCACCGAGGTGAGCAATGCAGAGGAGCGGGATCGCGCCATCGCCCTGGGGGCGCCGGTTATCGGCATCAATAACCGGGATCTGCGGGATTTGAGCGTGGATCTCGCTCGCACCAAACAGCTGGCGGCCAAGATCCCCGCCGATCGGGTGGTCATCAGCGAGTCCGGCATCAACCACCGCGTCCAGGTGGCGGATCTTCGCGCCCATGCCAAGGGCTTCCTGGTGGGCTCCTCCCTGATGAGTGAGCCGGATCTGGAGGCCGCGGTGCGCAAGCTTATCCTGGGTCAGAACAAGGTGTGCGGCCTCACTCGCCCCGAAGATGCCGCCGCAGCCCATCAGGCGGGTGCCGTGTTCGGTGGCCTGATTTTTGTGGCCAAGAGCCCGCGCTACGTTGACATTCCCGCCGCCCGCGCCGTGATGGCGGGCGCGCCGCTCTGTTACGTAGGGGTATTTCGCAATGCCCAGCCCCAGACCATCGCCAAGACGGTGGAGGCCCTGAACCTCGCAGCCGTGCAACTGCACGGGGATGAGGACGCCGCCTATATCGAGGCGCTGCGCCCCCTGCTGCCCGCCCACTGCCAGATCTGGAAGG
The DNA here is from genome assembly GCF_000819985.1 of Aeromonas media. Classification (GTDB taxonomy): domain Bacteria; phylum Pseudomonadota; class Gammaproteobacteria; order Enterobacterales; family Aeromonadaceae; genus Aeromonas; species Aeromonas media. Next base: position 2,640 of record NZ_CDBZ01000152.1, on the reverse strand, counting down.
CGGTCGGCATCACAAGCGGTGAACCGCTGCCTGCCCTCGACTACCAGGTGGATCGCCTGCTGCTGGATACGAAAGTGGGCAGCCAGAGTGGCGGCACCGGCCAGGCGTTCGACTGGGCCCTGCTGGCCAATCTCGATAAAGCCAGGCTGATGCTGGCGGGGGGGCTCAACCCCGACAACGCCCTGCAGGCCGCCCAGGTGGGCTGTGTGGGCCTCGATTTCAACTCCGGGGTGGAGAGTGCCCCGGGCCAGAAGGATGCGCACAAGATGGCGGCGGCCTTTGCCGCTCTGCGAACCCTCTAGTGACATGTACCAAATTAATGAACTGCGTTTGCCTATAAGCACAAGGAATAATGTATGACCCTGCTCAATCCGTTTTTCGGTGAATTTGGTGGTATGTATGTACCCCAGATCCTCATCCCCGCCCTGCTCCAGCTGGAGAAGGCCTTCGTCGATGCCAAGGATGACCCGGCCTTCGTTGCCGAGTTTGGGGAACTCTTGACCGAGTATGCCGGGCGCCCGACGCCCTTGACTCTCACCCGCAATCTGACCAAGGGAACCAAGACCCGGCTTTACCTCAAGCGTGAAGATCTGCTGCACGGCGGCGCCCACAAGACCAACCAGGTGCTGGGCCAGGCCCTGCTCGCCAAGCGCATGGGCAAGAGCGAGATCATCGCCGAGACCGGCGCCGGCCAGCACGGCGTCGCCACTGCCCTGGCCTGCGCCCTGCTCGGCCTCAAGTGCCGGGTCTATATGGGGGCCAAGGATTGCGAGCGCCAGAAGCCGAACGTGTTTCGCATGAAGTTGATGGGGGCCACAGTGATACCTGTGCACTCCGGCTCATCCACCCTGAAGGATGCCTGCAACGAGGCGCTGCGTGACTGGGCTGCCAACTACGACAGCGCCCACTACCTGCTCGGCACCGCCGCCGGCCCCCACCCCTTCCCCACAATCGTGCGGGAGTTCCAGAAGATGATCGGGGAAGAGGCCAAGGCCCAGTGCTTCGAGAAGGAGGAGCGCCTGCCCGACGCCGTGATCGCCTGCGTCGGCGGCGGCTCCAATGCCATCGGCATGTTTGCCGACTTCATCGATGAGCCGTCGGTGCGCCTTATCGGGGTCGAGCCCGGTGGTCACGGCATCGAGAGCGGCGAGCACGGTGCACCGCTCGGTCACGGCAGCAAGGGGGTCTTCTTTGGCATGCACTCCTACCTGATGCAGGACAAGCAGGGGCAGATTCAGGAGTCCTACTCCGTCTCGGCGGGGCTGGACTTCCCCTCCGTCGGCCCCCAGCACGCCCACCTGGCCTCCATCGGCCGCGCCGAGTATGTCTCCGTCACCGACAAGGAGGCGCTGGACGCCTTCCAGGAGCTGGCCAAATCAGAAGGGATCATACCGGCGCTGGAGTCCTCCCATGCCCTGGCCCACGCCCTCAAGATGGCACGCAGTGAACCGGAAAAAGAGCAGGTGCTCATCGTCAACCTCTCCGGCCGTGGCGACAAAGACATCTTCACCGTTGCCGACATTTTCGAGAAAGAAGGAACCTTGTCATGAACCGTTACGCACAACTCTTCTCCCGTCTGGACAAGGCCAATCAGGGCGCCTTCGTGCCCTTCGTGATGCTGGGTGATCCCACCCCCGAATTGTCCCTGACCATCGTCGATGCCCTGGTCGAAGGGGGCGCCGACGCCCTGGAGCTCGGTATTCCCTTCTCCGATCCGGTGGCGGACGGCCCCACCATACAGGGTGCCGCCCTGCGTGCCTTTGCCAGCCACACCACCCCGGACGACTGCTTCGGCCTGCTCACCCGCATCCGTGCCAAGTACCCGCAGCTCCCCATTGGCCTGCTGGTCTACGCCAACCTCGTCTATGTGCGACACATCGACGGCTTCTACGAGAAGTGCCAGCAGGCGGGCGTGGATTCGGTGCTGGTCGCCGACGTGCCGGTGCAGATGTGCGCCCCCTACAAGGCGGCGGCCGACAAGTTCGGTATCGACAGCATCTTTATCGCCCCGCCCAACGGCGACGCCGAGACCCTGAAACAGGTGGCGGAACTTGGCAGCGGTTACACCTATCTGGTGAGCCGCGCCGGTGTGACCGGTGCCGAGACCAAGGCCGGCATGCCGGTGGATGGCCTCATCAACACCCTGCGCGAGTTCAAGGCCCCCCCCGCCCTGCTCGGCTTTGGCATCAGTGAACCGGCTCAGGTGCGTGAAGCCATTGCCGCCGGTGCCGCCGGTGCCATCTCCGGCTCCGCCGTGGTGAAGATCATCGAGACCCACCACAAGAACCCGGAGCATATGCTCACCCGTCTGAAAGAGTTTGCGGAAGGGATGAAGGCCGCGACCAATCGATAAGGGGCGCACTGGCCAAATGCCCTTGGCCGTGAATGATACGGCTGCGTATCCGCCTCAGCCATAATGATATCAGCGTACCAAAGGGAGCCTAACCGGCTCCCTTTCTATTTCGTATTTGTTGTGATCATCAACATCGTTGTACCGTTTCTTGGGAAGGCAATAGGAGAAGAACACTTGAGAACTAAACAATCAGATAATCCAACAGTGACTGCTCCCCGCCGCAAGCGGCGAGGCTTCCCACTTCTTAGGCCGCTACTGCCGAATTGGCAGATTAACGCTGGCCTCCA
>NZ_CDBZ01000151.1 GCF_000819985.1 Aeromonas media | reverse complement strand
TAGGCTGATTCAAGGCATTTACGGGAGAAAAGATCGGCTCAAACTGAAAAAATGAAATGACTGAGTCAGCCGAGAAGAATTTCCCCGCTTATTCGCACCTTCCCTAACCGGTTCAATATAGTGAGCTTTACTTCACAAGGGCCGCAGTTTTTTATAAGTAAAAACGCTATTTCGCCAACCCCTTGCGCAGCTCTCTTCCTACGGCGTAATAAACAGTCGACCAGAAAGATAAAGCCACGGGCGGGCACGGTATTGGTTCCCCCTGCAAACCGCCGAGTCGAGCTCAACGGATCAGGAGCGCCATCATGGATGATGGCACAGCCGCAGCCGGCACAGGGATGTGCCGTCTGCGGCGCTCCGTCCGACCCGTTGGACGAGACGAGGGAACCCGCGAAGCGGGCGGTTTGCCGGGGGAAAAGACTTTTGGTGACTTTTGGTCTTTCAAAAGTCACTCGCCCCAGCCCGAAGGGCGGGCGAAACCCCTTCGAGGACAAGGCCCTCGCGTCCTGCATGGCGAAGCCATGCCAATCAGGAGAGAGGGAACGTGTCAGCCCTCCGGCAGACCACAAAAAAACCGCAGCCACAGGGCTGCGGTTTTTTTATTGGCTCAACCGGTTGACGCGAGCAGCGCCACCGGCCTTAGGCGCGGCGCCAGCTGGTCTTGCCGGCGCTGTCTTCCAGCACTATGCCCATCTCGGTGAGACGGTTGCGGGCGGCGTCGGCGGCGGCCCAGTTCTTGTCGGCGCGGGCCTGATTGCGCTGGGCGATCAGTTGCTCGATCTCGGCCACTTCGTCGTCCGCTTCATTGCCCTTGAGGAAGGCGTCCGGATCCTGTTGCAGTATGCCGAGCACGGCGCCCAGTTCCCTCAGGCGAGCACCCAGGCCAGCGGCGACAGCGATGTCTTCGGCCTTCTGGCGGTTGATCTCGCGCACCAGGTCGAACAGGGCGGAGTAGGCTTCCGGGGTGTTGAAGTCGTCGTCCATGGCATCGACAAAGCGGGCCACCTGCTCGTCGCCACCGGCGGCGGCGGCCACCGGCAGATCGCGCAGGGCGGTGTACATCCGCTCCAGGGCGGCACGGGCCTGCTTCAAGTTATCTTCCGAGTAGTTGAGCTGGCTGCGGTAGTGGCCGGACATCAGGAAGTAACGGACGGTTTCGGCGTCAAAATGGGCCAGGACGTCGCGGATGGTGAAGAAGTTGCCAAGGGACTTGGACATCTTCTCCTTGTCCACCATCACCATGCCGCTGTGCATCCAGGTGTTGACGTAGTCGCCACCGTGGGCGCAGCAGGACTGGGCGATCTCGTTCTCGTGGTGGGGGAACTGCAGGTCGGAGCCGCCGCCGTGGATGTCGAAGTGGTTGCCAAGGTGCTTGGAGTTCATGGCGGAGCACTCGATGTGCCAGCCGGGGCGACCCGGGCCCCAGGGGCTGTCCCAGGTCGGCTCGCCGGGCTTGGACATCTTCCACAGCACGAAGTCGAGCGGGTTGCGCTTGGCTTCGACCACGTCGACCCGGGCGCCGGCCTGCAGCTGCTCCAGATCCTGGCCGGAGAGCTTGCCGTAGTCGGCGAAGGATTCGACGATGAACATGACGTCGCCGTTGTCCGCCACGTAGGCGTGCTCTTTCTCCAGCAGGGTTTCGACCAGGGCGATGATTTCACCAATGTGCTGGGTGGCGCGGGGTTCGATGTCAGGGCGCAGCATGCCGAGGGCGTCGAAGTCCTGGTGCATGTCGCCGATCAGACGTTCGGTGAGATCGTCGCAGGTGACCTGGGTCTCGGCGGCGCGCTTGATGATCTTGTCATCCACGTCGGTGATGTTGCGCACATAGGTGAGATCGTAACCGGCGTAACGCAGGTAACGGGCCACCACGTCGAAGGAGACGAAGGTGCGGCCGTGGCCGATATGACAGTGATCGTAGATAGTGACGCCACACACATACATGCCCACCTTGCCCGGGTGGATAGGTTTGAATTCTTCTTTTTGACGAGTGAGTGTGTTGTATATCTTCAGCATCTTATGACCACTGCCTGTGAGTAAAATGGTCTGACATTCTAACCGCATCCGGTGGAGAAAACGAGGCAGAAAAAGCGCCGGATCCCCCATGCCATCTATGCCGCAGGCCCCTGATGGGCTAGAATTGCCACCACTTTATACCATACACCTGCGGGCACCTCATCGCCCGCATCAAATGAAAGGACATATCATGGTTACTCTGCACACCAACCACGGCGACATCACCCTGACTCTGAACGCGGAAAAAGCCCCCGAGACCGTGGCCAACTTCCTGCAATACTGCCGTGACGGTCACTACGACAACACCATCTTCCACCGCGTCATCGACGGCTTCATGATCCAGGGCGGCGGCTATGCTCCTGGCTTTGAAGAGAAAGAGACCCGCGCCCCCATCAAGAACGAGGCGGCCAACGGCCTGTCCAACAAGATTGGCACCATCGCCATGGCCCGCACCAGCGAACCGCACTCCGCCAGCGCCCAGTTCTTCATCAACGTGAACAACAACGACTTCCTGGACTTCAAGTCCGCCACCACCCAGGGCTTCGGCTACTGCGTGTTCGGTGAAGTCACCGCTGGCATGGACGTGGTCAACAAGATCAAGGGCGTCAAGACCGGCAACTCAGGCCGCATGCATCAGGACGTACCGGTTGAAGACGTGGTCATCACCAAGGTCACCCTTGCTGACTGATTGTTTTCTACTGCGTAGCGATGAAACTGCGGCCCCGGCCGCAGTTTTTCCATCTGCGCAGGCCAGCCCTGCCAACTGGCGCCGCCTCGACTATCTGGCCCGGGGCAATCCCCGCCAGCGCTCCGCCCACGCCCTGCTAAGCAGTGGTGTGTGGGATACGCTGGGGCGCCTGTGCCAGGACGTGGCCCTGGTGAGCACGGTCGCCATCGGGCTCGACCTGCCCGGCAGCGATCTCGACATCCTCTGCCAGCACCCGGACCCCGCGTGCCTCGCCGCCCTCTTGCGTGAGCAGGGCTGGACGGTCAGGGGCAAGGGGAACCAGGTGTGGCTGATGGAGCAGACCCTGACCGGCCCGGACCAGGCGCGCTGGCCGGTGGAGCTCTATGTCACCCCGGCCCGGCTTGAGACGCTCAACGGCTGGCGTCACCTCAGCCTGATGGCCGCCCTGCTGGGGCACTTTGGCCACGACTTCCATCAGGCCGTGCTGCGTCTTCGCCTCGGGGAAGGACTCAAAGGAGAGGCCGCCATCTGTCGTCTGCTAGGGCTTTGCGGCGATCCTTACGCCGCGCTGCTGACCCTGGAGGGGCGCGATCTTGCAACGCTCCACTGGCAGGCACGATCCCTGAGCGACTCGCCCACGCCGGCAGGCTCCCCTGCCCCCCTTTGCCCGGATCCCATCAAGAGCACTCATCCCACATCATGAGCACCCTTTTTATCAGTGACCTTCACCTCTGTGCCCAGCGGCCCGACATGACAGCCGCACTGGTGCGCTTTCTCGAGCGCGATGCCCCCAAGGCCGATGCCCTCTATGTGCTGGGTGATCTGTTCGAGTTCTGGATTGGCGACGACGATCCCAACCCGCTCCACCGCCAGGTGGCCGAGGCCTTCCTGGCCCTGAGCCGGCAGGACGTGCCCATCTACTTTATCCACGGCAACCGCGACTTCCTGCTGGGCAAGGCCTTTGCCAAGCGGGCGGGCATGACGCTGCTCGGCGACCCCTGCGTCATCGATCTCTACGGGGAGCGGGTGCTGCTGAGCCACGGGGATCTGCTCTGCACCCTGGATCTCGGCTATCAGAAGTTTCGCCGCATCACCCAGCAGAAATGGCTGCGCTGGCTCTTCCTGCGCCTGCCGCTCACCCGCCGCCAGGCCATCGCCTGCAAGATGCGGGGCCAGAGCCAGATGGAGAATGCCGGCAAGTCCCAGACCATCATGGACGTGACCCCGGCGGCGGTCGATGCCCTGCTGCGCCAACACGGCTGCCGCCTGATGATCCACGGCCACACCCACAGGCCCGCCGTCCATGACTTCATGCTGGACGGCAAGCCGGCGCGGCGCATCGTGCTGGGGGACTGGTTCGAGCAGGGATCGGTGCTGAGCTGCTCCCCGCAGGGCCAGCGGCTCGAGAGCCGTCCCCTCTCCGAGTGACGCCTTGCCAGCGGAGATAAGGGGTGCCCTTATGACAACTTACGCCCCCCTCTTTGGGCAGGAGGCAACACTGAACCCTGCATATACTCTGTGTCTGTGCACACACATGAGGACGAGATAATGGGATTTCTGACCTGGGTGGTATTGGGATTGATCGTCGGCATCCTGGCCAAGTGGATCATGCCTGGCAAGGATGGGGGCGGTTTCTTCATGACGGTGATCCTGGGGGTCGTCGGCGCCATGGTGGGGGGCTATGTCGGCACTCTGCTCGGCATGGGAACGGTGACCGGCTTCAACCTGCCGAGCATCCTCATCGCCACCGTGGGTGCCTTGATCGTGCTGTTTGTCTACAACAAGATCCGCAGCTGACCTGCCTCCCGACACACCCCGTGTACGCCCCTCGCGGGCCAGGATCCGAAACCCCGTGTTTCGGATTTTTTATGGGCGAGCCGCGCCTTTCGCCCCGACGCCCGCTAACAGGGCAAGTCGCCAGCCCAGGGCCCGGGGTTCTGGCGCGAGGCGCTGACCAATCGAGGTTGGCAGGTGCGGCACTGCGGCCGATCTTGCGCTGCCGCTTATGGCATCCCGTTATTGCCATACAGACAGAAGCCGGGGCGCTCGCTCAATCGCGCGTAGTAGTCGCTCACCGCCGCGAGTGACGGGCGCTCGAAGGGCGTATGAAACCAGCGATTCACCGACAGGCCGATGGGAATGTCCGCCAGCGAGAAGCGGCTCCCGGCCACATAGCCGCCGGTGACCTCGAGCTGCCTGTCCAGGATCTGCATATACCTGGACCACTCGACACAACTCGCCTCGATCGCCTGTCTGTCCTGATGGGCGGAGGAGAGCCTCACCAGCGACATGAAGGCGTAGCTCCAGGCGCGATTCAAGTCCGATGCCTGCCAATCGATCCACTGATCGACCCTGGCCCTCGCCCGCGCCTCGGCGGGATAGAGCGAGCCGTCACCATAGCGCGTCGTCAGATATCGGATGATGCTGTTGGATTCCCACAGGGTGAAGTCTCCATCCCGGATGACCGGCACCATGGCGTTCGGGTTCAACGCCAGAAACTCGGCGCTCCGGGTGGACTGGAAACCACTCCCCCACTCCTCCCGCTCGAAAGGAAGATCCAGCTCGGCGCAGGTCCACAACACTTTGCGCACATTGATTGACGACGCCTTGCCCAAGATCCGTAACATCGCTTCACCCTCCCGTGGAAAAGATCGAGCTTCCATGAAGCACACCGTACCGGTCAAGGGAGAAAGCGACAGCCGTGGCACCCATTTCTGTCCGTCATCGCCATCCACGTCATGACGCCGTTGCTTGGCCCGGCCATGCCTTGGCAAACACCACGAAACCTTGGGGGACCCAGTGAGCTGGATGGGATGATGGGCGGAGCGCATCAGCAGTGCCCCCTTGGTGCAGGCGGGGCCCGGTAACGCGATGTGACACAGGGAGGATGAGGGAAAAGAGTGGCAGAGCCGGCGCCCTGCCGTCATGGTCACACTGGTAGGCGATTACCCGTTACCACAACGCCAGTCACGGGGTCACGGTCAAGTCTGCGGTGGCAGAGAAGTTCTGCCCATTGAGCATCCCGCTCGCGCTGACAGTAGTGGCCCCCGTGCCGACGGCGGTCGCGACCCCTTTACTGCCGATCGTGTTGCTGACGGTGGCGACGGCCTCATCACTGCTGCTCCAGCTCAGGGCCGGGTTGTAGGTCAGATCGATGATGCTGCCATCGGAGAGCGTCGCCTTGGCGGCAAAGACGGTCATGACTATCGGTTGTGATGCCGAGGGCGGCATGCTGGTGGCGATCGCCGGGGTAAGGGTCAGATCGGAGACAACGGCATCTGTCACCTCCAGTTTGGCGCTTGCCTCAAAGACCCTGCCATTCCCGGTCCCTGTGGCCTTGATGCTGGCTATCCCGGCCCCCACGGCAGTGGCACGTCCCGTCTCGTCGACGGTGGCAATGCTGGCATCACTGCTGCTCCAGTTCACTGTCATATCAGCGGTGGCCTCCGCGGTCGAGCCATCGCTCAGGGTGACCTGGGCAATCAGTTGTTGTTGTAATCCTGCCGGGATACGGCTCTCCGAGGGGGTGACTTGCAGGCTGGTGATCTGTGCTGTGTCTGTTCCATGACCTCCGCCGCTCCCACTGGGCACGGGCACCATGGTTTCGGTATCACAGCCACGTGACTGCTCCCCGCCGCAA
>NZ_CDBZ01000150.1 GCF_000819985.1 Aeromonas media | reverse complement strand
CACTGATGCGTCAGCCCTGCTTAACCTCTTCGTTTACATGATTAACAATAAGCTCTAGTGCTTTATCTCTTGGCTTGAATACTCTTAAACGATTTGATGACATATAATTTTCAATGTCACATCCTAACCTTAGTTCACCTTCATCTATAAAAAATGTACCCAAAATACGACACCTCAAACCGCCAGCCTGAAGCTCTGAGAGAGTCAATACATCTAGTCCATCCAGCTTATCATTAGCAAATACTTCACTTGCCGTTCTCCGTTGATTGTGCTCAATTCTTGTTTTAACAAAATCATCATCAGTTGGTAGTTTTGAATGCCCTATCACCCTTAAAAGAATAACTTCTCGGTCTAACTCAGTACTTGCAGAGACGTTTTCTGGATTTAAGGAGGTAGCCACTAAAAAACTATTGTGAGGTACACCAGCAACTTCCTCTTTGAATTTATCATTGGTAAGGATAAGTGCTTCGCTAAAGTCCATGGAATAAACGTACCCCACAAGGTTAGCTAATGGGTTGGTCCCTAAAAGTTTTAGCAACTTGTCATCTGCACCCAGGATGTTAGTGATAACTCTATTCATAGCAGTACTGTCTCTCAATTAAGTTATGAATTATTAGTATTTTAACAAGTCAACCTATGCCATATCGACTCTTATAGATGGCTGAGGATGATGGGTAATCATGAACGCAACCTTTTGACCACGACCTTCACCACTGTTTAATTAGAAAGATGGAGGGGGGCAATGTGCCTCGCTACATAGCTTCCTACTGTTGTGCTGTAGCTGGCAAACGAGATGGCTACCGCACGGGGCTGTGACAACTCCCTGAGTGCTGCGTTTAACCAGCGCTGACATTGGCTATTCATAGGCTCTCGATGTTTGCAAGGGGCCCGAACGGGGATGGTATCAAACACCGGCCAACCTTGCTGAAAAAAAATGTCATTTAACGTGCAGATTTAGAATTTTTTTGACGATGATCATAGTTATTGGCACTTGCATAGAAGACGCATTGCCATACCACGAACTCACTTCAATTGCTTCGGGGGGGGGTAAATCTCTGCGAAAAATTTGCGTGAGCACCTAGACCTAGTCGATACTGGTCGTTCTCTGGATATGATTCGCGTTAGCACGAAGTGATAATCGCGGAAAAGATAAATTTCCTTTGCGGGAAAAAATCACAAATCGAAAGGATTTTTTATAATTGTAATTTTTAGATGGTCAATGCGTAGGGAACCCGAATTACCAGAGTTCACTGATACAACCTGTAATGCGATTGCCGCCGTTTAATGCCAATGTCGCTACCCATATATACCCCACTCAGTGAGATGCGCTAATAGAGGCGTTTCGTGCGCTATATTTACTTATTAGAGGCGCTTCCGATGGTGAGTATGTTTGAATCGCTCCCATGACGCTTCCCTGAGAGATGGATTTTCGTTTGGCTATCTTAAGGGAGTAGATCGAGACATGGATAGAGGAAATGGATGAAAATATGAGCAGGTTCAATCCATTAGTGACCGACTGCTTTGTTAAACTGGTAGTTTGGTTAGCAGAGGATACGGATATGTCCCTCACCCAGCCCCTTTGCTACAGGGTGAATCACCCCGACTTCTTTAGACACTTCGAAGCCGTTCAGGACTGATCCCGCACCAGCAACTTGGCCGACGGGTCTCTCCTAACGAGCTCAGAGTTGACCGTTAATACACTGAGATGAGTTCTTATTGACCGGCCTGCATTGCTAAACTCTGGATCGTATATTCACATAGAACGCAGTTCTATGTGGAATTTATGAAAGTAAAGACGGCTTTCCGATGAGACGTCTTTTTACAAATGGCGATAAGGAGGATAGCGCACTGAAAAAGAGGTAGCATGAAGTTCAATTTCAGCCAGTAAAATAAAAAAACCGTTTTTTGTTTTCATGAGAAAATTCCTTTTCGATTTGAAAACAAACGGGGGGATCTAGACTTTTTTAAATTAATACTTTCATACCTACTTATTTTCGAGATGTCAACCGATGAGGATAAGAGTAGGTTTATCCTCATCGAGCCGGGGGATTGTTAAGGGGGTGCAATATATCACATGCAATACTTATATATATGTAGTTCATTGCACCATTGCATCCAATTAATTGGCGAATGTGGATGAATCTGCTAAATGTGTGATAGCAATGCCATCTGTT
>NZ_CDBZ01000149.1 GCF_000819985.1 Aeromonas media | reverse complement strand
GTGAATAAACAAGGCCCCATGATGGGGCCTTGTTTATTCACCGAACGTCGGGCTATCTGGCGTACGTTTCAGACTGCCGGGTAAAGCCAAGGGATTCGTAAAGCGACCTGGCCCTGTCATTGAATGACATCACCTCCAGCCGGATCTGGCTTGCATCATGGGCCTTGGCCCAGCCATCGCAGTGGGCGATCAGTGCCTTGCCTATGCCACGGGATCTGTGGTGCTCATCCACCACCACAGTCGTGATCCGACAGACGGGCAGTTTGGTAAGAAACGGAATGGCTTCATTGATATCGATTCGGGCAGTCAGAAACCCCGCTACCACCACGGCGACACAAAACAGTCGCCCCTCGCTCTGGATGGCGTCCAGCAGAAACGCCCGCTGCCGCGAAGAGGGAGGGCAGAACACCTCGGGAGCCTGCTCGAAGTGGATCTGCCCTATCTGCCGATCCAGCTCGACAATGGCGTCGAGATCCTGCTCGGTTGCCTTACGTATTTCCAATGGGTGCTCCTTGCATTTGGCTGACGAACTGACCCCAAGGCCTGGGGAATGGTTCATCATAGGAGGAGTCGGCACCAAGGTGAAGCGCCGAATGTATCCATTCAGGGTGGCCACAAACCACAAGGCCCCGTGACGGGGCCTTGTGCACAATCCTGATGTCAGCACGGGCTCAACCCGGCGCACCCAGCTGGGCCACCTGGCGTTCTATGCTGGTTTTCAGGCTGTCATCGAGCTTCAAGGCCCGGGCCAGCTCGTCGAGATAGCCGCGCTCCATGAAGTGATCCACCTCGACGGCGAGCAGGGAGGCGAGATAGACCTCGGTGGCCTGCTCCATGTCGGTGACCTCCCGGGCCAGGGCCTGGGGATCCAGCGGGCGGGCCAGCTCGGCGTCAATCCAGCGAGCGGCATCGGATTGGCCCTGCTCGGTCAGGTACTGCTGGATCTTCAGCCGCTCGGCGTCGTCGATATGACCGTCGGCCCGGGCCGCGGCCACCATGGCGCGCACCAGCAAGCTGGCTCGGGCATCCAGTTCGGCGCCCGCCAGCTCGTTGAGGGGATGGGGCGGGCCGGCCGCTGGCGCACTCTGGTTCTGCTGCCAGTCCTGATAGAGCTTGTAGGCCAGACCGCCGAGGGCGGCCGCCCCGCCCACCGCCGCCACCTTGGTGCCGTATTTGCGTATATTCTTGTTGCCAAGCAGCAGCGCCATGGCTCCGGCGGCCAGCCCCCCTTGGGCCATGCCTTTCATCTGGGCCTTGCGCGTGTCACCACCATCGTTGAGCCAGCCCTTGCCAGCTCCCATCAATTGCTCCAGCATCTGTTTCATGGGGCCTCCTCATTTGCATGAAATACCATGCTGTGCCGCGCCCACTGAACTCAAGGTGAATGGATGCCACTGCCCCGCCTGTTGCTGCTGACCCTGCTGACGCTCACTGCGTTCGCTGCCAATTCGGTACTCTGCCGCCTCGCCCTGTTCGAAGAGCGGATGGATCCGGCCCTGTTTACCCTGCTGCGGCTGACCAGCGGCGCCCTGATGCTGATCCTGTTGTGCCGGGTTCGCCACCAGTCGCCGCGCCAGGGAGACTGGGGGGGGGCCCTCGCGCTCATCGCCTATGGCGCCGCCTTCTCGTTCGCCTATCTCACCCTGACCACGGGAACCGGTGCCCTGCTGCTGTTTGCCGCCGTCCAGCTCAGCATGCTGGCACCGCCCCTGCTGCGCGGAGAGTCCCTGCCACTGCGCCAGTGGGCTGGCCTGCTGCTCGCCATGGCAGGGCTGGTATTGTTGTTGCTGCCCGGCATCCGGGCGCCGGATCCCCTGGGGGCGGCCCTGATGATAGGCGCCGGCATCGCCTGGGCCTGCTATACCCTGCGGGCCTCACGCTTTGCCGATCCCATCGCCGCCAATGCCGGTCACTTCCTGCGGGCCAGCCTGCCGGCGGCGCTGCTCTACCTGCTGCTTGGCCGGCTTGAGGCCAGCCCGGCGGCCATTGGCTACGCCCTGGCCTCGGGGGCCCTCGCCTCCGGCCTTGGGTATGCGCTCTGGTATCTGGTGCTGCCCCAACTGGGACGCACCCTGGCCGCCAGCGTCCAGCTGCTGGTGCCCCTGCTCGCGGCGCTGGCAGGGATCATCTGGTTGGATGAGTCCTGGTCGCTGCGGTTGTTATTGTCATCACTGGGCATTCTGGGGGGCATAGCCCTGGTCATAACAGGACGCCCCCCACAAGGAGACAAAGCATGATGAAGATGGTCATATTGCTGCTCGCCAGCAGCCTGTCGAGCGGCCTGTTCGCCATAGAGCAGGATCGGGAAACCCATCAAGCCGGGCTGGATCGGGCCTGTTCCGACGCCCAGCAACTGCTGATCGTGCAGGGCCGACAGCAGCGCATCGACACCTGCATCAAGGAGGGGGGCAAAACGACCCGCTGCCAGCAGGAGTTTGCCAGCTTCGGCCAGCGCGAGGGCAACAAGCGTCCCGATTTTTCCAAGGTGCCCGCCTGCCAGCAGGCCGAGGCCTATCGCAAGAGTTACCGGCAATAAGCCGAGGAGAGAGCATGATCCCACCCCGCGAACTGACCCTGCAATTTCTGGCCGAGCCGGCCGACGTCAACTTCGGAGGCAAGGTCCATGGCGGCATGGTGATGAAGTGGATCGATCAGGCCGGCTACGCCTGCGCCGCCGGCTGGTGTGGCGGCTATGCCGTCACCGTCTATGTGGGGGGCATCCGTTTTTTACGCCCCATCCAGATAGGCCAGCTGGTGGAGGTGCACGCCAAGGTGATCCACACCGGCACCACCAGCATGCACCTGGCGGTAGACGTCTACAGCCGCCACCCCACTGACCCTGCGCGCCACAAGACCACCCACTGCATCATCATCTTCGTGGCCATGGACGAGCACGGCAAACCGAGTCCTGTGCCCCAATGGCAGCCGGTGAGCGAGCAGGATCTACAGTTGCAGCAGTACGCCAGGAAGCTGATGACCCTGCGCGAGGAGCTCGACAAGGAGATGCGCCAGCACATGTGACACCCGTCAAACCCCGGCAACCGAGGCGTGTCTTCGCCACCCGGGGCGCTATAATGGCGACCACGCTGCCCCATGAGAAACCAAGATGTCACTGGAAACTGCACCGCCCGAGGTCAAACTCGCGGTGGATCTGATAGAACTGCTGGAAACCAACCAGATTGCCCCGGATCTCGTCCTGGCGGCGCTCGCCATCGTTCGCCAGGACTATGAGCGCAAGCGTGAGGAAGGCCGGGCGCACTGACGCGCTCACCTCGACCCTGTCCCTTCACCTCTTTCCCTTCAACCCTTCTCCTACAACCCAGGAGGCACCATGTCAGACCCGATCCGCTTCGAAACCAGCAACGCCATGCTGCTTGGCGGCCTGCGTCGCCATCACGACTTCCAGCACGGTGACTTCGGTGGCCAGTGGCGTGACTTCAGCGCCCTTGGCCCCCTGCCAGGTCAGCTGGGGGAGCACGCCTACGGCGTCATCTGCGGCGCAACCGCGACGCAATGCGAGTATATGTGCGCGGTGGAGGTCGCCGCCCTGGAGGTGCTCCCCCCCGGGCTTGGCCGGATGCGCATCGCCCCCCAGACCTATGCGGTCTTTCGCCATCTGGGCCATGTCGATGCCCTGCCACACACCTGGCAACAGGCGCTGGACTGGCTGGCACACTCGGACTATGAGTCCGCCCACAAGCCGGACTTTGAGCGCTACGGCGACAAATTTGACCCAAAGAGCGGCTGCGGGGAGGTGGAAGTCTGGCTCGCCGTGGTACCGAGGCAAGCCCTGGCCTGAGGGGCTGAGACGAAAGCGGCCTTCGCAGGGCACGTCTCAACACCGCACTGTTCGGCGCCGCGCTGCCCTGCTCAGCGCGGTACGATTGCCTCCTCCCCCATTACCTCGTCACAGAGCGCGATAAGGGCCTCGCACAACCGGCTGAGGGGCTCACTGCCCCCTGCCCCCAGGTGCAGGGCCAGCTCCACCGGGCGCACCGACGGCCAGTGTGTCAGTTCAACCTGATCGGGCTGCAGCAATCGGGCGGGCAACAGGCTCACCCCTATGCCCGCGCTCACCGCCCCCTGCAGGCTGGCGAGGCTGGCACTCACGTAGGCGATGCGCCAGGCAATGCCCCTGGCATCCAGGGCGTCGGTTATCTGGCGCCGGTAGAGGCCTTCACTCGGAAACACCACCAGGGGGACAGGATCCCGCTCCCCCGCGGGCCAGTCGCGGCTGTCGGCCCAGGCGAGCGGCTCGCGCCAGCGGGCGATGGGCTCCCCCTGCCCCCGCC
>NZ_CDBZ01000148.1 GCF_000819985.1 Aeromonas media | reverse complement strand
GTCTGACGGCGCTTACTGCTGAATTCACTGTCGGCGAAGGTAAGTTGATGACTCATGATGAACCCTGTTCCATGGCTCCAGATGACAAACATGATCTCATATCAGGGACTTGTTCGCACCTTCCCTAGAGAAGCCGGGCGATTCATGCTGCATGAACCGAATCTCTATCTGAGCAGGTCAAAAAATAGGGTATGTCCTGATTTAAGGCATCCAGCGTTCCCCAAACACTCTTCAATAGGTTTATTACTAATTTGTAATTTTTGTGACAGCTTCATGTAATGATTCAGAGTATATAGTTAGTCACGTAACTTGAGTCATAATTAAATGAGGTGGTTTATGAATATTAAAATTGGTGCATTCATGGCATGTACGCTGGTCGTCGGAAGCTTCTCCGCCTTTGCTCAGGCTCCTGTGCCTTATAACGTTCGTGCTGGGCACAACATTATATATATGGATTGGAGTGCCAACGCACTTAGTACCGATACTGTGAGTGTATCTACCCTGGATGACACTAAACTGGGTACTGTAATGGCTACTCCTGGGAAGACAAAGCAACTGCAACTCCCCATGGACAAAAGTATCAACACAGTCAAAGTCAGCTACAACGGTGATGTCCATGTGATTGCACTTCAGCATGGAATGGGTAGTGGGCGAAACAGATAAAGCAAATAAAATCATGCTTTAACGTAAGTTTTGCGCATTTTTTATACGCATTGAGAAAAATGACAGTATTGTAATTGTACATTGATTTCTATAATGAGCATCATCGCACATCACAGTTGTGATGAAATGGAGGCGCTTATGAATGATGTTCATAGTAAAAATGGATTTAATCCTTCTATCTCAAGAAGAAAGTTTGTTAAAGGGATTGCTGCTGGCGGAGTTGTGGCATCGATTCCTATGTCAATTAACGCTAAAGAAGAACTGCCGCAAAAGGTTTACAGCTCAGTTTTAAGTGGAACAGTAATCGATCTGGTAGTTGAAGAAGTTGTTGTCAACTTTACTGGAAGTACAAGAATTGCCACGGTTGTCAATCGCTCCATACCCGCACCGACATTACGCTTAAAGGAAGGCGATGAGGTTACTCTTCGTGTTACCAATAAGCTCAGTGAGCCTACCTCTATTCATTGGCATGGTATAATACTCCCATTTGAAATGGATGGCGTACCTGGTATTAGTTTCAATGGTATTAAACCAGGAGAGACATTCACATATAAATTCACGTTGGAACAGTCCGGTACATATTGGTATCACTCTCACTCTGGTTCTCAAGAACAGACGGGAATGTATGGCGCTTTAATTATAGAGCCAAAAGAAGGCGAGATTATATCAGCCGATAGAGATTATGTTGTTCTCTTGTCAGACTGGACAGATGAGCACCCGATGCGAATTTTATCAAAATTGAAATCGCAAAGTGATTACTATAATTTTAATCAGCCTACAGCTATCGACTTCATTAACGATGTCAGCAACAGTGGATTAAAGGTTGCCTTCACCAAACGCCAGATGTGGAATGAAATGAGAATGAATTCTACAGATTTGGCTGACTTATCCTCTGCAACTTTAACCTATTTAATGAACGGAACAACCCCTAATGGAAATTGGACGGGTGTCTTCAATAAAGGTGAGAAAATCAGACTTAGATTTATAAATGGTGCTGGAGGGTCTTTTTACGATGTCCGAATTCCAGGTATAAAAATGACGGTTGTACAAACCGATGGTGTTGATATTGAACCTATAGACGTAGATGAGTTTCGTTTTGGCCCTGGTGAAACTTACGATGTCATTGTTCAACCCATAGATAACGCCCATACGGTTTTCGCACAGTCGATGGATCGTACTGGTTTTGCCCGAGGGACGTTGTCGACGGCGATTGGCCTTTCAGCTCCAATTCCTACTGTAGACAAACCTGAGCCTCTTTCAATGGAAGATATGATGGGCTCCATGGACGGAATGGATCACGGCTCCATGGCAGGTATGGATCACGGTTCCATGCCTGGAATGACATCAGGTGCTATGCCCGCGATGGATCACGGTTCCATGCCTGGAATGACATCAGGTGCTATGCCCGCGATGGATCATGGTTCAATGCCAGGAATGGAAGGTATGGATCATCGCTCTATGCCTAGTATGGAAACGACGGCCAAGCCTAGTACAGTAAGGCATGCCAGTACAGAGTTTGGACCAAGCGTTGATGCTCGGGTAGATACTCCAAGGCGCAATCTAGATGACCCTGGTGTAGGACTTCGTAATAATGGAAGAAGAGTGCTTACCTTAGCGGACTTGAAAACCAAAGGTGGGCCTATAGATCCAAGACCAGCAGAACGCGAAATTGAGCTTCATTTGACCGGCAATATGGAACGCTATACATGGTCATTTGATGGAGTCGAGTTCGGTAAGTCAACACCTATTCATTTTAATTATGGCGAGCGAGTAAGAATCACTCTTCATAATGATACTATGATGACACACCCCATGCATTTACATGGTATGTGGAGTGAGCTTGAAAATGAAAATGGTTCTTTCCTAGCAAGAAAACACACCATTGCTGTGCAGCCAGCACAACGCATAAGCTTTCTTGTGACGGCTGATGCTATTGGTCGTTGGGCTTGGCACTGTCATATTATGTTCCATATGGATGCTGGGATGTTTCGTGAAGTTGTGGTTTCTTGAGGAAATAGATGATGCATATTCAAAATATTGTAAGAAAGACAGTATTACTGTTTACTCTTGGAGTATTCACCTCTCTTTCATTTTCAAAAGAATCAGATGAGTCAGTAGGTGGCTATCACCCTGATTTAACCGCAACGACCGAGGCCCAACAGAGAAGTCCCCATGAGTACTCTGATGGCCTCACTCTTAGTTCTGGACCAAGCCTGTTTGAAGGTAGGGAAAAACTTTCCTTAGCTGACGAACATATATTTTCTTCTGTGCTAATAGACAGGCTTGAATACTCTAATGGTCGTAAAGAAAACTATGCAAATTACAAGGCGCTGGCTTGGATAGGAAAAGATTATCATAAGATATGGTTTAAATCTGATGGTGAATATAAAAATTCATTGCAGGAGACAGAAAATCAAATTCTTTATGGATATGCGACGTCACCATACTGGGACATCCTTTTGGGGGCAAGATATGATACATATAAATCTAGAAGTGATAAGGGATGGCTTGCCCTTGGCATCCAAGGACTTGCACCATATTGGTTTGAAGTCGATTCATCTTTGTTTGTAGATTCACATGGCCTAGCACTTTTAAGCCTAGAGGCTGAATATGACCTTTTGCTGACTCAAAAGTTAATATTGCAACCCCAAGTTTCAATGAATATTTACAGTAAAGATGATGATGAGATGTTAGTTGGGCGAGGTATATCTGACATAAGCACAGGCTTACGGTTGCGTTATGAAATAAATAGACAGTTTGCACCATATATTGGAGTTGAATGGAGCACTCTTGCTGGAAGTACTTATGATCTTGCGAAAGACAATGGCGAGAGTACATCCGATACTAGATTTATTACCGGCGCCAGATTCTGGTTCTGATTATATAAGGAAGATATCATATGAAATATAACGTTATTGCTGCTGCTTTGATTGTTGTTTCTGCTGGTGTGATTGCATCTGAGCAAGGGCATGACATGAGTGCAATGAAAAATGGTATGAGTCATGACATGAGCTCAATGAAGGGAAATCCAGCCCCTATGGGACATGACATGGGTAGCATGGCTGGCTCTCCAGGTGTTGCCAAAGATGTCTCTAGAACCATCGATGTGTCTATGGATGACACCATGCGATTCACACCGAAATCGATATCTGTTAAGCAAGGTGAAACAATACGTTTCTTTATAAAGAACAATGGTAAAGTGCCACATGAGTTTGTTCTTGGAACGACCTCTGAGCTAAAAGATCATGCTGGGATGATGCAACAAATGCAAGGTATGCAGATGCAACACAGTATGCCAAATATGATTTCTCTTGCACCAAACAAGAAGAGTGCTGTGTTATGGAAATTTGACAAGTCAGGAACAGTATCATTCGCCTGCCTTGTACCTGGTCATATGGAAGCTGGTATGGTCGGAGAGGTTGTCGTTAAATAAGTACTCTCTGAGCCGATAAGAGCATCAAAGAGGGGCCTGACTAGGCCCCTCTTTTATACGTACATAATTCAGCTCTAAACTTTATAAATACTGATTATCAGATGTAAACTCAAAATTCATCGTTGATGTGACATGTAGTATCAGTGGTGATGATAATCACTCAGTAAAATTGAAAATGCTAATAGTAATTTAAAAAAACAACCACTATTTAATAGGAAATGGAAGAATATATATTAAAATAAAAAAGTTAATCTGAGTCGAAATAGCCCTGCTTCAGCAGGGCGTGACACGCTATGGTGCCATAGGTGCCTCAGCACTGACCAGTTCTATCTTCCGCCGCAACGAATTGAGCAAGGACGGCACAACCGCCTCCAGGCAGACCTCAGCTACAACGATTGCATGGGTGGCTGCAATGAACTTGCACCAACCCCGCTACTTTTCGTTGCCGTGCTTGCACACTGTCCATTCGCAATCACCACAGACTTAGAGTCCGATTGCATCAATCAACAGATACGCCAGCGGTCGGTTGCTCGTAGTTGATATCCACTATCTTAGCTTGCTATTGATAGTACTGTAGCCTGGAGTTGGACAGCCATCAACGTGAATAGCGAGTTGATGAAGTAATTCAGCACATGCAGGGGCAAGCCTGAATATGCACTTGAACATCAATGCAGTCAACGCTGGCCATGATGGATACAGCTTGACCGTGTGTTCATCCATTTAGATTGTCAGGGGAACCACGTTGAACCCAGACTTGATTGTATTGTTTCCAGCTACTTATTTTCTGCTTTGGTTCGTTCATTTGACTCTCTAGGTGGCAGCTCTGAGAGATCGGCTCACCGAGTAACGGGATATTTTGTCAACAATACCAAATCCAAGTTTCCGCGCCCTTGTATTTTATTCGGTATGTTTTCCTTCGTGTCGTTAGCTGCCCAGAATTACTCCCTTCCACTTGCCCTTACCAAATATTTTTATGCGGGTGGAGTCGATGATCAGATCGGTTTGATAAACTGGCGGTAGGTCACTTTCACTGTGCAGGCACACAGGGCATAGCTAATTTCGCAGGAACAAGCTGGTTCACAAGGAAAGACTACAGATGCTTTGAGTATGAAGAAAGTGCACATGGTTCGGTCAGTATACCATTGGTTGAGTCTTGCCCTCCCGTGATTGTCTAGGCAACACTCATATTCATGGCATCAACTCAGAAAATCGGCTAGCCACGATAAATAATAGATTGACTTACCCACAATGCTGGCCTGAGAGATGGGGGCTCAAGTCATTATTCTTGAAATAATTCCTCCTCAGGTCGCTCCTATTCTGGCAATCATACTCTTTAATTCTTATGTTATCGCCTTATGTTAAGTGATTAAAAAACTATTTAGCTGGGAATAGTAAATAAAATGAAATGTAGTCACCACTTAATTTATTCCAAGCCTTTCCTCCATTAACTTCGGTTATCGATTTAACAATCGATAGACCCAACCCGACACTATCGTTATTGCTAGATCTTGATAAATCTGCCCTATAAAATCGATCAAACATTCTCAAGGATTCATCGTAAGATATATCTTTGCATTTGTTCTTTATTTCAATTATAGAATTATTTCCTTCATCGTTTGATATTGAGATGCTAATGGCAGAGTTGCTCTCTGAGTATTTTATTGCGTTAGATATCAGATTGGATATCGAACGACGAAACATTATTTTGTCAGCAAATATAAGCCTATGAGTATTTGTAACGTTAAACGTAAGACTTTTTTCTTCTGCCAAGTACATAAAGAAATCCAAAATAGAAGAAAGTTCATTCTCTGAGTCTAAAAATTCTTTATTTGCAGAAATCAAACCTTTGTCTGACCTGGCAATCCACAGCATATCGCTAACCATCTTTGCCAAACGCTCAAGCTCTTCTAGAATTGAATATAGGAACTCTTTATATTCGGAGATGCTCCTGTCTTGATTTAACCCAACTTGAGCCTGCATGATTATATTGGTTAATGGGGTTCTTAGTTCATGCGCTACATCATCTGAAAAATCAGATAACTTAACGAAACTATTGTTTAGTTTAGATAGCATGGTATTGAATGAGTCAACCAACTCCCTTAACTCTCTCGGATATTGGTTGGGTTCTAATGTTGAGCTCAACTGTTCAGCCTGAATAGTCGACATATGTTTGCTTAATATATAAATAGGTTTGTGGCCTTGCCTTATACCCAAGTATGTAGACAATATTATGATCGCCCAAACACCAAAGACTATGATTAATAGCTGCATCCTAAAGTCAGACAAAAAATGAGAGTGAACACTTGAGTCTAAATAGAACACGACTGAATAGGAGTTATCATTTTTTTTAAAATTAATGTTTTTACTGAGATATTTATGTGGAGCGGAAGTGTCAGTTTCAGATACATGAATTAGTGTATTGCTGAACTTTCTCAAATTAAAGCTGTCTCGTTCACTCCTATATATGTTTTTACCATCTTTTAATATCTCGATATAAAAATTAGAGTCAGGATTGATTGTATCCCAATTGATAATTCTTTGAACTGCATCTATGCGCTTTGAAAACTGCTCGATAATAATCGTTTTGTTATCTATCGTTTCATTATCAAGGTCTAAGAAATGATTTTTGATAGATGTCTCTACCAAAAATAACAAGGAAATCATACTGATCGTTATGGCGACAGAAACAAAAAGCATAGCACGTATAGTTATAGGCATGTTACTCTTCATCGCCAGCACCTTCTAATTTATATCCCATTCCTCGAATAGTATGAATTAATTTTATTTGATAATCATCATCAACCTTGGCTCTTAATCTTCTGATTGCAACATCTATTACATTTGTATCGCTGTCAAAATTCATATCCCATACCAAAGAGGCAATTAATGAGCGAGGTAATACTTCACCATGCCGCCGAGCTAATAACTCAAGTAATAGATATTCTTTAGGGGTGAGATGTAGTTTTTTACCCGACCGCTTAACTGTTCTTGATTTGATGTTTATAATCAAATCTGAAATTGATATAACCTCTTCAATATGATTGTCTTTGGATCGCCTAAGAAGGTTTTTTATTCTGGCTAGTAGTTCAGTGAATGCAAATGGTTTTGAAAGATAATCATCAGCTCCAGACTCTAGCCCCTTTACTCTATCTCCGACACCATCTTTTGCCGTCAGGAACATGACAGGTACTTGAATGTTTATATTTCTAATTTCCTCAAGAAGCTGCCATCCGTTAATCCCAGGTAACATAATATCTAGTATTATTAAGTCAAACTCATGGCTAAGTATATAAAAGCGACCATCAATTCCATTTGTGGCGAGAGTAACAATGTAGCCTGACTCAGTGAGTCCTTTCTTTAAATACTCACCTATCTTTGGCTCATCTTCAACAACTAAAATATTCATTATGTTCTCCAATATGCAGTATTAAGATAGTCAGTAGTCCATGCTACTACATACACTAAAAAATAAAAAAAATCCAGCTGTATCAAGAGTTTCAATGAAGGTTATATCGAAATTATAAAGTCTAGAATGATTATTTTTAATGTTTAAAAAAAGGCCAGCATAGGCTGGCCGTTTTATACATGTGGGAGATCTTAACGGTTACTACCGCTTCCCATACCATGTGGGAGAGATACGTTATGAATGGTTCCTTTATAGTCCACGATAACTTCTGTAATATTTTTATCAGAAGGAAGTGTTAACTGCTTGGTCTTACCAGGGAGAGCCTTCACAACGCCCAGTTTCGTGCCATCGGGGGTGGATACGTCCACGGAGTCAGTAGGCAATGCAGATATTTTCCATTCTACATAGACTACTCCATGCCCTGCTCTAAGATCGAAAGGCATTGGGGCATTAGCGAAAGCCGCTGAACTACTAATCAACATGGTGAGCGCAGCTAAGATGGTCTTGATTTTCATTTGATTACCTCATTTCGTTGTTATTGCACGGTTATCGCTAATCACTATATACAATCAACATTACATGCTGCTGTCAGCAAGATTACATTACCGTAAGGATATAGATCTGTAAGAGGGTAAGTATGTATGATTCACCCTGTTGGGGTATGAGAGATGAATTTACACCACCTGGTTTTCCATATTTTGAATATATCTTAAGGGGCATGGCATTATGAAATTTATTGCAATGTTGTTAGTTTTTGTCGCAGGAGGCGGTAGTGTCTACCTGCTCACAAATTTTAAAGATGTAAATACATTAAAGGAAAAACAACCTCTTTATTGGGTAAACCCGATGGATCCAGCTGATAAGAGACCTTCTCCAGCCAAGGACACAATGGGAATGGATTTCATTCCTGTTTATGAAGAGAAAGCTCAAGGTCAAGGGTCAGCTGGCACAGTTACAATATCACCGGAAATACAGCAGAATCTTGGTGTTCGTCTCGATCAAGTCAAACGAGCTCCTACTTATCAGGAAATTGATACTGTTGGATATGTTGGATATGATGAAGACCGTCTTGAAGCTATCAACTCACGTATGGCTGGCTGGGTACGAACCCTTGCAATTAAAAGTGAGGGGCAAAGGGTTACCAAAGGTAGTTTTATTTACGCATTATATGCCCCTGATTTAGTAAATGCGCAGCATGAATACTTGTTGGCCATGAATAGCAGTAACCCTTTGTTGATTCGAGCCGCAGAAGGGAAACTCAAGGCGCTACAAATTCCAAGTGATCAAATATCTATTTTAAAGCGAACTAGGAAAGTGCGTGAAACAATTAATTTCTATGCACCTAGTGATGGATATATTTCTGAGCTAAAAATTCGAGAGGGACAGTACGTAGAACCAGCTGAGGCGCTATTTAATATCAGCACATTACAACAAGTTTGGGTCAGTGCAGAAATTTTTGAGCGCCAAGCTACCGTATTGAAATTGGGAGATCCAGTTACCATGACTCTTGATTATGCGCCAAGCAGAACTTGGGTCGGTAAAGTTGATTATTTATATCCCACCCTAGACGCATCAACTAGAACGCTTAAGGTCAGGCTACGCTTTGATAATCCAGACGAGTTCCTTAAGCCGAATATGTTTGCTCAGATCAACATAAAAGCCGGTGGAACCGAGTCTAATCTTGTGGTGCCTAGTGAGGCTATTATTAGAACAGGAACGCAGAATCGAGTAGTGCTGTCATTAGGTGATGGGCGCTTCAAATCTGTTGAAGTCACTCTCGGTTCTCAGTTTAGGGAACATATCGTTGTTACATCTGGAGTTGAAGAAGGTGATGAGATAGTAAGGTCTGCTCAGTTTTTATTAGACTCTGAGTCAAGTATCAGTTCCGACTTCCAGCGCATGACTGCATTTCGTCCTGCTCAAGTCTGGGTCAATGCTGACATCGTTGATATTGGTCAGAATAGGCAGATCACAATTGCACACCAACAAGTACCAGAATGGCAATGGCCAGCAATGCGTATGAGCTTTGAACTTGATAAGAGTATTGCTCCTTCAAGTTTAAAGATGGGTCACTCCGTGAGTGTTTTGCTAAGGCAGGATGGGGAACGATACATTATAACTGGTATCAAGGAGCCGATTGCTAAAACAAATATTAAAAATTCAGATTCAAATAGTAGCAACGGGAAAGGTAAGGCTCCATCTGCTCCACAATTGGACCATTCCAAGCATGATATGGCCGAAATGGATGAGATAGGAGGTCAGAAATGATCACATCAATAATTCGATGGTCTATTGGCAATCGATTCCTTGTTCTTTTGTTAAGTGTGTTGCTCACTGCATGGGGAATATGGTCAGTCAAGCAAACTCCTGTTGATGCGCTGCCTGATTTGTCGGATGTTCAAGTTATTATCAAAACAAGTTATCCTGGGCAAGCACCACAAGTAGTTGAAGACCAAGTAACTTACCCATTAACCACCGCCATGCTTGCTGTTCCTGGTGCAACTACCGTCCGTGGTTATTCTTTCTTTGGTGATTCTTTCGTTTATGTTCTATTCGATGACAATACGGATTTGTATTGGGCGCGGGCGCGAGTTTTAGAATACTTGAGCCAAGTTGCTCCTAATTTACCATCTTCTGCGAGGCCCCAGCTTGGGCCTGATGCAACTGGTGTTGGTTGGGTCTATCAGTATGCACTGATCGATAGAACAGGTAAGCATGACTTAAGTGAATTAACCTCACTGCAAAACTGGTTTTTAAAGTATGAATTACAGACTGTAGAGGGGGTTTCTGAAGTCGCTACGGTTGGAGGAATGGTTCGTCAGTATCAGGTTCGTGTAGACCCCAATAAGCTGCGTGCATATGGTGTACCTTTGTCTTTAATTCAGACAGCAATAGAACAAGGTAACCAGGAAACAGGTGCTTCAGTTATCGAGATGGCCGAAGCTGAGTATATGGTTCGCTCCAATGGGTATTTGAAAAATGTCTCTGATCTAAAAAACATTCCATTAGGAACAAATGTACGTGGTGCTCCACTATTGCTAGGTGATGTAGCGGATGTGGTAACTGGCCCTCAAGTACGTCGAGGCATCGCAGAGCTCAATGGTGAAGGTGAAGTCGTTGGGGGCATTATCGTCATGCGTTATGGCGAAAATGCACAACACACTATTGATGGAGTTAAGACTCGTCTTGATGAATTAAAAAGTAGTCTACCAGATGGGGTTGAGATAATAACTGTATATGACCGCTCAGATCTAATCCAAAGAGCAATCGACAACCTTTCAGGGAAGTTACTGGAAGAGTTTATTGTTGTTGTATTAGTTTGTTTAGCATTTTTATTCCACCTACGGTCATCGTTAGTAGTGATTATTACCCTACCAATTGCAATTCTAGTTGCATTTATAATAATGAATATACAGGGTGTCAACGCCAACATAATGTCTTTGGGAGGGATAGCCATCGCAATTGGAGCAATGGTTGATGGTGCAATTGTAATGATTGAAAATGTCCATAAGCATACCTGATTACCCATGACCC
>NZ_CDBZ01000147.1:10298-13042 GCF_000819985.1 Aeromonas media | reverse complement strand
CGCTTCGAGGACGATGGCCCCGTGCAGTCTGGTAATGGGCAAGGCCCCACTGTGCATGGCTCGGTACAGGAGGATGCCCTGACACTGGCTGGCGGTGCTCCCCATGAGGGCAACCATGAAGGGCCCGGGCAGACCACCACGGTCAGTGATACTTCGGGCTCTCTGAATACCTTGGTGGAATTCGGGGCCGATGGTCCTGGCGTATTCAGTCTGTCGAATAACGTCAGTTCACTGGTCTCACAAGGGCTGAGCAGCGGTGGCGTGGCGCTGAGTTATAGCGTGGCGGGCAATGTGTTGACAGCAACCGCAGGCGGGACAGTGATCTTCACCTTGACCGTGGCTGCTGACGGTGATTACTCCTTCACCCTGAAGGGACCGCTGGATCATCCTGTCAAGGAAGGGTTGCCGAATGGCGATAATGAGTTGCTGCCGGTACCTATCGACTTCTCGGGTGTCCTGGTTGCTACCGATGGGGATGGTGATCGGGTCCAGGGCTTCACGAAAGGGTCATTCGTCATCGATGTGCAGGATGATATTCCTGTGGCCCAAGATGACTACGCTACCGTGCTTGCCGGTCAGTCTCAGAACATCAATATGGTATTCGTGCTCGACTTCAGCGGCAGTATCGACAATAGCGAGCTGAACATCATGCTGGATGCAGTACGTACTGCAGGACAGGCGCTGTTCAATACCTCTGGTGGCCAAGTCAAGATCCAGATCGTGGCATTTTCCGGCGATTCCATCGCGTATTTGCCAACCGATAATGTCACCGCGTTCACTAATCTGGTTAATGCGTTGAACCCACAGGAGCCCGGCGGTATACGTCCATTCAATGGCAGCACCGACTTCACCGATGCCATTGAGCAGACCATGATCTCTTACACGCCGATCCCGGGTTGGAGTAACCAGGTGGTCTTCATCAGCGATGGTGACCCCAATGAACAAACCGGCCCAGGTGGTGCTTCACTCACCAACACGGTGGCAACCAACTGGAACAATTTCGTCGATACCAACCTGGTCAATGTCACCACCATAGGCATTGGCAATGGGATCAATGATGTCCGCCTGCAAGAAGTCGACCTGGATGCCGGCCCGAACAACATGCCGCTGCGGGTTAATAACTTCAGTGACCTGGTCAACACCCTGCTCAATCAGGTGATAGGCGGCCTGGTGCAAGGCAATGTGCTCAGCGGCTCAAACAATGTCGTGGGTGGTGGGGACGATGATGCCTATGGCGCTGATGGTCCAGGTTATATCCAGTCCATCAAGATTGGCGCGACCACCTACAGCTGGGACGGGGTGCTCGATGGCGATCAGCAGCTGACGGCCGTCACTACTCCCGCGGGTGGCAAGCTGAGCTTCAACTTCTCCACTGGGGCATGGAGTTATCAGGCTCCCGCCAATGTGAATGGTGATCTCACCGAAGACTTCCAATACATCCTGATCGATAAGGACGGCGATCCGGCCACGGCCACCCTGCATCTGTATGTCGAAGATGTGGGCTCGGTGCAGGCTTATGTCGATGAGGATGAGTTGCCAAGTGGGATCACTGATAGTGACAGCGTCACCAATAGCGTCAGTGGCACCGTTGCCCCCTTGATTGTCGGCCCGGACAATTCCGCGACCATCAGCCTCAACACTAATACCAGTGGTGTAACCCCGGCCAGTTCGGGTGGCGTGGCGCTGGTCTATACGGTAGTGGGTGATACCCTGACTGCCACGGCCAATGGGGCGACTGTGTTCACACTTCAGGTCGGTTCAAATGGCAGCTATCAGTTCAACTTGGTCAAGTCGCTGGATCATCCGCTGGGTAATGGCGATGACAACGAACTGCTGACCCTGGATTTCACCAGCAGCCTGAAGGCCACAGGCGGCACTGGCACCCTGGCCGGCAGCTTCCTGATCCATGTCGACGATGACAGCCCGACTGTGGATCTACTGCCGAATATCGGGGCCAGCGTAGTCGAGGGAGCGACCTACAACGGCACCTGGAGCAGCGGTTACGGTGCCGATGGAGCAGGCAGTACCAAGGTCTTGGTGGGTGCCAACGAATATGACCTGAACACCGATATCGCGTTGGCGAGCGGAACCCTGCGGGTGAACAGCGACGGTACCTGGCGCTTCCAGGCCGCCAATGGCCTGGATCAGGATGTGGTCAACAGCCAAAGCTTCTCGGTACGGGTGCGTGACTATGACCAGGACACGGTGACCGACAACATCACCATCGCCATTACCGATGCTGCTACCCCCACAGGGGGTACTGCCAGCAATACCGTGGATGAGGAAGGGCTGAGCAACGGCATTATTGGCGGTCCAAACGACGCAACCGGTGCGAATACAACAGTCACCGGTACTCTGGGCTACAACTTCGGTGGCGATGGCGCGGCGTCGACAGGTGCATTCACCTGGAGCACGGCGGGCTTGCCGGGATTAAGTTCGGGCGGAACAGCGCTGGTGTACTCGGTCAGTGCTGATGGGTTGACACTGACAGGTGCCAAGACGGGGGGAGGTGCGACAGTCTTCACCGTCAAGGTGACCGACTTGGCTACAGGTGCCTATGAGTTCAAGCTGTTGCTGCCGTTAGATCACTCGGCGCCGGTGTCGCCAGTCACTAGCGATGAGGATGATATCCCGCTGAGCTTCGGTTACACGGTAAAGGATGACGATGGCTCCACAGCCACAGGTAGCCTGGGTATCACCATCGACGATGACAGCCCGACTGTGGATCTACTGCCGAATATCGG
>NZ_CDBZ01000147.1:0-10268 GCF_000819985.1 Aeromonas media | reverse complement strand
CACAGGTAGCCTGGGTATCATCATCGACGATGACTCGCCGATAGCGATGCCAGCCACCAACGCAGGCCAGGCCACGCAGGTCCAGAATACTAACCTGATGCTGATCCTCGATATCTCCGGCAGTATGGGTGATCCGTCGGGGTATCAAGGCATGACCAGAATGCAGGTCATGCAGAAATCGGCACTGGAACTGCTCGACAAGTATGATGCCTACGGCAATGTGATGGTCAACATCATCACGTTTGCTACTTCAGCAGCCAACGCGACAGGTGTCTGGGTCACTGTCGATGCGGCCAAGACGATCATTCTTGGCCTCTCACCGACTAATTCAACCAACTACGATGATGCACTGAACGAAGCAATCAAGGCCTTTGGTGACAGTGGTAGACTCGTTGGTGCGCAGAATGTCTCCTACTTCATGTCGGACGGGTTGCCAAATGCCAATGCGTTAAGCGGCACTGCCGCCTCGGTTCCCGACGGCAACAATTCTCTGGGAGGAGTAAATGGGATAGATGGTGACGGGGCGACATTGAGCGGAGAAACCAAGGACTGGGCCGATTTCCTGACGGCGAACAACATCAACTCCTTTGCACTCGGGATGGGCTCTGGAGCAACTCAATCGGCGCTCAATCCGATCGCCTACAATGGGGTCAGTGGAGCAAGCCCGGCGAACACCACAGCAGTGGTGGTGACGGACTTCAGCCAGCTAGCGGCAACGTTGCTTAGCACCGTTGTGGCGCCCCCCCTGTCCGGACAACTGATCGATGGGATCACAGCGAGTACCGGGGCTGACGGTGGCTGGATCAATGCCATCACAGTTGCGGGCGTTACTTACACCTACAACCAGAAGACCAATACTTCGGGCGTCTCGGGTGGGACTTCAGCCGGTACCTTTAATACGACGACCAACGAATGGTCAATCACGGTTGCCGGGGGCATCCTCAAGGTGGACATGGACAACGGTGTATATACCTATACTCCGCCATCATCCATACCGGTTGGTGGTATCAATCAGAGCTTTGGCTACAGCGTGATCGATAACGATGGGGATACTGCGTCCAGCACCTTGTCCATCGTCGTCAATCCGGCGGTAGGTCCTACCGTGGTGCGTGATGACTTCATCATCACCAATCAGGATCCGTCTACCATCCCGGATTGGGCCCTGCTGGTGAACGATACGGGGCCGCTGGCGGCTACCCAGACGATCATAGGGGTCTCGGGCGCGGTCAGTGGTACGGTAACCGACAATGCGGGCTCGGTGACCTTCGATGATACCTCGGGCAATATCACACCCAGCACTTACCAAGGATCGTTCAACTACACCAACAGCACGACCTCGGATACTGCCAAGGTGTTTGTGGATGTGCAGAACGGGACGCTCACCGGGAGCTATCTTGACGAGATCCTGATTGGTGGATCTGGCGATGAGACGCTTAACGGCAATGCCGGCAATGACATCCTGCTCGGTGGTGGCGGCAACGATGGGTTGAGCGGTGGAGATGGCAACGACATCCTCGTCGGCGGCGCAGGCAACGATACTTTGAACGGTGGTGCTGGCAACGACACTGCCAGTTATATAGACATCACAGGTGGCGTTGGTGTCACTGTGGCGGTCAATGGCAACAACCAGAATACTGGTGGTGCCGGCACCGACAGCCTTAGCAACATGGAGAACCTGGTCGGCTCGATGTTTGGTGACACTCTGACTGGTGATGGCAGTGCCAACATCCTCAGCGGCTTGGCCGGCAATGACACCTTGGCAGGGGGCGGTGGCGACGACCTGCTGATAGGTGGTATGGGCAGTGATACCCTGACAGGCAATGCCGGCAAGGATACCTTCAAGTGGCAGGCGGGAGATGCCGGTGGTACTGACACCATCATGGACTTCACCACAGGGGCCAATGGGGATGTACTGGATCTGAGCGAACTGCTCAGTGGCGAGCACGCCAATACAGCGTCCTTGGATCAGTACCTGAACTTTGCATCAGGTCCGGGGGTGAATAAATCGACCTTGACGATCGATCTGGATGGTTCGGGGAGTGGTACCACGACTCACAGTATCTTCTTTGACAATGTGGATCTGACGGCCACTTCGACACGGACCGACCTGCAAATCATTCAGGACCTGTTGAACCAGGGCAATCTCAAGGTCGATCCTTAATCAAACCATGGGGGCCGGGTTTGCCCGGCCCCTGTTATTTGATGAAGTGGACGGCTAAGATAGCGGCAGTATCAGGAGAGGGTCACCATGCAGTCATTCAACTGGGTCGACATCGATGGCATTCGCTATAGCTGGGACGGGCAGGACAACATCGTCTGCTCCGGCCGCTTTGGCTATCAGGCCGCGATGACGGGTGACAAGCTCAATGGTCTGGAGCTGGAGAGTGAGGATGGCGATGTGGCGGGGCTGCTCAATGTGGACTTTGCCGCCTCCAGCATCAGCTTTACGCCGGCAGAGGATGCTCCCTTGCCTCACATGGTGGTGCTGGTTGGCCATGAGTGGGGGCAGCAGGAGTACTCGCTGCAGAGCCTGAGCGACAGCTCCTTGCAGGGGCTGCTCAGCCATGGTGAAGAGCTTGACTGGAGTAGTCTGGCGGTGGTGACGGCTTCCGAGCCGAGCATGCCGTCCCAGGGTCACGTTCTGTCGTGGGATTCATTCCATTTCGAGGATGAGTCCCTGCTCGGGGGCGAAGTTCCGTCGTCCGTGATCGCGAGCCATGGCAATCCCCTTGGAGGGGAGATCAGCATCAACATCGACATGACCAATCAGGTGCTGGAGCAGATCCCTCCATTGCACGATATATGAATCCCAATCGACGACGTGCATAATGACCTCCATCTAATCGATGGAGGTTTTTTCTATGTGGCGTCCCCTTCTTACCCTGTTTGCGCTCGTTGTCAGTGCCCCGCTGCTTGCCATCGAGGTGCCCCAGGCTCCCCATCTGGTGGTCAGCGGCTACGCGGAGCAGAAGGCAGAGCCCGACATGCTGACGCTCAACGTCGCCGTGACCGCCCTGGAGAAACAGGGCATCAAGGCCAAGCAGCAGGTGGATACCAAGGTTGCCGCCTTCTTTGGTCAACTGGAGAGCCTCGGCATCAAGCGCAGCGATGTGGAGGCCGGCAATCTGGTGATCTCCCCCGAATACCAGTACCCGCAGAACAAGCAGCCCGAGATGGTGGGTTACCGAGCCCAGCGCCAGTTGGCCGTCAAACTCTACCAGCTCGACAAGCTGAGTCAGTTGATGGACACCGCCCTCAAAGCAGGCTTGGAATCTGTCTCCCAGATTGAGTACGGCCTCAAGTCACCACAGGTCATTAAGGATCAGGCCCGTCTTGGTGCGGTGGCAGACGCTACCAGCAAGGCAGAATCTCTGGCCAAGGCCTTTGGCATGAAACTTGGCAAGGTGTACAGCGTGGAGTACCGCAACAGCTCTCCCATGCCGGTCTATAGCCGTGCCATGAAGGCTGCCGCGGCACCCGCCGCCGACATGGCGGAGAATAGCTACCAACAGCAGCAGATCAGCATCACGGACAACGTGGAAGCTGTCTTCCTGCTGGAATGATGGACTGCAAAACTAATCCTGATCTCCCCAAACCCGAGGCACCTGTCTCGGGTTTGTCGTTATGGAGTCCCTGCTCATGGAAGTTAAATGGCAATGCCCGGTGGTGTCCCTCATCTGTGCATGCCAGAGGCAGGGGAGTGATGGACCGCTTCGCTGTTGCCGGGGGATGGAGCACATAAAAAAATGCCGGTCAGTGACCGGCATTTTCGTAAGAGAAGCGGAGAGACTTAGCCCAGATTGGTGGCTATCCGTTCCTGGCGCTTCTGCTTGAACAGGTAGCCCAGGCCCAGCACCACTATCCAGGCCGGGATCAGCTCGACCGAGATGCGGGTGCCGTCGTTCATGTACATGATCACCAGGATGGCGGCCATGAAGGCGAGGCAGAGGTAGTTGCCAAACGGGCTCCACAATGCCTTGAACTTGGTGGTCACTCCCTCGGCAGCCTTGACCTTGCGGAACTTGAGGTGTGCGAGGCTGATCATGGCCCAGTTGATAACCAGGGCGGAGACCACCAGCGACATCAATAGGCCGAAAGCCTTGCCCGGGATCAGGTAGTTGATCAGCACGCACAGCAGGGTGGCGGCTGCGGAGATGGTGATGGCAGTCAACGGCACACCGCTTTTGTTGGTCTTGAGCAGCGCCTTGGGACCGTTGCCCTGCTTGGCCAGGCCGAACAGCATGCGGCTGTTGCAGTAGACGCAGCTGTTGTAGACGGAGAGCGCGGCGGTCAGTACCACCAGGTTCAGCACGTTGGCCACCAGGTTGCTGTCCAGAGCGTGGAAAATCATCACGAACGGACTGCCGCCTTCGACCACCTTGCCCCAGGGGTAGAGGGAGAGCAGCACGGTCAGGGCGCCAATGTAGAAGATGAGGATGCGATAGATCACCTGGTTGGTGGCCTTGGGAATGCTCTTCTCGGGATTATCCGCTTCCGCCGCCGTGATGCCGACCAGCTCCAGACCGCCGAAGGAGAACATGATGAAGGCCATGGCCATTACCAGGCCGCCCACGCCGTTGGGGAAGAAGCCTCCCTGAGCCCACAGGTTGCTGACCGTGGCCTCGGGTCCGCCGGTGCCGGAGAACAGCAGGTAGCCGCCGAAGCCGATCATGCCGAGGATGGCCACGACCTTGATGATGGCGAACCAGAACTCCATCTCGCCGAACGCCTTGACGTTGGAGAGGTTGATGGCGTTGATCAGCACGAAGAAGAAGGCCGCCGACATCCAGGTCGGGATCTCGGGCCACCAGTACTGCACATAGATGCCGACCGCAGTCAGCTCCGCCATGCTCACCAGCACATAGAGTACCCAGTAGTTCCAGCCGGAGGCGAAACCAGCGAAGTCACCCCAATACTTGTAGGCGAAGTGGCTAAATGAACCGGCAACCGGCTCTTCCACCACCATCTCGCCGAGCTGGCGCATGATGAGGAAGGCGATGAAGCCGCCGATGGCATAGCCGAGCAGCACGGCGGGGCCCGCCATCCTGATGGTGTCGGCGATGCCGAGAAACAGGCCGGTACCGATGGCACCACCCAGTGCGATGAGCTGGATATGGCGGTTTTTAAGGCCGCGTTTCAGCTCTTCGCCGTCTTGTTGAAGATCCATTCTTCCTTCCTTACGTCGCTGAAGTCACTCGTCTGTCGCCCCGCTCGCCACTGCACCTCCTGTGCCCCGGCGCGGCATCTTGTGCCGAAAACGTGACGAAATCCGTATTAATATCGTTACGGTTTGCCGCGCACTGTTTTTTGTAGCGGCTACCAACCCGAGCAGAATAGTGATAATCGACCGTTTGTGCACTTGTTTTCCTCATCATTGGTTTGCTTTGTGGGCAATGTTCAGGTTTTTCATGATCTGGAAAGGGGTTTTGGAAGTGATTGCTGGTTTTGTGTTCAGTTGGTCTTGGCGCTATTGACCTGGTGGTGATTTGATGTGTTAGTAGCCGTTTTTCAAGGAAGGACTCATATGATCGAAGGTATTGTCGGTGGCTTGCTGCTCGCGGCGCTCTGGTTGGGAGTCTGGTTATCCCCCATGTTGCTGACCATGGCGGCGGCCTGTCTCATGGTCTGGGGATGGCAGGGGGCGGATTATCTGGTGAACAACATCGCCATTGTGCTGACGCTCGCCGCCGTGCTGGGCCTGCTTCCCGCCTGCTGGTTGAGTGAACGGGCACGCAAACGCCATGGTTTGCTGCGCTTTCATGGCATGTTGATGAACAATCGGGAGCTCAACAAGCCAGCTTCCCGCCCTCGCCCCTGAGCCTCATGACGCCGACGGACCCGCTGGCGTCATTTCTCCCTGTCTTTCTGTTTCGTTATCTTGCCACTGGGCTGTCGATACGCGCGTTTATCCTGCCTTTTTTATGTTATCTAGCAGAGTTGGCGGCGAAGGCCGGTTGCCTCCAGGATCTTGGCACTGATCTCCTCCACCGAGTGGGAGCTGGTGTCGAGGAAGCGGATCGCCTCCTGGCGGAACAGCCGCTCCACGCTCGCCAGCTCCTGCTCGCACTGCTCGAGAGAGGAGTAGCGACTATTGGCGCGGCGCTGGTTGCGGATCTCGTGCAGCCGTTGGGGCGCTATGGTGAGGCCGAACAGCTTGTGGCGGTTGGCCTTGAGCGGGGCGGGCAGCTCCAGCGAGCCCATGTCCTGCTCGATGAAGGGGTAGTTGGCGGCACGAATGCCAAACTGCAGTGCCAGATAGAGGCTGGTCGGCGTCTTGCCGCAGCGGGAGACCCCGATGAGGATGATGTCGGCTTCGTCATACTCCTTGGTGGTGATGCCGTCGTCGTTGCTAAGGGCGAAGTTGACTGCCTCGATGCGATCGTCATAGAGCTTGCGGTTCTCCATGCCGTGGGTGCGGTGGAGCCTGGGCTCGGCCTTGATCCCGAGCTCCTGCTCGAGGGGGCTCACGAAGGTGTTGAGAAAATCGTGGCTGCTGGCCTGGGCCTTGAGCACCTCTTCGCGCACCTGGGGGTCGACTATGGTGTGAAACAGTATGGGGCGCACCCCGGTCTGGCGAAATTGTTCATCGATGCGGGCCCGCACCTGGCGCGCCTTTTCCTGGGTCTCCACGAAGGGGATTGTGACCTGTTCGAAGACCAGCGGAAACTGGCTCAATACGGCATGACCGAACACCTCGGCGGTGATGGCGGTGCCGTCGGATACATAGAATACGGTGTGCACAGCGGACTCCTGTGGTGTGCTCCTGGGGGGTTGCGAGCAATCAGTATCTCTCGAAACCATATCTCTTTTGTCAACAGGTCTGCCATTCCCAAGTTGTGAACTCGCTTGCAAACCTGAGTCGTTACCTTTTTGTGTCGGTATTGTAGAATGCCTGTGTCAAACGGCCATCCCCAACTCTTGCTCGGGGATTTTTTTGACAATAAGTAGAAAACGTTTTCATGGTCGTTGGCAACAGACACTAACAAAAACACACGACTTGGCACAGCTGGTGCGTTGACACCCTGGCCCACCAACCTGGAGACATGCAAATGCAACAGTACGTACTCTGGTACGAACAGCTCGGTATGCAGGACGTAGAGCGCGTCGGCGGCAAGAATGCATCCCTTGGCGAGATGATCAGCAACCTCTCCGGTGCCGGCGTGTCCGTGCCGGGCGGCTTTGCGACCACCGCCTTTGCGTTTAACGAGTTTCTGGAGTTAAGCGGCCTCAACGGCAAGATCCACGACCTGCTCGACAGCCTGGATGTGGACGACATCGCCGCCCTCAACCGGGCCGGTCAGCAGATCCGTGACTGGGTGGTGGACGCCCCCTTCCAGCCTGCGCTGGAGCAGGCGGTGCGGGCTGCCTATGACAAGCTGAGCGCTGGCCTCGAGGCTTCCTTTGCTGTGCGCTCCTCCGCCACCGCCGAAGACATGCCGGACGCCTCCTTCGCCGGTCAGCAGGAGACCTTCCTCAACGTGCGCGGCATAGACTCTGTCATGACCGCCATCAAGCATGTGTTTGCGTCGCTCTTCAACGATCGCGCCATCTCCTACCGGGTGCATCAGGGCTATGACCACAAGGGCGTTGCGCTCTCGGCCGGGGTGCAGCGCATGGTGCGCTCGGACTTGGCCGCCTCCGGCGTCATGTTCACCCTGGATACCGAATCCGGCTTCAACGACGTGGTCTTCATCACAGGCGCCCAGGGTCTGGGTGAGATGGTGGTGCAGGGGGCCGTCAACCCGGACGAGTTCTATGTGCACAAGCCGACCCTGAAATCGGGTCGACCCGCCGTGGTGCGCAAGACGCTGGGCTCCAAGCTCATCAAGATGACCTACTCCGAGGACGCCGGTCACGGCCGTCAGGTGAAGATAGTCGACACCCTGGATGCCGAGCGCAACCGCTTCTGCATCACGGACGAGGAGGTGATGGCGCTGGCCAAGCAAGCCCTCATCATCGAACAGCACTACGGCCGCCCGATGGATATCGAGTGGGCCAAGGATGGTCAGGACGGTCAGCTCTACATCGTCCAGGCGCGCCCGGAGACCGTACGCAGCCGCCAGGAGGCGAACACGCTCGAACGCTTTGCCCTGAAGCAATCCGGCAAGGTGTTGATCGAGGGACGCGCCATCGGCCACAAGATCGGGTCGGGCCCGGCGCGGGTCATCAGCTCCATCAGCCAGATGGACGAGGTACAGCCCGGCGATGTGCTGGTCACCGACATGACCGACCCGGACTGGGAGCCCATCATGAAACGGGCCTCCGCCATCGTCACCAACCGGGGTGGGCGTACCTGTCACGCCGCCATCATCGCCCGTGAGCTGGGTATCCCGGCCGTGGTCGGCTGTGGCGATGCCACCGACCGCATCGAGGCAGGTCAGCTCATCACGGTTTCTTGCGCGGAAGGGGACACCGGCTTCATCTACGACGGCGAGCTCGACTTCGACGTAGCGGTGACCGAAGTGGGCAATATGCCGCCCTTGCCCATCAAGATCATGATGAACGTCGGCAATCCGGACAGGGCATTTGATTTTGCCCAGTTGCCCAATGCCGGTGTGGGGCTGGCGCGGCTCGAGTTCATCATCAACCGCATGATAGGGGTGCACCCCAAGGCCCTGCTGGAATTCGACCAGCAGAGCCCCGAGCTCAAGGCCACCATCACCAAGATGATCGCGGGTTACGACAGCCCCCGTGAATACTATGTGGCCAAGCTGAGTGAAGGCATTGCCACCCTGGCCGCCGCCTTCTGGCCGGAGCGGGTCATCGTGCGGATGTCGGACTTCAAGTCCAACGAATACGCCAACCTGGTGGGGGGCCGCGGCTACGAGCCCCACGAAGAGAACCCCATGATCGGCTTCCGTGGCGCTTCCCGCTACATCGCCGACAGCTTCCGTCCCTGCTTCGCCCTCGAATGCGAGGCGATGAAACGGGTGCGCGACGTCATGGGCCTGACCAACGTCGAGGTGATGATCCCCTTCGTTCGTACCGTGGGCGAGGCGGAGCAAGTGGTGGAGATCCTGGCCGAGAACGGCCTGCGCCGCGGCGAGCGGGGCCTGAAAGTCATCATGATGTGCGAACTGCCCTCCAATGCCCTGCTGGCGGACAAGTTCCTCGAGCACTTCGACGGCTTCTCCATCGGTTCCAACGACATGACCCAGTTGACCCTGGGGCTGGATCGGGATTCGGGCCTCATCGCCCACCTGTTCGACGAGCGCAACGAGGCGGTCAAGGCGCTGCTGGCCCTGGCCATCACCGCCGCACGCAAGGCGGGCAAGTATGTGGGTATCTGCGGCCAGGGGCCGTCCGATCACCCGGACTTCGCCGCCTGGCTGGTCGAGCAGGGGATCGACTCTGTGTCCCTCAACCCGGATACCGTGGTCGACACCTGGCTCTATCTGGCCGAACAACACAAGGCTGGCTAAGCCCGTCCCCCGCTTTTCAATGACACGGCGCCGCAAGGGCGCCGTTTTTTTGATAGCGCCGTTTTCTGGTACAAGGGAGAGGGAGCAAGGTGCTCCGCACGAATCACAGGACGACCCCATGACCTCATTGCAGTGGCAATCCGCCACCCTGGCCCTTCGTGGCCACCACACTCTGGTTATTCCAGAACTTTGTCTCACCCCGCAGGACTGCTGGGCCTTTGTCGGTAGCAACGGCAGCGGCAAGACGGCGCTGGCCTCTGCCCTGTGCGGCGAACTGGCCGTCCGTGCAGGGGAGGTGACTGGTCGGGTGAGGGCCGTGCGCCTCTCCTTTGAGTCGCAGCAGCAGTTGGGGGAGCTGGACTGGCAGCGGCGCAACACCGACATGCTGGGGGAAGAGGAGGAAGCGGGCTATCGGGTGTCGACCCTGATGCTGGAGGCGGGGGGAGAGGAGGTGCAAGCCCGATCGCTGTTGGCGCGCTTCGGCATCGAGTCCCTGTGGGAGCGCCCCTATCGCTATCTTTCGAGCGGGGAGGGGCGCAAGTTGCTGCTGGCCCGCGCCCTGCTGGAGCGACCCGAGCTGCTGGTGCTGGATGAGCCCTTTGATGGGCTGGATCAGGGGGCCAGGGCCTCCCTGATGTCGCTGCTGGCGCACCTGGTGAGCGAGGGGCAGCGCCTGGTGGTGATCGTCAACCGTTTCGACGAGATCCCGTCCTTCGCCACTCACCTCGGCCTGCTCGGCGAGCGCCGCCTGCTGCTGGCGGGGGAGCGCGATACCGTGCTCGGCAGCCGGGAGGTGGCCCAGCTGGCGCGCGCCGAGGGGCAGAGCCCGCAGCTGCCCCCTCCGCT
>NZ_CDBZ01000146.1 GCF_000819985.1 Aeromonas media | reverse complement strand
CCCCCACAGGCCCCCTTACCCTGCCGGCGCGCTGGGAGCTGCGCGGCGTCACCCTCAGCCAGAGCCTGGCCGCCAGTTATGTGGAGGGTACCCTGCTGGTGCAGACCGAACTGCAGCGGGCCAACCTCGCCGCCAGCCTCAACCGGCTGCATCGCGGCATGGGCACCGGTCTGGCCTGGCAACTGGTCGGCGATCTCGCGGCCCTCTCCATGCTGCTGCTGGCCCTCACCAGTTTGCTGATGTGGAACAAGCTGCACGGCCCGGCCGGCCGTGGCATCGCCCTGCTGCTGACGGGCGCCATCGCGACAGCGCTGGTCGCCCTGCTCTAGGGCTTCTACCGACACCAAAACGGGATCCGCCTCCCACCCGGGGTAACCCTGCCCATCCCCCGGGTAACAAAGGGTAACCGGCCACCGACGGGGGTCACAGTTGGCGGCCCCCCGGCTGGAAGAGGCATGTGCCCGGCTGCTAGGGTGCCGGGTTTCAGCCGTCGGAAACCATCATGCGCATCTCCAGCATCGAGTGCGGGCGAGTCCTGGCCATCCTGGCCGTGATGACCATTCACCTCTCCCCCTTCAGCAATCCGTTCGATCCCACCCTCTGGGACGGCACCCCCTACCTCTGGCTCGGGGCCATCATCAACCAGCTGTGCCGCTTCGCGGTGCCGCTGTTCTTCCTCTGCGCCGGCTACTTCCTGCAACCCGCCCTCGCCGCAGGCAAGCCCATGGCGGTGGCGTTGCGCTACTGCCGCCCCCTGCTGGGACTCTGGCTCGCCTGGAGCCTGCTCTATCTGCTGGTGCCCTTCAACCCGGTCGCGGCCATGACGGAAGGCTATCTGACCAGCATGGCGGGCCAGTGGCAGATGCAGCTGGGGGATCCTCTCAACGCCTGGTGGGTGGGTGGCATGGTCCACCTCTGGTTCCTGCCCGCCCTGATGCTGGCCGTCCTGCTGCTGGCCCTCTGCTGGCGAGTCAGGCTGCCCCGACTGGCTCTGGTGGCGGGCGCCCTGCTCTACGGGCTGGCCCTGATCGGCGGCTCCTATGGCCCGTTGCTGCCAGGGGGCGAGTGGGCCCTGCTGACCCGCAACGGCCCCTTCTTCTCGCTGTTGTTCGTGGCGCTTGGTGCCGAGCTGCGCCTGCGTGGCTGGCAACCGGATGCCAGGCGCAGCGCCCTGCTGATGGTGGCGGGGATGGGGCTCTATGCCCTGGAGGCCGAGGGCCTGCTGCATTTCGCCGCCGTGCCCCTCAACCGTCACGACTTTCTGCTCGGCTCCCTGCCCTGGGCGCTCGGCCTGTTCGGCCTGCTGCTGGCCAACCCAAACTGGGGCAGAGGCAGCTGGCTCGAGCGCCAGGCCCCCAAAGTGTTGGGTCTCTACTGCCTGCACATGATGCTGGTGGTCTGGCTGATGGTGTTCGGCCCCCAGGGCAAGCTGCTGTGGTGGGAGCTGGTGAAGGTGCCGGTGCTGCTGGTGCTCTCCCTGCTCGCCTGCCGACTGCTGGCGACGAACCGGATCAGCGGCTGGCTGCTGCGGGCCCGCTGAAGGGGAACAAGGCATGGGAGGGAGGCAGATCTCTCCCCTACGCCCGCTAACGGCAACAGGCGACCTGCGGGTCGCCTTTTTTGTTACAGGGGCATCACTTTGACCCGCTAGCGGGTGACGACGGGATCTGTGCTGCTACCATGCCCCTCTTTTGACGAATCCAGACGAGACACATATGCAGATCCGCCCCTTCACCCCGGTCGACACCGAGGCCGTCCTCGCCATCTGGCTGGAAGCCTCCCTGCAGGCCCACCACTTCATCGAGCCGAGCTACTGGCACGTCAACCTGGCGCCGATGCGGGAGATCTACCTGCCCGCCGCCGACAGCCAGGTACTCTGCCTGGGTGACCAGCTGCTTGGCTTCTACTCCCTCCACGAGGGCTCCCTGGCAGCCCTCTTCGTGGCCCCCGCGCAGCAAGGGAAAGGGCTGGGCAAGGCTCTGCTCGAGCACGCCAAGGGGCAGTTGCCGGCCCTGCGGCTGCAGGTCTATCAGCAGAACCGGACTGCTTGCGACTTCTATCGCTCGCAAGGATTTCAGGTTGCGGCCGACGCCCTGGATCCCCACACCGGCTGCGCCGAGTGGGTAATGGTCTGGTCGGCGCGGGATTAACTGGGCTCGGTGGGATGAGGTTCTTCGCGGGCCACCGCCGCGTCGCTCGGTGCCAGCAGATCGCCGTGGTTCAGCGCAAAGTCGTGCATCTGCTGCAGCAGGGGGAGAAGGGCCACCCCGAGCGGGCTCAGGGCGTATTCGACCCGGGGCGGGACGTCGGGATAGAGGGTGCGAATGATGACGCCGTCGCTCTCCAGCTCCTTGAGCTGGGCGGTGAGCACCTTCTGGCTCACCTCGGGGAGGCAGCGGCGCAGGTCGCCGAAACGCAGGGTCTGGCTGCGCAGATGAAACAGGATGGCCGGTTTCCATTTACCGGCGAGCAGGCGCAATACCTGATAGGCGGGGCAAGGCAGTGAGGACAAGGGATGACTCGCGAGTGGTTACTTTGGGGTAACTATGCCACCAAAAGGTGCCTTCTTGCGGACAAGATGCCGGCTTCCTATGATGCGGACTCTGTCACTCCATCCACACGAGAGGTGCATCATGCCCAGTTTGCTGCAAATCCATTTCAATTTCCCCCCCGAGCAGATGGGGCCGGCACTGACAGCCGCCGCCATGCCGCTGGCCGAGTCCATCACCCGGGAGCCGGGCTTCATCTCCAAGATCTGGACCGAGAATCCGCGCACCGGCGAGGCGGGCGGCATCTATCTGTTCGAGGATGAGGCGAGCGCCCTCGCCTACGCCACCATGCACGAGCAGCGGGTGCTCGCCATGGGCGCCAGCGCGGTGCAGTACAAGGTGTTTGACGTCAACGAGCCCCTGAGCCGCATCACCAGGGGCATCTCCTGATCCCCGCCTATCGCTCCAGCCGGTAGAGGGTGCCCTGCTGCCAGACGAAGTCCAGCCGCCGGAACAGCCGCTGGCTGGGCAGATTGTCCGGCTCGATATCAGCAAGCAGGGTATGAATGCCAAGCTCCCCGGCATACTCCATCACAGCGCTCAGCGCCTCGCCCATCAGGCCCCGTCCCCAATGGCTGCGTGCCAGCATGCAGCCGAGCTCTGCCTGAGGCAGACCGGTCTCGAAGCTGTGCAGGCCGCAGGTGCCGACGAGGTGGCCACTCTCCCGCAGGACCAATCCCCATTCCAGGGATTCCCCTACAGCCAGCAAACGTTCGACGCTTGCCAGCATCTGCGAGACGGTAGCAAGTTCAGGAAACGGCTGCTCCCCGACGAAGCGCATCACCTCGGGATCCCCGTAGATGGCGAACAGATCAGCACTGTCCTGCACGCCGAGCGGGCGCAGCAGCAGCCTGGGGGTCAGCAGAACGGGCAGTTCACGGGGCAGGGGTAGCACAGGGTCACATCACCTTGTCTGATTAAGGGAGCCCCATCATGGGGCTCAGAACCTCAGGGTCAAGCCGATATTGGCCTGCCACTGGGTGAGCAGATCCCCCCGCACCCGGAAGGCGCAGACCTCGGGGTTGCAGAGAAATGCGCTGTCGTCGTTGAGCAGGGAGCCGTAGCCGCGCACCTCGGCCCGCAGCGCCAGATGTTCCCCCAGGCGCGGCTGTACCCCGAGCGCCAGGGACATGGAGGGGGCCGTCTCGCTGTCGTAGGCATCGAAGCGGGTCACCCCGATCCCGGCGCCTATATAGGGCGCCATCAGGTTGTCCGAGAGGGTCAGGGCCCCGGCGAAGTGCAGGGTATCCACCGTCAGCCTGTCCGGCTGATCCGGGGAGACGGGGGTGGATTGATGGCTGTAGAGCAGCTCTATCATGCCGGGATCATCCACCTCCCGGCTGATGAAGAGGCCCCAGTTGCCCGAGCTCTCCCCCTGCAGGGAGCCTACGTGGGGCGTGGGGGCGGGTTCATCCATCGCCTCGAAGTCGATGGACGAGCTATAACCCAGGAAAGGGGTCAGCTGCCAACCCGGCGCGGCAGGCTCGACCGCCCAGCCCGTCAGCGGCAAGCACAGTCCCAGCACCATCATCGTCGCTCGCGTCACGCTCTTCTCCCTAGTTGCATGGATTGCGTCAAAAGCATATCAGAGCCTGTTCCATCCGACCCTGGATGGTGGCTGTATCGCCCCATTTTGGCGACCCGCCCCCGCCCCCGTTCCCTGCCCTCTCTTTCCATCAAAACTTGCGCCGGCTCACATTATTCATCTGGGATTAACCTCTGCCACGTAAGCTGACGGCGCCACAGGGGTGGCATCAACAGGATGAGGATCTCAGGAATGGTTGCCGCGCAACTCAACGACCCACAAAGCACGCTCTCCGATACCCTGAGGGCCACCGCCCACGCCATCGAGGAGAGCCACATCAGCCTCAAGGAGATGCTGGCCCTGGTGGGTGAGCAGGGCATGCTGCTGTTTTGCGTGCTGCTCACCGTCCCCTTCCTGTTGCCGGTCTCCATCCCGGGCGTCAGTACGCCCTTTGGCCTGCTGATCCTCTTCATCGGCATCGGCATCACCCTCAACCGGGTACCCTGGCTGCCCGCCATCCTGATGGAGCGCCGCTTCGCCGCCGAGCACCTCAAGCCAGCCCTGCACAAGGGGGCCGATCTGCTGGCCCGCATCGACCGTTTCATCCGGCCGCGCCTGCTGCTGCTGACCGGCAGCTCCACAATCAATCGCTGCAACGGCCTGCTGATCATGCTGGCGGCCCTGCTGCTGATGCTGCCGCTCGGCGCCATTCCCTTCACCAACGCCATGCCCGCCTGGGCCATACTGCTGCTGGCCATCGGCATGCTGCAACGGG
This sequence comes from Aeromonas media, assembly GCF_000819985.1. Lineage (GTDB taxonomy): Bacteria > Pseudomonadota > Gammaproteobacteria > Enterobacterales > Aeromonadaceae > Aeromonas > Aeromonas media. The sequence continues at coordinate 13,342 of NZ_CDBZ01000146.1, read as the reverse complement.
ACGGCCTCTTCGTCGCCCTCGGCTACGCCCTGGTCACTGCCACCCTGGTCTGGTTCAGCGTGCTGGCCATCGGCCTGCTGATGGCGGGCCAGAACATCTCGACGCTGTTTGGCTGAGACGGGCGCAGACACAGACAAATGAAGGAGGGCGACACAGGGTCGCCCTCCTTCGTTGCAAGCCTGGGTGATGTTCAGGGATCCCCGTCATGGGCCACCTGGTTGCGCCCGCCCCGCTTGGCCCGATAAAGCCACTCGTCCGCCCGGGCCAGCACTGTGCCGAGATCTTCCCCCGGCCGGATCAGGGTGGTGCCCAGACTGACTGTGACGGGGGCCGGATCCGGCTCCATGGCCGCCACCGCGGCGCGGATCCGCTCCGCCACCTTCAGCAATATCTCCTCGTCTATCTGCGGCAGCAGGATCAGAAACTCCTCGCCGCCGCTGCGCACGAACAGATCCTCTCCCCGCAACTGGGCGGACACGCAGTCGCAGACGCGGCACAACACCTTGTCCCCGGCCTGATGGCCGTAACGATCGTTGATCTGCTTGAAGTGATCGAGATCCAGCATGATGAGGCCGGTGAGCGGCTGACCCTGCACCCTCTGGTGGTACTGATCGAAGAAGAAGTGGCGATTGTAGAGGCCGGTGAGCTGATCCGTCTCCCCAAGCCGCTTGAGCCGCCGCTGCAGCTCGTGCTGGCGGGTGATGTTGCGGGTCATCCAGGCCACGGCCCGCTTGCCGTCATAGAGGGAGGGCAGCGGCGCTATCTTGCCCTCGAAGCGCTGCATCCCCTGGGGACCCGCCTCGGCATCGATGCCATCCACCTCGGCGGGGGAGAGATCGTACTCCACCACCTGCACCTGGCCGCTGGCCAGGGCACGCGCCACCTGCTCCATCACCCAGAACGCCTTGTCTGCCGGCAGCACGTCGAACAACCGCTTGCCGATCAGCGGGTTGCCATCCTGGTATGACTGCTGCTCCACCCCGCCGATGTACTCGATGTAATGACCATCTTCACTGAGAATGAAGACGGGATCGGGCAGCTGGGTCATCACTTCATAGAGTTGTGCCACTGAGAGCGCCATCTGTGCTCCTTTTTGTCTGCGGGGAGGGCCCTGTGTTGTCTGTTATACACGACCCGTGCAGTATCGCATACGGCCCGGACGCCGTGGCAACGTGGAGGCAGAACCCGCGGGTGCGGTAGTGAACGGCTATCCCCCGGGCCCGCAGTCAGTACCCGCAAGGGGGATATGGCGCCCCTCGGCCCATGACAGGCGCTCGCGGCGAGCGCGCTGGCGCCTTGATACAAAAACGCCATCGAGAGGAGCTCGATGGCGTTTTCGGTGACCGTGATGAGGGGATCAGCGGCTGGCAGAGCGGTTCCCGCTCCAGAGCAGCTCGCCGCTCTTCAGATCCATCAGGCTCATGGCGAGGCGGTAGCGGCCCCCCTCGGAGACGAGATCCCCGTAGAGCATGTAACCGGCCCCGGTCTGGCGACCCAGACGCACCAAAGAGGCCGGATTCATCCCCCCCTGCTGATACTCGAGCTGGCTGGTGATGGCTGATACCTGGCCGGGATCGGCGAAGCTAAAGCCGCCCTGTTTCTGAATCCGCTGGATCATGGCCACCGCCATGGACTGGGTGTTGAACGACTCACCCGTGCCGTTCTGAGGGGCCATCAACAGCAGCACAGGGCTGCCGTCCCGGGTCAGTGCCTGCACCTCGGGGGCCTTCAAGAAAGCATCCGCCATGGCGACCGCCAGCCCGGTCGGTGCCACGGGTTTGGGCGGCGGCTTGACCGCCTCGGGTTCAGCCACCGGTTTCTCTGGCTGACTCACCGGCTTGTCCGGTTCGCCGACCGGCGCCGGGGTGCCGCCATAAGGATTGACCGCACAACCGCCCAGCAGCAGGGCACCCACCATCAACAAGGAACGCAGCTTCATCTTTTCTCTCCGCCAGAAGTCCGTGGAACGGACTTCGCCAAAAGCCCGCATGACGGAGCCCGGCTCCGCCTCCCTCCCATGCTAGAGATAAACCGGCCCCGGGTCGATGCGCATATGGGACGGGGGCGACAAAGGTTGGCGAACCGGGCCGTACAAAAAGGTGGCGAGGGGCCGTCCGGTTCCGTTAGGGTAGCCTGAGCCCAGATCCCAGAGGAGCACCCCATGCACGGACCCGACCCCGCCAATCCCCACCCCATGGAGGGCTTCCCCCAGATGTGCTTTATCAAGAACACCATCAAGGGGCCCAATATCGAGGTGGGCGACTACAGCTACTACGACGACCCGGAGGATTCCGCAGGCTTTGAGCGCAACGTCCTCTACCACTTCCCCTTCATCGGCGACAAGCTGATCATCGGCAAGTTCTGCGCCATCGCCCGCGGGGTCAAGTTCATCATGAACGGTGCCAACCACCAGAGCTCCGGCTTCTCCACCTACCCCTTCTTCATCTTCGGCAACGGCTGGGAGAGCGCCGCCCCCGCACCGGGCAGCCTCCCCTACAAGGGAGATACCGTCATCGGCAACGATGTCTGGATTGGCTATGACGCCCTGATCATGCCGGGCGTCAGGGTCGGCAACGGCGCCATCATCGCCGCCCGCTCCGTGGTCACCACCGACGTGCCCGACTACGCCGTCGTCGGCGGCAACCCCACAAAAGTGATCCGCTACCGCTTCGACGACGACACCATAGCCCGTCTCAACGCCCTCGCTTGGTGGGACTGGCCGGTGGAACAGATCAGCCGGAATTTGAAATTGATCAGCGGCGGGGACATTAGTGAGTTGGAGACGGTGGGGTTATAGGGAGTAATCAGGGCGAATAGGGTAAGACTCGCATCAAAAAATGTGCGGCTGTAGTGGTAAAACGTCGTCACCAAGTAGGTGCAGCTCATAACAACACTGGGCATATCACATCAAAAGACTCCAATGCTTCATTCATAATTCCATCGGAAGTACACTGGTCTACATGTCATGATAGTAATTTTGATAATTTTCAGGAGAAAGCGAAACAATGATTGATAAACTGACAGCGTTTTCTGACTATTTCATAAAAATACCAGCTGCATTCTTAGTAGCCATTATATCTGTTCTTGGTCTCATTTTATTTTTGCCAGAAGGATATTCTAAAACTCTAGCTGTAGACGGCTTTAGAAATGAATATAGAGTTTTTTTGGGCCCGGCTTTTCTACTCACGCTATCATTTTGCGCAGCCAGACTATTCCATTTTTTGATGCAGGGATATCGTCAGAGACAAACACTCAAGAAACGACAGGCGGTACTTCATAATTTGACTCCAGAGGAAAAAGGTTACCTGATAGCATACATAGAAGAACAGCAGAACACGGTTTATGTTGGTATGGATGATGGAGTAATGGCTGGACTACGTGCAAAAGGTATTACCTATCTGGCAGCAAGAATGGGCGATATGCGTAATGGTTTTGCATTTAATCTACAACCTTGGGCTCGCGAATATTTGGATAAAAACCCAAACTTATTGGATGGCTATGCTGGCGCTCCAATGACTCCACACCAAAAGCTACATTCAAGATGGTAGCACCTCTATGTCTCGAGATTAAAAAGGAGGTGCAATGCGCTCCGCTTATTGCACCCTACGTTAACCACGTTAATGCCGACTATTTATTGTCGTGTGGCATTTCATATTCTGGCATGGAGGTATCGCCCCATGATAATGGATACCTGCCCTGCTGAACCCAACGATGGAAGGTGGAATATGGCCAATCTTTTGGGGCTGTAACCAATCCATGTTTGACGGGATTGATGTGGATGTAATCGAGATGATGATTGAAATCTTCCTGATCGCGGATCAGATGCTCCCAATAGCGACGCTGCCAAATACCCCGCTCACCACGACGCCAACGAGATTCTGAGCGAGCCTCCGAATTGGGGATTGCTCGTGAAAACTTGCTTTTGATTTGGCGCCAGCGCAACGGAAAATTGGTATCCCCTTCCGGCAGCTCAAGCAAGGCATGCAGATGTTCGGGCAAGACAACCCAGCCGTGGATCCGGAATGGATGATTCTCTTGCACCTCCCTGACAACCTTTCTCAACAGATCGATCCGTTCGACCAGTAGATGGTTGTTCTGACGTTCAGCCAGCACGACCGTAAAAAACCAGGTTCCCCCCGGTTGCCATGCCCGTTTGTAATTCGCCATGCCTTGCCCAATCCACAATCAACCATGTCGTTAAATGTGGTTCAAACGGAGCAAAACGTAGGGTGCAATGAACGAAGTGAATTGCACCTCGATCTCCCCACCAAACAAAAGCGGTGCAATGCGCTCCGCTTATTGCCCCCTACGACTACCCCCTGAGGTTATGGTGGGCACGGTTTTGGTTCCCCCTCCAGTCCGCCGAGGGGAAGAGGCAAGGTCAGGAGCGCCATCAGGGATGATGGCGCAGACGCTGCCGGCACAGGGGCCAGATCGGGAAAGGGCGAGCACAGCTCGACCCGATTTGGCGCGAGAACAGGATGTTCGAAGCGGACTTTGGCCGAAGCCATGGATGGCGAAGGCCAAAGTGCCGTCTGCGGCGGTCCGTCCGACCTTGCACCTGACCCGAGGGAAACCGCGCAGCGGTCGGATTGGCGGGGGAAAAGACCTTTGGTGACTTTGGGTCTTTCCAAAGTCACTCGCCCCAGCCCGAAGGGCGGGCGAAACCCCTTCGAGGCCAGCGGCCTCGCGTCCTGCACGGCAAGGCCGTGCCATACACAACGGCTCCTGCCGCCAACACCATGCCTCGGAACGGACGATTACGCCTACCGGCTAATCGACCCTACGATTGCACGGCGCAGCCGTGCCTGCTTGCCACAGGCACGGAGTCTGGCTGAACGCCCCGGATGCCACCGATAAAGGGGGCCTGGCGCCCCTATCGGCCCAAAAACGATTCCCAGTCCTTGAACACCGGCTGCAACCCGGCCTGCCGCACGGCATCGGCCACGTCGCCCAGGGTGCGATCGTCGTGGATGGCAAACTGCTCCAGCTCCTCCGCATCCCCTTCGGCGTAGCCGCCCGGCTGGGTGCGCGATTCCGCCGACATCTGGGTGATGCCAAGGCGCAGGGCGCCGTTGCGAAACGCCGGGGACTCTCGGGTGGAGAGGGACAAGTCCAGGGTCGGCGAGAAGAGGCGCCAGGCGCAGATAAGCTGCACCAGCTGGCGGTCCGACATGGTCACCTCGGGCTCCAGCCCCCCGGTGCAGGGGCGCAGCCGCGGGAAGGAGAGGGAATAGCGGCTCTGCCAGTGGTGGCGCTCCATCCAGGCGAGGTGCTCGGCCACGAAGTAGCTGTCGGCGCGCCAGTCCGGTGACAGGCCGATCAGCGCCCCCAGGCCAATCTTGTCGATGCCGGCGCGCCCCAGCCGGTCCGGGGTGGCGAGGCGCCACGCGATGTCCTGCTTGTTGCCGCGCAGGTGATGGCGGGCGTAGGCGGGGGCGTGATAGGTCTCCTGGTAGACCATAACGGCATCTAATCCCAAGGTTTTCAGCTCGGCATATTCCGCTTGCGACAGGGGCTGCACCTCCATCGCCAGGGTACTGAAGTGGCGGCGGATCCGTGGCAGATGCTCGCGAAAGTAGTCCATGCCGACCTTGGTCTCGTGCTCGCCGGTCACCAGCAGCACGCTGTCGAAGCCGCGCGCCTTGAGGGCCAGGCACTCGCGCTCGATCTCTTCGCTATTCAGGGTCTTGCGCTTCAAGCGGTTGCTCATGGAGAAGCCGCAGTAGGAGCAGTCGTTGGCGCACAGGTTCGATAGATAGAGCGGCACGTAAAAACCCACTGTGTTGCCGAAACGCTGGCGGGTGAGGCGCTCAGCCAGCTCCGCCATCCGGGGTAGGAAGGGCTCGGCGGCCGGGGAGATCAGCGCCATAAAATCGCTCAGGGTGCGGCGCGGTGCGCTCAGGGCACGCTCCACATCCAGGGCCGTCTTGGCGCGGATCTGCATGCCCACGTCGTCCCAGTCCAGCTCCTGCCAGCGGTCGATAAAGGAAGGCTCCTCAGCCCTCACCCCCAACCCCTCTCCCAAAGGGAGAGGGGAGCTATCACTCGGGCGCACTTGGGGTGGTGCGAAAGGCTCGAAGTCACTCATCGTTCCAGCCTCATGACTCATAGCGCCCCCAGAAAATCGGTCAGGGGGCTGGAGGCCTGAGCCTGGCTGCCGCGCGCCCCGAGGCCCGCCTTATAGGCGCTGCGACCGGCCTCGCAGGCCAGCGCGAAGGCACGGCCCATGGCGACCGGATCGCCGCTCACGGCAATCGCCGTGTTGACCAGCACCGCATCGGCGCCGAGCTCGAAGGCGGCGGTCGCATGGCTAGGGGCACCTATGCCCGCATCCACCACCACGGGCACCTTGGCCTGCTCGACGATGATGGAGAGGAACTCCCGGGTCACCAGCCCCTGATTGGAGCCGATGGGGGCGCCCAGCGGCATGACGGCGGCGCAGCCCACCTCTTCGAGCCGTTTGCAGAGCACGGGATCGGCGCCGCAATAGGGCAGCACCACGAAGCCCTCTTTCACCAGTTGTTCGGCGGCCTTGAGGGTCTCTATGGGGTCTGGCAGCAGGTATTTGGGATCGGGGTGGATCTCCAGCTTGAGCCAGTTTGTGCCGAGCGCCTCTCGGGCCAGGTGGGCGGCAAACACCGCCTCGGCGGCTGTCTTGGCGCCGGAGGTGTTGGGCAACAGCTTGACCCCGAGGGCCAGCAGCGGCGTGAGGATATCATCGTGGCGCTTGCCGGGCTCGAGGCGCTTGATGGCCATGGTCACCAGCTGGGAGCCGCTCGCCGCTATGGCGGCCGCCATCAAGTCGGGACGGGCAAACTTGCCGGTGCCGGTAAAGAGGCGCGATGAGAAGATATGGTTCGCTATGGTCAGCATCTCAGCCTCCGGCGATGGCAGTGAAAAGGTGGATCTCGTCCCCGTCATTGAGGCGGGTGTCTGGCCAGCGGCTGCGGGGCAACACGGCGCCGTTGAGGGCCACCGCCACCCCCTGAGGAGCAATCTCCTGCACCGCCAGCAACTCAGTCAGGCGCTGGCCGGTGGGCAGCGTCAGCTCGATATCGTTCAATCGGATCTTCATGGTTAATCCTTCAGGGCCGGGTTGGTGCTGCCGCAGACCGGGCAGTCGGGGTCGGCGGGCAGGCGCAAGGTCTGCCATTCATGGGCCAGGGCATCGAAGCGGCGCAGGGTGCCCGCCACCGGGCTGGGGCGCCCCAGCAGCAGCTTGAGTGCTTCCAGCGCCTGCAATGAGCCCATCACCCCCACCAGGGGGCCGGTGACGCCGCTGCTCTGGCAGCTCTCCCTTACTTCGGTATCAGCCGGGTAGAGGCAGGCGTAGCAGGCATGCTCAGGGGCGCTGCGCGCCATCAGCTGACCCTGCCAGCCGACGGCGGCCGCCGAGATCCAGGGCTTGCCCTGCTCGACGCAGGCGGCGTTGATGGCGTGGCGGCTGGCGAGGTTGTCGCAGCAGTCGACAACCAGATCCACCTCGGCCACGAAGCCGGGCAGGCTAGTCCCATCGAGACGCTGGTTGATGGCGATCAGCTCCACATGGGGGTTGTGGGCAGCCAACCGCTCCCGGGCCAGCTCCGCCTTGGAGCGGCGCAGCCCCTCCCCATCGAACAGGATCTGGCGCGGCAGGTTGCTGGAATCCAGGGTGTCGCCGTCGGCGAGCCAGAGCGTCCCCACCCCGGCCCCGGCGAGATAGAGGGCCAGCGGCGAACCGAGGCCACCCAGGCCGACGATCAGCACCGACTTGCCCTTGAGCCTCACCTGCCCCTCTTCCCCTATCTCGGCCAGCATCAGCTGCCTGCCGTATCTCAGGTACTCTTCGTCACTCAGCGACGCCTCGTCAGAGAGCATGTTCCACCTCCTGCGCTGCTCTGGCGGAGCGCGCCGGATCCCCGGCCCCCACGGCAGCCAGCAGACGAGCCGTGGCCCCTCGCCAGTCGTCACTCCCTGTGATGGCGGAGACCAGGGCGATACTGCCGACCCCGCTTGCCTGCACCGCAACCACGCGATCCTCGCCGATGCCGCCGATGGCGACAGTCGGCCAGGCCTGCATCAGGGCGCGGTAGTGATGCAACCGCACCAGCCCCTGGGGGCGGGACGGCATCGCCTTGGTATTGGTGGGGAAGATATGGCCGAGCGCTATATAGGAGGGGGCGAGTTCGCGGGCCCGCATCAGCTCGAAGTAGCCGTGGGTGGAGATGCCAAGGCACAGCCCGGCGGCCTGGATGGCGGCGAGATCCGCCGTTTCCATATCCTCCTGACCCAGATGCACACCGTAAGCACCAGCCTCGATGGCCTGCTGCCAGTAATCATTGATAAAGAGCCGGGCCCCGAAGCGGCTCCCCAGGGCCACCGCCGCTGCAATGGCGGGCATCACTGCATCGGCGGGCAGATCCTTGATGCGCAGTTGCAGTGTCCTGACCCCGGCTTCCAGCAGCCGCTCCAACCACTGCACCGAATCCACCACCGGATAGAGGCCAAGGTGGTGTTCGGTCGAGGCAAAGGGCCCTTGTGGCAGGCGAGCGCTGCTCGCCTCATAAAGGCCAAAGCGGCGATCCAGCGTTGATCCCGCCAGCACGGCGCGGGGGAAGTGGGCAAGATCCCCGGGCCAACCGAGATGGGCGATAGGGCCTGGGCCCGATCCCACTCCCTGCGCTGCCGCCAACCCCTGTTGCAGGTAGGCGCGCGCCAGGGTGATGGCGTCTTCCACCGGGTAATCCAGCGCCACCACGGCGGCGATGGCGCTGGCGTAACAGCAGCCGGTGCCGTGGCCATGGCGGGTATTCAGGCGCGGCGCCGCGAGCCAGAACTCGCGGAGCTCATCCTGGTAGTAGTCCAGACAGAGATCCCCGCCCCACTCAAGGTGACCGCCCTTCACCAGGACGGCGCGGGCACCGAGCTCCCGCAGCCTGGCCGCGCCCGCTCTTACCAGCGCGGGGTTGGTCGCCGGAATGCCGGTCAGGGCTTCCAGCTCGGGGCCGTTGGGGGTGATGAGCGACAGCCTTGGCAACAGGTGCTCGCGCACCGCCGCCAGCATGTTGGGCTCCGCCATAGGGGTGCCAGTGCTGGCGATGGCCACCGGGTCATAGACCACGAAGGGGGCGCTTAACGTATCGAGCCGCCGGGCCAGCACCTCCACATGGAGCCGGGTCGGCAGCAGACCGATCTTGATGGCGGCCGGGGGCAGATCGACGCCGAGGGCGTCGATCTGGGCGCAGAAGGTCTGCATCAGCACAGGATCCACCATCTTCACCGCCACCGAATTCTGGGCCGTGATGGCGGAGATGACGGAGCAGCCGTGCACCCCGAGGGCGTGCATCGTATGCAGATCGGCCTGAATGCCGGCACCCCCCCCGGAATCTGAACCGGCTATGGTCCAGACGATGGGTTTGGTGCTCATGCTTCTTCCTGCTCCTCTTTGAGGGCAGCCGCCTGATGGTAGAGCTCGCCCCCCTTCTCCTTGAATGTCTCCGCCATACGGTGCATCCCGCTTTCCACCTCGGCCACCACCCGCTCCTGCTGGCCATCCATGCCCACCAGTTTCACCTCGACCGCTTCCAGCTTGGCGGCGTAGTCACGCACGTCCTGGGTGATCTTCATGGAGCAGAACTTGGGGCCGCACATGGAGCAGAAGTGGGCCACCTTGCCGGACTCCTGGGGCAGGGTCTCGTCGTGGTAGGCACGGGCGGTCTCGGGATCCAGCGCCAGGTTGAACTGATCCTCCCAGCGGAACTCGAAGCGCGCCTTGGACATGGCGTTGTCGCGGATCTGGGCGCCCGGGTGCCCCTTGGCAAGGTCGGCGGCATGGGCGGCGATCTTGTAGGTGATGAGGCCCTGCTTCACGTCCTCCTTGTTTGGCAGCCCCAGGTGCTCCTTGGGGGTGACGTAGCAGAGCATGGCGCAGCCGTACCAGCCGATCATGGCGGCGCCTATGCCGGAGGTGAAGTGATCGTAGCCGGGGGCTATGTCTGTGGTGAGCGGGCCCAGGGTGTAGAAAGGCGCCTCGTGGCAGTGCTCGAGCTGCTCCGTCATGTTGCGCTCTATCATGTGCATGGGCACGTGACCCGGCCCCTCTATCATCACCTGGACGTCGTACTCCCAGGCGATTTTGGTGAGCTCGCCCAGGGTGTGCAGCTCGGCGAACTGGGCCTCGTCGTTGGCGTCATAGACGGAGCCCGGACGCAGGCCGTCGCCCAAAGAGAGCGCCACGTCGTAGGCGGCGCAGATCTCGCAGATCTCGCGGAAATGCTGGTAAAGGAAGTTCTCCTTGTGGTGGGAGAGGCACCACTTGGCCATGATGCTGCCGCCACGGGAGACGATGCCGGTGAGGCGCTTGGCGGTCATGGGCACGTAGTGCAGCAGCACGCCGGCATGGATGGTGAAGTAGTCCACCCCCTGCTCGGCCTGTTCCAGCAGGGTGTCGCGGAACAGCTCCCAGGTGAGATCCTCGGCGATGCCGTTGGTCTTCTCCAGCGCCTGATAGATGGGCACAGTGCCGATGGGCACAGGGCTGTTGCGCAGTATCCACTCGCGGGTCTCGTGGATGTAGCGGCCGGTGGAGAGATCCATGACGGTGTCGGCGCCCCAACGGGTGGACCACACCAGCTTCTCCACTTCCTCCTCGATGCTGGAGGTGACCGCCGAGTTGCCTATGTTGGCGTTGATCTTCACCAGGAAGTTGCGGCCTATGATCATGGGCTCGGCTTCCGGATGGTTGATGTTGCTCGGGATGATGGCGCGGCCGGCGGCCACTTCATCGCGCACAAATTCGGGGGTGATGTTCTCGGGCAGGCGGGCGCCGAAGCCCTGGCCCGGATGCTGGCGCAGCAGCAACTCGGAGCGCACCCGCTCGCGACCCATGTTCTCGCGAATGGCGATGAACTCCATCTCGGGGGTGACCATCCCCTGACGGGCGTAGTGCAGCTGGGTCACCCGGCGACCCGGCTTGGCGCGCAGCGGCTTGGGCAAATTATCGAAACGCAGGTGATCCAGCCCCTCGTCGGCGAGGCGCTCCTGGGTGAAGGCGGAGCTGAGATCATCCAGGGCTTCGGTGTCGCCACGCTCCAGCACCCAGTTTTCACGCAGGCGCGGCAGACCGCGGCGCACGTCTATCTCGGCGCTCTCGTCCCCATAGGCCCCCGAGGTGTCGTAGACGGGCACGGGATCGTTCGGCTCGAACTGGGGCTCCTCCTTGCTGCCGCCGACGAAGGTGTCAGCCAGGACGATCTCCCGCAGCCCCACCCGGATATCGGGACGGGAACCCTGGATGAAAATGCGTCTGGAGTTGGGATGGGCCATGCCCTTGAGGTTGTCGATAAAGGCCTGGGCACTGGAGCGCTGCTCCCGGCGGCTGGCGGGCACGGACTTGCTGTTTTCAGAAGAGGTAGACATAGCAAAACTCACATTAACTGGTTGAAGTTATGGGTGTTTGCTTGTCTGGAGTTCGAGGAGAAGTGATGAACTTGCAATCTGGGTGCGCTCTCGAGAGGGAGCGAGCGCGGGATGCATCATCCCTGCTCTGCCGTCCCGCCCCCTTGTGGGGGACATTCGCCGCCCTGACGGGCAAGCGGTGGGACGACCGCCCTCCTGTGCGCCTGTTCTTGCCCGGGGTTCCCCCTCCTGGCAAGGGGGAAGTGGCGACTCCCCCGGCGCGGCAACTCGCAAGTTACCCTTGTTTCCCTTCGCAGGTCTTAACCTGATCAGGTTCCACGGATCCCGAATTAACGGTCTCAGCTTTGCGTCGTTCGACGGTCAGCACTCCGACAAGATGGCGCCAGTATATACGGCCTATCTTTTAACTCAACCATGATTTTTTCACTACAATGAATCTTGTTCATTAACATAGGGATGATGTTTATGATGAACCACAAAAAAATACTTATTCTTGGCATGTGCTGTTTCGGCTTATATGGATGCGACAGTAGCAATGACAGCAAGACTCTGGCCGAGCAATCTGCTTATGACCCTGCGACACAGGTTATTGAAGATGATCAGCATACGTCAGTGTTTATTTCGGCATTAAATATGAATGGACTGGATACTGGCAAAATAAAAAACATCTCCTTCCGTATAAAGACAAAAGATGGCAATTTTGCCAAGCCTGTCTCTGCCACATATGATTGGAGCTATCTATCCAACAATGGACTATTTGACGCTACAAATAACAGTATCCAAGTTCCAATATTTGGCCTCTACAGCGACTATCTGAATGAACTCACAATAGACATTCAGTATATCGATGACAGCATCTACTCATTTCAGAAGATGATCCCCGCGGCCACCTATGTTGACAGTGCGGGTATTTATGACAACGTTGGCATCAGCATAAAGCCCACCGTCACACCAAGTTATAGTTATTTCTATCTAAAAGGGGCACTGAAATCTCCGATCATCATGGATGTCGATGGTGAGGTACGCTGGGATGCAGACATTAAAAGAGTATCCAGCTCATCTGCTTTTATAAAAAATGCATTCTGGACAGGGACAATAAAAGGTAAAGCCACCGCTATTGATGTATTGTCTCTGTATGGTAAGGCTGATGTTTTACACATCAATGGTACAGTTATGGGTAGCGATGCTTATTTTCATCATAATATAGACTTTGGTAAACAAGGCATGTTAATTGAACTCGATGGCACCACAGATGGAACGTTGAAAATAGAATCATTTTTAATTGAGATAGATGGGTCTGGCAATGTGATTAAAGAATGGGACCTCGGTAAGATATTTTCTGAATATATGGTGCAGGAGGGGGATGACCCCAGCAACTTTGTCAGAAATGGTGCGGACTGGTTCCACATAAACGCAGCCACTTATGATCCAGCTGATGACACCTTACTGATCTCCAGCCGTGAAAACTTCGTGGTGAAACTGGATTACAACACAGGGAAGATCATCTGGTTGCTGGGGGACGAAACCAAGCACTGGTACTCCTACCCTTCTTTACAGAAGCTGGCTCTATCACTCTCCTCAGGACAAGTGCCTATAGGGCAGCACGCAGTATCTATAACCAAAGAAGGGAAATTGATGCTGTTCAACAACGGACGGAGAAGTTTCAATAACCCATCTGGCACTCCTGCTGGCATCGACCTCGCGACCAGCCAAGCTACCATCTTCGACATTGACAGTCAGAACAGAACTGGTCAGATGATTTGGAGCTTTGATGATGGTATTTATTCAGATATCTGCTCGAGTATTTATCAGGACCAGCTATCTGCCCAAGGAGACTTTCTGATCAACTACGCTGTCGCCGACAACAGAACCCGTGTCATCATTCAGGGGATAAACCAGGACCAGCAGAAGCTCTTCGAGTTGTAACCGTTCACCGGGACGG
>NZ_CDBZ01000145.1 GCF_000819985.1 Aeromonas media | reverse complement strand
GATCATGCGTCGGCCCTGCCCTGAGTTACCCGTAACTGCACCGCATCAGATAACGCTGCAATCAAGTCCGCATTTTTACTGTACCGTGGTATTGTTCCTGTCAGCCTCTGGCGTTGCGGATCATCTGGACGTGCGAGGTTATGTTTCAGGTTGAGGTAATCGCGGATCGCATTAAAATCTCCTTCCGCACCTGGTGGGTGAGGGTTGAAATATTTTCCAGTGCGAAGATTAATCCGTGGGATTAAGAAATGATTCTCCAGATTTTGTTCATGCGTATGTTGTACCCACAAGATCATCCTGTCCTCTATGGGTAATCCAGCAAAAACCAGCTCCTCCATCAATGCACGAAATTCCTGAGCAATATCAGGATTGGAGCTCAGCGCCTGGTTGTCCTCAATTGCATGTGCAATGACACCGCTGGTGTATTTATATTTATGTGGCGATATCTCGATTGCATAAGTAATGTCTCGTGGATTTCCAGCCAACAGCTCAGGTGGTGGAGTCCGTTGTACACCATGGATCAGTCTCAGTTGTTGGTTCAACCGATGAACCAATGGAGCGTCATTTTTATCACGAGCAACCCTAATCGCATCAGCGATTGTACTACGCTCATTTTTTTGTTGCGGAGTCAGAGCGCTGTAGATACCCAGTAGGTAATCTATTGGGGCGCTGGATTTAGTCTGGCGATGCCCATTGGTTGCAAAAAATCTAATCACCGCCATAGCTCATGCTCCTCATACTCACTCTCGATTAATGCTGGATTTACCTCCACTGCATCCTCGTCATCCTCACCTGAGTGTGACCATGTAGTGTCTGGGGTCGCAGTATCGCTTTTGTCATGGCGTATAACCCGAGATGGCTGTGTTAATTGTGGTGATAACATCTCGTTGATTTTATCAACCTGCTCTTTATGTTGTTTTTCTAGTTCCCTGAGTTCGTATAAAATAAAAAGTAGATTTACATCGCCCTTATGGGAGTTACACCATTTTACCAGCTGATTGAAATTGTTATAAAACCCGGTCTGTTGCGCAATAAGATTATTTATTGTGTCGCGTAATGTTTCTGCTGGAGAAATGACGATTTTCAATTTTGTGAGAGATTGAGATGCTAACCTCGATACAGTGATGCTTGCATTTTTAGCCTTTTTCTCCCAACGACGTTTTTCCTCATATGTGCAGCGTAGCTCGATTCGATGATCACGGATCTCTGTAAAACTCGGCAGCATTTGTCGAACGATGTCTGTATCCATATTTACATCTCTAGCTATACCGTTAATAGTGACAGCGATATCGTCATTGATGCACCTGATAACGGCCCTTTCAATGAGCAGCATGAGATCAGGATCTCTTGTCAGCTCCTCACGTAAAGTATTATTTTTGCTATTCCTTAATTTTTTATTTTCTTTTCCCACGTATTGTCTCCTGGCTGCTGAACAGCTCTAATTTATATATTTAGCGGGTCTGGGCGGCAGCCCAGGTAGGTCCAGGGCGACAGCCATGGCAAGGCTCCGTACACCGTACATTGCGGAACGCAATTTGTACGGTGTAGGAGTGACCTTGCTCTTATTACTTTTCGCCAAAAAACGATTTGTCAAAAACACACTTTTTATCCATGTGCTTTTGCCTGATACGATGCCGTACAAATTCTGCCTACAACTATCCGTACAACCAATATTCTGGCTGCTGGAAATTCTGTTTATTTTGCTAAATTCTGTTGCCCGTCACTACCGTATTGCTCAGTGCCTGTTGTAGCCACGCCATTAATTGCTGGTGCATCTGTGGGTTAGCCATCAGTGCATTCAAATCAACAGGTGGTAATATGGCTGGCACGGATTTGGATGCCTCAACCAGTCCGGGATCATCACCATGAATACAATCGTGTAGGGCCACTTCTGCTTTGGCACCAAAGTCAGCCGCATCCTCGGTCAACCATCGACCATAGTGGCGCTCGATCATCGCAGTCCCGTTGTGCCCCATTTGCCGGGCAATCCACTCTACGTTCACGCCAGCAGACAACAGTTGGCTCGCGTAGGTGTGGCGCAGCTGAGATGGTCCACGGTATTTGACACCCACCAGGTCACAATGCGGCTGAAAAAATGTTTCCCTGTACTCGTCAACCGAGGCGTAGGGTCGCCTTGCTGGGCGGTTATAGGCTACCAAGGTACGGCTAATTATCTTTTTAGTGCGATTATCTGTCTGGGTTACCGTGATCGATCTGGGCCTACGATGGCTAGCCTGTGCTATCAAGATACGTGCGGCTATTATTCCCTGTTCAGTCAGCTCAATCTTCCGCAGCGATCCTTTGGTTTTTGGCGTCTTATAAGCACCATCAACCAACGCGAGATCTACCGTCAAGATCCGTTTGTCTAGATCAAATGCTTCAACGCTCACAGCCAGTAATTCACTGATCCGCAATCCGGTTGCAAGCCCTAATTGGATTAATGCCACTTCAATCGGATTGCTTTCTTGCCGTTGCAGCAAGAGTTTTATCTCTTTTTTTAGAAAGGGTTGCGGCTCTTCAATCTCAAACCGGCATTTCTTGATGCTATCCATCGGGCTCAATGCTATCAGGCCATCACTCTTGGCTCTGGCAAACACCTGCCTGAGAATATCGAGGTAATGATTAACGGTATTACCCTTATACCTCTTAAGGAGTTTGGCAATCATTAACTCTAATTTGGTCGTGGTGACCGTAACCAATAGCTCTTTTCCAATCAGCGTCTGAAGTTGCTTTGTCTTTCGATAATAGGCCTTAAATGTTGATTGGGCGTACTGGTTTTTCTTGATCGTCAGGTTTTCAGTCAATGCATCTGCAACAGTTTTTCGATCTAGTTCTGTGGCCTGCGGGTTCTTGTCATAGGTCATTTGCTCTCATTCCAGCTAACTCTTGCCAGCAGGTTACGAGCGTTCAAGCACCATGTCAACACATTTCGATCACACATTTTTATGGATGTCAATATTTATATTTACAAATATTTATAGGGGCTAATATTGACATGGGCGCATGATATGAATTGGTACTGCAACGACCCACCGTATTGAGATGGGTTGGCTCCTGCGCCCTGGCTATGGCACCAGATGTCATGCTGTCTGGGAGGGGCGCTAACCGCTACATACAGCGCTTAGCGACATATCCAGAGCTCAGGTGGCCTCTCTTCAAATGACGGTCACTAGATCCGCCGGTATCAACTCGATCTTCGCTTTCAACAGGGCAATGCTCACCCGTTTGCCGTAGCGGCCAAAGGTCAGCCCCTCCTTGCTGTGTCCTACCAGCTCCGCCACGATGTGCTCTGCCACATCCGCCTGCTGCAACTCATCAACAAAGGTGTGGCGCATGCCATAGATCGTCGGCCGCCCCTTACCGACAATGCCTGCATTGGTGAGATGGCGCTGGAACCGACACACCAGGTTGTGTGACCAGTCGGCGTCCTGGCCCGAGGGTTTATCGTCAAACAGGTACTGGCTGCCCTGGCTACGGCAGTGGCCGACATACTCTAGGAAGTGATGTCTGATCAGTGCACTGTGCAGCGGAACATCACGGTAGGCGTTGGCCGTCTTGAGCTGCTGATCTTCTTCGCCCGCCTCGACCACCAGACACCAGATCCCCTCGATCTGTTTGACGTTCCGGGTCTTGAGTTGACATGCCTCAGACGGGCGCAGTCCGGCGTAGAGGCAGAGCAGCGGCACCCAGAAGTCCTGGGGCTTGAGTTTTTTGCCTTTTTGGGATTGTTTGGCTCGCAGGCTCGCAAACAGGGTGTCCAGTTGCGGGCGATGCCAGCGTACCCTGGCTTCATCTGCCCGCTTTTTCACTGGCTTCTTGCCCGCCGTTAAGCTGTCGAACGGGTTGCGGCTGCAATAGCCCAGGATCATGCACCAGCGGAAGAACTGCTTGGTGGCGGCAAGGTAATCTGATTTGGTTTTGAAGCTGATACTGTCGTTACGGAGCAGAGTGTTACGGAAGGCTTGAGCTAGGGCAGGCGTTATCTCATCGACCATGTGCCCCTTGGCCCAAGTGACGAACGCCTGAACCCGCAGTTGGAGTTGTCCGACGGATTTATGCTGGATCCCCTCACTGGCCTTACTCTCAATAAACTTCGTCAGCGCCTGTCTGAGGGGGACCCCTGTAGTAGGTGGAGAGGTATCGACGGGTTGCTTGATGGTCTGGGGAACGGACGAAAGCGCAACAGAAAGAGCATGATATTGCGGTACGGTAAAGCCCGCCGCTTTGAATGCATCGATCTCAGCTCTGATCCAGGCATGAAAACTATGGGTCGTGGCATCGGCAGGTGTCGCCGCAATGAGGGTGCGGACACGCGCCGCCAGCACCAGATTACGGTCTACGGCAACTTGACGTTCTTTGGTAAGGAGGGAAGTGCGGATAGCAAACGGCAAGCCTCGGTCACGCAAATTCTTGGGCAAGGGAAGCCGAGTGTAGTAGGTGCCGGAGGCATTTTTGCTCAGATACATGATTGTTCCACCCAGTTGATCCAGGAAAAAAATCACGTAAGTCTAGAAATGAAAAAACCCGTTGAAATTCAACGGGTTATATTTGGCGGTGAGGGAGGGATTCGAACCCTCGATACGTTGCCGTATACACACTTTCCAGGCGTGCTCCTTCAGCCACTCGGACACCTCACCAAATTTTCGACCGCTGTTTAACGTGTTCAATCTCCACGTAATGTTCTGCACCGTTTGCGCCGGAACGGGGCGTAATTTAGGGGAAAGCCCCGCCGACGTCAACGGCTTTTTGGCTGCCGCAAACCGTTCGCACATTAAACGCGCAACTCAGTGCACAGATTCCGGTGCGACCTGGATCTCCGGCAGATTGAGGAAGCCGAGGCGTTCACATTCAGACACCACTTCATGGGTCGCCGCCGTGGTGCTTTCGACAAACAGCAGGAACTGCTCGACGGAGAGACCCGCCTTGGTGAAGACGGTGTGGCCCACGACGAGGCGCGGCAGGTTGTCATCTATGATGTCGAGGAACACCTTGAGGGACGGGTATTGCATGTTGAGACGACCCAGCTCGGCCACCAGAGGCAACAGGGATGAGGGGCGCACCTCCAGTTCGGATGAAAACAGCAACCCTTCCTCTTCCACGAAGATCCGGCTCTCCTGGATGCCCTCGACGGACTGCAGGGAGACCATGTGGATGCCGTGGCACTGATCGCACACATAGTGCTCGATCCGGGCCTGCTGCAGCCAACGCATTATCATTTCAGAGCTGGGGATATTCATCATTTTCACGAACACAATAAGGATCAAGGGGCGCAGTCTAAACCAATTTTCCGACAACCAAAAGCGCACAGGCGGGATCACCCCTGGTCTCGCTTCTTTTTGGCAAGCGCTATGCATATACTCAGCCATTCTCGCACCACACTCGCCTCCACAGAAGGCTCGATGACCATCCAAGAAAAGTATCGCCTGCACCTGAAATCCCTCTCGGATGAACTGCTCGCCCTGCAAAAACCCATTCGCATCCTGGATGCCATCAAGTGGCCCCGCCACCTGCAGACCGAGTTTCTCGCCAAGGGCGGACGAGTGCTGCCCGCCATCGATGCCGACTTCTATCAGGCCCTCCCCCTCGATTTCGATCCCCGCAACAAATACCTGGAGCTCAAGGAGCTGAGGGACAGGATCCGCAGAAAGCTGGGGCCGCAGGATGATCTCGGCCGGATCCTGCAAGAGACGGTGGATCAGTACATGGTGGT
This sequence comes from Aeromonas media, assembly GCF_000819985.1. Classification (GTDB taxonomy): domain Bacteria; phylum Pseudomonadota; class Gammaproteobacteria; order Enterobacterales; family Aeromonadaceae; genus Aeromonas; species Aeromonas media. The sequence continues at coordinate 15,359 of NZ_CDBZ01000145.1, read as the reverse complement.
CATCGAGATGCTGCGCCAGCGCGGTCAGCCGGACTTTCAGCGCTACAGCCAGTTGTTGTACGGCTCGGCGAGCGATCACCTGCGCGGGGATCGCAAGACGTTAAAGGAGCTGGGAGCCCGCCTGTGCGACATCTTCTCCCTACCCGGCGCCCGCCACCTGGTGCGCCCCTACCCCAAGGAGTTCGAAGGGGAAGCAGCGGTGGCCAAACTGCAGGGCAAGCTGTCGAACTACTTCAGCGACGGCACTGTGCAGGTCAAGCTGAGCGATGGCATCGTCTCCGATGCCGCCGCCGGGGGGGATTACATCAAGCTGAGCTCCCACGCCCGCTTCTCCGAGCTGGACTTGCAGGTATTGGAGGTGCACGAGGGCTGGGTGCACGTGGGCACCACCCTCAACGGCCGCCAGCAATCCTACGCCACCTGGCTGGGCGCCGGCTCGCCGCGCATCACCGCCTGCCAGGAGGGGCTGGCTGTGCTCATCGAGACTCTCACCTTCAGCTCCTTCCCGGACAGGGCCAAGCGCATCTCGGATCGGGTGATGGCTATCGACATGGCGGAGCGCGGCGCCGACTTCATCGAGGTATTCCGGCACTTCGTCGAGAAGGGTGCCAGCGAACACGATGCCTACAAGATCACCCAGCGAGTGTTTAGGGGCGGCATGGTCGAGGGAGGCGCCTGCTTCACCAAGGATCTCTCCTACGTGAGAGGCTATGTGGAGACGGTCAACTTCATCCGCAGCGCGGTGCTGGAAGGGGTGCCGGAGATCCTGCCCATGCTGTTCGTCGGCAAGGTGACCCTGGACGACATCCCCGTGCTCTATCAGCACTATCTGGAGGGGCTCATCGATGCCCCCCGCTATCTGCCCCCGATGTTTCGCGATCTCACCGGTCTCTATGTCTGGTTCGGCTTTGCCTCCGGCATGTCGCTCATCGATATAGGACGGGTACAGCAACATTTTCGCCAGCTGTTCCACCGCCTGCCGGTGGCCGACCCCATCATAGCGCCGGTAGACATAGAGATAGACTGAACCGTCCGTCGACAAAAAAGGGCGCCCACGAGGCACCCTTATTCATGCTGCGGACTTATTTGTAAGCCCGTCCTTCCAGATAATGCTTGCGACAAAGCGACACATAACGGTCGTTGCCTCCTATCTCCACCTGCTCGCCGTCGCGCATCACCTGGCCTGCCTCGTTGACCCGCGAGTTCATGTGCGCCTTGTTGCCGCACCAGCAGATGCTCTTGAGCTCCTCGAACTTGTCCGCCAGGCAGAGCAGATGGTAGGAGCCGGGGAACAGCTCGCCACGAAAATCGGTCTTGAGGCCATAAGCGATGACCGGGATCTTGAGCTCGTCGACGATGCGAGCCAGCTGGTAGACCTGCTCGCGGGTCAGGAACTGCGCCTCGTCGACGATAAACACGTCGATAGGCTTCTCGCCGTGGCGCGCCTTGACCATCTCGAACAGATCGCAGCTGTCACTGAACACCTCCACCTTCAGCTCCAGCCCGACTCGGGCGCTGATGATCCCCGGCCCGAAGCGATCGTCGATGGCGGGGGTCATGGCCAATGGAACCATGCCACGCTCCAGATAGTTGAAGTGGGCCTGGATGAGCTGGGTCGACTTGCCCGAGTTCATGGTGGCGAATTTGTAGTGCAGTGAAGCCATGATGGGGTTCCGAAACGGGATTGATGGGGCGCATGCTAACCAAAGCACCTGCCAAAACCAAGGGGCCCGTGGGCCCCTTGTTCTCTTTATGCGACGGCCAGGGCGCGCTGCATCCGAGCTTTGCGCAAGTGGTAACCGGAGAAGATCAGGAACCAGAGTCCGCTGACCGTGAAGCCCGCCAGCACAGAGTGCATCATCCCCATGACCAGGTAACCCATGGCCGCACCGAAGGCGATGGCCAGCGCATAGGGCAGCTGAGTCATCACGTGATCGATGTGATGGCAGCCGGCGCCGGTGGCCGAGAGGATGCTGGTACTGGAGATGGGCGAGCTGTGATCACCGAACACCGAGCCCGCCAGCACAGCTGCCAGCATCGGCAACATCAGGCTGATGTCGCTGGCGGCGGCCATGTCGCCGGCGAGCGGCAGCATGATGCCGAAGGTACCCCAGCTGGTACCGGTGGCAAAGGCCATGGCGCATGAGAGGATGAATACCACAGCCGGCAACACTTCGATCGGCAGATTGCCATTGGCCATGGAGGCCAGGTACTTGCCGGTCTCAACGTCACGCACCACGGCACCTATGGTCCAGGCGAACAACAGGATGTTGATGGCGGGCAGCATGGCCATGATCCCTTGCGGAGCCGCCTTCATCCAGTTCTTGGCACCCAGCTTGAGGCGCATGGCCAGACCGATGGAGACAACCAGACTGCACAGGGCGCCATAGACCAGGGAAGAACCGACGTTGGTGTTCTCGAACGAGCCGAGCACGCTGAATGGCAGGCCTTTGCCGGCCAGCACGGCCGCGCCGGAATCTATCATGAAGTAGACGGTTGCCAGGGTCAGGGTCAGGATCGGCAGCACCATGTCGATCATGCCGCCATTGCTCTCCTCCGGAGACTCCATGTCCAGCCCGATGGGACGCCCCTTGGACTCATCCCACAGCTTGCCTTCCAGCGCCCACTGCTCGTGTTGACGCATGGAGCCGATGTCGAGCTGGAACGCGATCACCACCAGCACCATGATCAGGGTGAACACGGCGTAGAGGTTCATCGGGATCATCTCGACGAAGGCCGAAATGGGGCTCTGATCGGTCAGGCCATGGGCCGCCATGATGCTCCCCACCAGGGCGATGATATAAGCGCCCCAGGAGGAGATGGGCATCAGCACGCAGACCGGTGCCGCAGTGGAGTCCAGCAGATAGGCCAGCTTGGCGCGGGAGATCTGGAAGCGATCGGTGACCGGGCGGCAGATGGCCCCCACCGACAGGCTGTGGAAGAAGTCGTCGATGAAGAAGGCGAAGACCATCATGCCGGTGAGGGCCTTGGCCCCCTTGCGGGTCTTGGCGCGGCGCTCGGCCCACTCGGCGAAGGCCCGGGTCGCCCCGGAGACGCTCATCAGGCTGATGAGGCCCCCCAGCAGCAACATGAACAGGATCATGTTGACGTTGTCCCGGTTGAGCGCACCGTCGACCCAGAAGATCTTGAGCACAGTGTTCAGCATGTAATGCAGAGATTCGAGGGGGGAGAACTGGTTGAGCAGCAGACTGCCGGCGACTATGCCCACCCCCAGCGACACCAGGACGCGGCGGGTGATTATCGCAAGGGCGACGGCCAACAGGGGGGGAACGACAGACCAACCGGAGTCGGCGTAATGAACGATGTCCATGATCTCTTTGCACCTAAAGACAACAGGTGGAGATCTACCGAGAGGATCAAAGAAACAAAACCCAGGGCGGGCATACTCCTCAGCCCCTTCAGGTAGCGCTCCATAGTGGATGACTATGGCAGTCCTGCACCTGTTCGATGCAGAACCAGCAACCCGGTATGATGGCCTGGTCACTTCGGCGCCGACTCCTTTCATCGAGCATCGCAGGCATCACCCTCCGCTCGGTTACTCATAGGCAGCGCGCCTCTACTTAAAGGTATTCGCGGCACATTTTATCGAGCCACCGGGTGATAGCAAGTTTTTTGATTAAATTTCAAGGCTTGTGTGGCGAAAAGCGGAAAAATGGTAGTCAAATGGTTCATAAAATACGATGCGGTCGATATTTTCATCTGCTCGGCACTCATTCGGAAATGAAACTCCTGCAATGAGAATAAAGCGGGCGTCGTGAATAATTTCCGGACTTTATTTATCTGCCTAATTAATTATTTTGGCAGGCTTGACTTGGTGCCAATCCCCCCTATAAATTATCGAAAAACCAGCCCTTCCCATTAATATTTCTGCTCGCGTGGTAGCTAATATGAACGAATTTCTGAAAATTCTGCTGAATATCCGTAGTCTGCGCGCAGCCTGCCGCGATTTGTCCTTGGAGCAACTGGAAGAGGGACTGCAGAAATTGTCCGAGGTGGTCGCCGAGCGCCAGCAGGATGAATCTGCCGAACGCCAGGCCCGTGAAGAACATCAGAAGAAAATTGCCGAATACGCCGAAATGTTGAAAGCCGCAGGGATAGATCCTGCTGAATTGGTGGGCACAGTTGCCACCGAGAGCACCAAGGCCAGCAAAGGCAAACGTGCCCCCCGCCCCGCCAAATATCGTTATCTGGACAATGGCGTGGAAAAAACCTGGACCGGCCAGGGCCGCATGCCCTCCGCCATTGCCAAGGCCGTGGCCGAAGGCAAATCCGTGGAAGACTTTGCCATCTGATCTGAAGCACAGTCCCGCCCAATAAAAAACCTCGCCATGCGAGGTTTTTTATTGTTTCCATGCCGGGCATCTCAGCGCCTGTCTGCCGCCTTGACCCAGAGCACTTCCGGGGTGCCGGCAGAGACCAGCAAGTATCTGGCCACCGTGAAAAACCAGTCACTTAGCCGATTCAGATAGGGCAGGATCGCAGGGTTCACCTGCTCTTCCCGGCTCAAGCCGAGCAGCAACCGCTCACAGCGACGGGTCAAGGTGCGCACCACATGGGCCTGCGCCGCCGCCCGTGATCCGCTCGGCAGAATGAAATTGCGCAATACCGGCAACTGGACGCTGTAGGCGTCAATCTGTTGCTCCAGCCGCGCCGTCCAGGCCTCATTGACCTGCCACAGAGAGGCATTCTGCGCCTCGCTGGAAAACGCCAGCTCTCCGCCCAAATCAAACAGCTCCTGCTGCAGCAATATGAGTTGAGCCAATAATACCGGCTCATTCTCGGGTATTTCGGCCATCAGCAGACCTATCTGGGAATTGAGCTCGTCAATGGCGCCATAGGTCTCGACCCGCCGGTCATCTTTTGCAAGGGAGGAGCCATCAGCCAGCCGCGTGAGGCCCTTGTCCCCTTGTCGGGTATATATTCTCATTCTGACATCCTGTTAATAATGGGAATAATCATGGACTCCAGTCCATTGAGTTTTATCTCGTATGCCAGTGCCAGGGTTTGGCCCAGCGCACCAGCCGGAAAACCGCTGCGCGCCATCCATACCAGATAGGGCTCCGGAATATCTATGATGCGTCGCCCCTGATATTTACCGTAGGGCATCTTGCCCGCCAGGGTGAGCAATACCCGCTCATCGGAGAGTCTGTCCATATCAATCGATATTCAGATATTTATGGGTCTGGATGGAGAGCCGCCAATTACGGGCGATGCAGGTGGCCATGGCCAGCTCGGTGGCCCTGGGCTTCTGGCTGATGGGCTGTAATGCGATCACCACGTCGGGACGCAGGCTGGCCGTGGCCAGCAGGGCATCGAGCTCCTCGATGTGGCGCTCGGTGGCCACCGGATGCTTGATCTCGTTGGCCCGCGCCAGAGCCGATACCAGCACAGGCAAGCCCCCCTTCATGCCGATCTTGGGGGAGACGGTGACCCAGGTCTGTGCGTGGGTCAGGATCTCGCTGGTACCACTGGTTTCGATCTGTACCTGATATCCCGCCGCCAGCAGGGCCGACGAGAGTTCGTGCAGATCGTAGAGACAGGGCTCGCCACCGGTCAACACCACATGGCGCGCCCGGTAACCCAGGGTCTCGAAGCTCCCCAGGATCTCCTCCGTACTCATCTTGCTCCAGCCATCGGACTCGTTGGAGCGGTCAAGCACCTCGCGACAGCCCACCTCACGAGCAGGATCCACCACCCAGGTATGGCGGGTGTCGCACCAGGGGCAGCCCACAGGGCAGCCTTGCAGGCGAACGAAGATGGCGGGCACGCCGGTGAAGACGCCCTCCCCCTGGATGGTCTGGAAGATCTCGTTGATTGGGTAGTGCATCTCGGTCACGGCTTGCTGCAAAAGGCGCGGATTATACCCCAAACCCGGGGAAGAGACAGGTTCACAATCCGGTTTTCTTGTGCAAGCGGGCCATGACGCCAACCCTGTCGGCCAGATACTGATTCAGACCGCGGCTTCGCAGCTCGCAGGCGGGGCAAGTGCCACAGCCATCCCCCTGGATGCCGTTGTAGCAGGTGAGCGTCTGTTGGCGCACCGTCTCGAGATGGCCATAGTGATCCGCCAGCGCCCAGGTTTCCGCCTTGTCGAGCCACATCAGGGGGGTCTCGAAGCGAATGGCACGATCCAGCCCCAGCGACACCGCCTGATTGAGGGCCTTGACGAAGTCGTCGCGGCAATCGGGATAACCGGAGAAGTCGGTCTCGCACACCCCGGTGATCAGGGTGTCGGCGCCGACCTGATAGGCATAGATGGCCGCCAGAGTCAGAAACAATATGTTGCGGCCCGGCACGAAGGTGTTGGGCAGGCCGTTGTCCTGCAGCTCACCGCTGACCGGGATGTCATCCCGAGTCAGGGCCGAGACGGCCAGCTCACCCAGCATGGTCACATCCATCACCTTGTGGGCGGCAATCCCGAGCTGCCCGGCCAGGCGGCGAGCAGTCTCGATCTCCTCCCGATGACGCTGGCCATAGTCGAAGGTGATGGCGTGCACTTCATCATAGAGAGCCAGGGCCTGTACCAGGCAGGTGGTACTGTCCTGACCACCACTGAATACCACGACGGCTTTTTTCACGTTCATCACTCCTGTTTGCAATTCAGATTCAAGCGCGGCGACCTTGGGCAAAGTCATGCCACTGCCGGTTCAACTCGGTAAAGAGGTTCATCAACGGGGCGAAGCGCTCGGGCTCCCCTTCCCACTGGGATAACAGATGGTAGCCCGCCTCCAGGGTCGACAGCGCCTCGGGAAACGGCTTCTTGCGAATGGAATATTGCCCCGCCATGGCACCGAGGGTGATCCTCGGCAACCCCAGCAGGGCCGGGTTGCTGTGCAACATGCGATAGGCCTTGCGCCAGGTGCCATCGAGCAGGATGAAGTGCACCTTTCTGGCTTGCCCCCTACCCTCGCGCACCTGCGCCAGGGTCAGAGCCTCATCATCGGGCCACAGCAGATAGCACTGCACTTTGGGGTCGGCGAGCAGGGCATTGAGCCAGTCGGCATCGGCGAAGTGCTCCCCCACGTGAATGCGGGCATGGCTGAGGGAGGCGGCCAGCAGGGCGGCCGTTCCCTTGGGGTGGGCGACCTCGTTGGGGTGCTGCAGGATATGGAGCGGTGCAAGGTGGGGCACCTGTTGGATATATTCACACAGGCAGGCTTTGAGGGCTCGGGCACAGCGTGTACAGTATCGGCTCTCTTTGTCGTTGGGTTGTTTCATGTTGTCAGAAAAATCGGGTCTGCTCTGGGTCATCACGCTTTCGCTCGTCACTGCCTTGCTCTTCTTCACCGTACCGAACCACCTGCTCTCCTTCGATCGCGACCTGATCGACAAGGGCGAAGGGTGGCGCATCATAACAGGCAATCTGGCCCACACCAACGGATGGCACCTATTGCTCAACCTGAGCGGACTTGCGGTGCTCTACAGCCTGTTTCGTGAATACCTGACTGGCTGGCGCCTGCCCGTGCTGCTCCTGCTGCTGGGGACGGCCGTCGGGCTCGGGATCTGGTGGTGGTGCCCGCAGACCCAATGGTACATGGGGCTCTCCGGCCTGCTGCACGGCTTGTTCGTGTGGGGGGCCATGCAGGATATCCGTTATCGTCGCTACTCGGGCTGGCTCATGCTGCTTGGCATCGTCATCAAGCTCGGGCTGGATTTTTACAGTGCGGGAGAGAGCCCTGTCTCTGCTCTCATTGGCGCCAGGGTGCACATAGAGTCTCACCTCATCGGCTCGGCCGCCGGCCTGCTGCTCGGCCTCTTCCCCATCGGCCTGGGTGTGCAGACCGTCAAGTCCTGATATCCCCTGCGGTTTAGGGCTGCCACTCATTAGCAGCAGCGCTCAGCTACCCATCAAAACGCAACAGGCCGGATCTGAAATCCGGCCTGTTGTCATTCAGGGGTCGGCCCCTTATCGGCAGAGCTCGGCGTTGATCGCCCCCAGCACGGCGGCCGGATCCGCCGCCTGAGTAATGGGGCGCCCAATCACCAGATAGTCGGCTCCCGCCTCCACCGCCGCCAGCGGCGTCATGACCCGGCGTTGATCCCCGGCAGCGGCTCCGCTCGGGCGAATGCCCGGAGTCACCAGCTTGAAGTCAGAGCCGAGCAAGGTTTTCAACGCACTGGCTTCCTCGGCGGAGCAGACCACGCCGTCCAACCCTGCCGTCTTGGCGAGGGTTGCCAACCGGATCACCTGCTCGGCCGGGCTCACATCCAGACCCAGCGGCGCCATGTCGGACTGCTCCATGCTGGTCAACACGGTCACCCCGATCAGCAGGGGTGCCTTGTCACCATAGGGCAGCAGCGCCTCTCTGGCCGCGCGCATCATGCGCTCGCCGCCGCTGGCATGGACGTTCACCATCCATACCCCCAGCTCGGCACTCGCGGCTACCGCCTTGGCAACCGTGTTGGGAATGTCGTGAAACTTCAGATCCAGGAACACGTCAAAGCCCTTGGCCACCAGCTGGCGCACGAACTGGGGGCCAAACAGGGTAAACATCTCCTTGCCCACCTTGAGGCGGCACTCGGCCGGGGAGATCTGTTCAATGAAGGCGAAGGCATCGGCTTCGTGCTGATAATCCAGCGCGACCAGTACTTTGGGGTCTTGCATGTCACTTCCTATGGGTTGTTATGCCACATCCAGTCTCGACACGGCCGGCGAGCCGGTCGCAGTCTGGCATCTTGCTCACTCGGGTTTGCGCCTGCTTCGGCTTGCCGCCCACGCTCGAGACGCGCGGTGGCGGACTTTTTGTCACTAAGGGCTATTCACCATCCAGGCCACGGATAGGCTTGATGGAGCCCCACTGCCGGCAGGAGGGACACTGCCAGAACAGCGAATGGGTGGCAAAGCCGCACTGGCGGCACTTGTGGGTCGATTTTATCTTGATCTGTTCGCCGACCAGCTGCTGCAGCAGCTCCAGACTCTCCTTGGCGGGCCCCTCCTCGGCGCTCGCCAGCTGGAAGCCCACCAGCTGGTAAAACCCCTTCATGGAGGGGTGGCGCCGCAGCTGGCGCAGCACCAGGGCGCGAGCCTGGCTCAAGCCGTCGCGCGCCTCCACCAGATTGGCCAGGGCCAGGGTCACGCTGACACCGGCATGATCCTCCACCGCCTTCTCCAGCAGCGGGATCAGCTCCTGAGTGCGGCCAAGCTGCTGATAGCAATCGAGCAGCCTGGGCATGGCCTCGGAGGCAAAATCCATGTCCTGTTCGAACACACGCAGCAGATCCTTGCTGGCCTCCTCGAACTTGCCCTCCTCCATCGACAGATCGGCCAGTCGCAGGCTGGCCCGAGCACAGCCAGGGTGGGCTGCGAGCGCCCGCTTGAACTTGGCGATCCCCGCCCCCTTGTCACCGTCGCGCAAGGCGCTCTCTGCTTGCTCGCAATAGAAATGGGAGATGGGCTCCGCCAGCTTCTTGCCCTGGAATTTCTGCAGGCGAATGGCGACCTCGATGGCCTTGTCCCAGTCACGCAGCTGTTGATGGATGATGAGCAACTGCGCCAGGGCCGTCTCTTCAAAGTCGCTGTCTTCGCACAGCTCCTTCCAGAGCGCTTCGGCCCGGTCCAGCAGGCCGGCAGCCAGGAAATCCCGGGCCAGCTCCTGCAGCGCGAGCTGACGCTGCTCCCGGGTCAGCTGGCGGGCGACCAGGTTCTGGTGGATCTTGATGGCACGGTCCACCTCGCCCCGCTGACGAAACAGGTTGCCGAGGGAGAGATGGGTTTCGATGGTTTCACTGTCGACTTCCAGCAGCTGGATAAAGAGATCCACCGCCTTGTCAGACTCGTCAGACAGCAAATAGTTGAGGCCCGCCACGTACTGGCGGGAAAACTGGTTACTCTGTTGCTGGGTGTCCTGGCGAACACTCCTGCGTCCCATGTACCAGCCATAACCAGCGGCAATCGGCAACAGCAGGAAAAGCAGTTCAAGCATCGAGGGACATTATTCCTTGGCTGGCGACCGGGCTAGCTCCAACTCACGGGATTGACGACGCATGGTGCGACTGAGGGTGCGGTTTTGCAGTTTCAAACGCAGGAAGAGCAGACCGAACACTAGCCAGCCCAACAGGAAGCCACCGGCAAAGAAGAACCCCAGCAGCATGGAGAGAGAGAACTCCCCCTGGGCAATGAGATAGTTGAACTGCACCAGCTGGCCATTTTGCGAACCGATGGCGAGGGTCAGTACAAACACGAGCACCAATGGGATGAGGGCCAAGATACGCTTCATAAGATCTCCCTGTCTGTAGCTAATGAGAGACTGATTATCCTTAAAATCACAGGCAGACTCTAGAGAGAATGGGAAAAGACTGCGAGAAACCTGACAAATCACATATCTAAAGACGTAAAAATAAAAAAGGCATACCCAGGTATGCCATTTTCTGCATTATTCGATGATGTTCACGCGTTCGCGCAACTCTTTACCAGGTTTGAAATGCGGGACGTATTTCCCGGTCAGTTCAACCTTGTCCCCAGTCTTGGGGTTGCGACCCACGCGGGGCGCACGATAGTGCAGCGAGAAACTTCCAAATCCTCGGATTTCAATCCGGTCGCCGTTTTGCAAGGTCGATGCCATCTGCTCAAGGATCTCCTTGATGGCGGCTTCGACATCTTTGGCCGGCATATGCATGCGGCTGGCAGCCAATTGTTCGATGAGATCTGATTTGGTCATAAGGTTAAATCTCCTTCCCCGATCACATGCAATTTTCATTATGCCAAGATAAAAAAGGGCGGCGTGAAGCCGCCCTTTTCTTGCATCAAGGATTACTCACCCTTGGCGGCTTTGAACGCTTCCATCATGGCATTGCTGAACACAACTTCTTCTTGTTGGTTCAGGCTGTCGATGGCAACACGCTCGTCAGCCTCGTCCTTGGCACGGACAGACAGGCTTACGGTGCGGTTCTTGCGATCAACGCCCATGAATTTGGCTTCTACTTCGTCACCAACAGACAGCACCAGAGTGGCGTCTTCTACACGGTCACGAGCAGCGTCGGAGGCACGCAGGTAGCCTTCCACGCCGTCAGCCAGTTCGATCACGGCACCCTTGGCATCAACCTCGGTAACCTTACCCTTCACGATAGCACCTTTCTTGTTGTCAGACAGGTACTTGTTGAACGGGTCTTCTTCGATCTGCTTGACACCCAGGGAGATGCGCTCGCGCTCCGGGTCCACTTGCAGAACAACGGCTTCGATTTCGTCGCCCTTCTTGAATTCACGAACTGCTTCTTCGCCCTGGTTGTTCCAGGAGATGTCAGACAGGTGAACCAAGCCGTCGATGCCGCCATCCAGACCGATGAAGATACCGAAGTCAGTGATGGACTTGATCTTGCCGGAAACACGGTCGCCCTTGGCGTGAGTTTCGGCAAACAGCTGCCACGGGTTGGATTTGCACTGCTTCAGACCCAGGGAGATACGACGACGCTCTTCGTCGATGTCCAGAACCATCACGTCAACCACGTCGCCAACGTTGACAACCTTGGACGGGTGGATGTTCTTGTTGGTCCAATCCATCTCGGATACGTGTACCAGGCCTTCAACGCCTTCTTCGATTTCAACGAAGCAGCCGTAGTCGGTCAGGTTGGTCACGCGGCCAGACAGACGGGTGGTCTCCGGGTAACGCTTGGCGATAGCAACCCAGGGATCTTCGCCCAGCTGCTTCAGACCCAGGGATACACGAGTACGCTCGCGGTCGAACTTCAGAACCTTGACTGCGATCTCGTCGCCAACGTTGACGATTTCGGAAGGATGCTTAACGCGCTTCCACGCCATGTCGGTGATGTGCAGCAGGCCGTCAACACCGCCCAGATCTACGAATGCACCGTAGTCGGTCAGGTTCTTGACGATACCCTTAACTTCTTGACCTTCTTGCAGGTTGGCCAGCAGGCTTTCGCGCTCGGAGGTGTTCTCGGTTTCGATCACGGCACGACGGGAAACAACAACGTTGTTGCGCTTCTGGTCCAGCTTGATGACTTTGAACTCGAGTTCTTTGTTTTCCAGGTGAGCGGTGTCACGGATCGGACGCACGTCAACCAGAGAACCCGGCAGGAAGGCACGGATGCCGTTCAGCTCAACGGTGAAACCACCCTTGACCTTGCCGTTGATGATACCGATAACGGTAGCTTGCTCTTCGTATGCCTTCTCAAGCTGCAGCCAGGCTTCGTGGCGCTTGGCTTTTTCGCGGGACAGCTTGGTTTCGCCGAAACCATCTTCGATAGAGTCCAGAGCCACGTCAACGGTGTCGCCTACGTTGATTTCCAGCTCGCCCAGGGCGTTCTTGAACTCTTCAGCAGGAATGGCAGACTCAGATTTCAGACCGGCGTCAACCAGTACAAAACCGTTCTCGATAGCAACGACGGTGCCCTTGACGATGGAACCTTGACGGGTTTCAACGGCGTTCAGGGACTCTTCAAAGAGTTGAGCAAAAGATTCGATCATTGTTTGTGTCACAAATGAAACATCCACTCGCAATCCAGCACAAGCGGGGTTGTTTTAAATTATCTGCGCCATCCATGGTGCAGACGACTGACATCAGCTGGTGCTGACATCACCAAGTTGTTGCTCCGCATAGGCGAGTACCGTTGCCAGTACGTCATCTATGGTCATAGACGTTGAGTCTACTACAAGCGCATCTTCCGCGGGTTTCAGGGGGGCGACGGCGCGATTTCTGTCGCGATCGTCACGTTCCCGAATCTCGGTTAAAAGACGTTCAAAGTTAACATCAAAGCCCTTATCTTGCAACTGCTTATAGCGGCGCTGTGCCCGCTCCTCGGCGCTGGCATCGAGGAAAATCTTCACCTCGGCCTCGGGGAAAACCACAGTCCCCATGTCACGGCCATCGGCAATGAGGCCAGGCAACTGACGGAAGGCACGCTGGCGGCGCAGCAGCGCCTCGCGCACGCGGGGGAAGACGGCGACCTTGCTGGCGGCATCGCTCACTTCCTGGGAGCGGATGGTACGGGAAACATCCTCCCCTTCCAGCACCACCTTGACCTGTCCGCCGTCGACCTGGAACTGCACGTCCAGATTGGCGGCCAAGGGAACCAGCGCGGCTTCGGCATCGAGCTCCACATCGTGGTGCAAGGCCGCCAGCGCCAGTACACGGTAGATGGCACCGGAGTCGAGCAGGTGCCAACCCAGTTTCTCTGCCAACAGCTGGCACAGGGTGCCTTTACCGGCACCACTCGGGCCATCAATTGTCATCACGGGGGCCATCTGAGGCATAATCTTTCTCCTGCGCACTCGGCATGTTGACTGGTTGCCCGCATCCCTGGCGGGAGGGGGTAATGGGCGCCGATTATACCCGAATGCACCGGCACTGGCAGTTGTCGAGGCGCACAATTGCGCAAAAGTCGTCGCGATTGCGCCTATTATGACCAGTCGAGTGGATCATTCCTGAATACAAGCTTTTGTTCTTATGGTTGTTAGGGATGAGGCACGTTAAACTAGCCGCCTTTTTCAAGCAGCTGTAGTCAGGAGCAACCCTATGAGCAGCATTACTCTCGTAGCCAAATCCAAGTTGCCGACCCCTTGGGGTATCTTCACGCTGGTAGGCTTTCAGGAAACCGGCACAGGCAAGGATCACGCCGCGCTGGTGATGGGCGATATCGCGGACGGTGAGCCCGTGCTGGGCAGAATTCATTCCGAGTGTCTGACCGGGGACGCCCTGTTCAGCCTGCGCTGCGACTGCGGCTTCCAGCTGCAGGCCGCCATGGAGAAGATCGCCAAGGCCGGTCGCGGCGTCTTGCTGTATGTCCGTCAGGAAGGCCGTGGCATCGGCCTGCTCAACAAGATCCGCGCCTATCATTTGCAGGATCAGGGCGCCGACACCGTCGAAGCCAACGTGGCACTGGGCTTTGCCGCCGACATGCGCGATTACACCATCTGTGCCGACATGCTCAAGGCCTTGGAGGTCAAGAGCCTGCGCCTGATGACCAACAACCCGCGCAAGCTGAAGGCGATGGAATCCTTTGGCATTCCGGTGGCCGAGCGCGTCCCCCTGCAGGAGGGCCGCAATCCCCACAATGAGTTCTATCTTTCCACCAAGGCCAACAAGCTGGATCACCTGTTCAAGAAGTGATGGCTCGCAGCCTGACACCGGCATGAAAAACGCCTCCATCGGGAGGCGTTTTTGTTGGCGATCTTGCTGCCCTATCTGTTGTCCCTCAAGTTGTTGTCCCTCAGGGCACCATCCGGGGTTGGCTCTGGCTTGGCCTGTGCCAACAGGAAATCCCGCAGCGCCCGATTGGCCATGGAGAGGGGATCCCCCCGCCGCCAGGCCACGCAGAGATCGAGGAAGATTGGCGGAGCAAAGTGGATCCCGCTGAGAGTCGTCTCCTCCTCCAGCGCCATGCGCAGGAAGGTGGTCACGGCGAACCCTTGTCTCACCACCGCCTTGAGCAGGGGGATGAGGTTGCTCTCGAAGCCGATGTTGGGCTCTATTCCCAAACCTTGTGCCAGCGCCTCCATGTGCTCTCTGTGGTAGAAGCCCCGCCGGAACATGGCGAGCTCCTGGTTGAAGAACTGGGGCAGTGAGACAGCGCTGGCCCCCCGCAGAGGATGCTCCTCCCCCACCACCATCAGCATCTCTTCCCGCAACAGCTGGGCCCCCTCGAGCGCCGGCGGCAAGTCGCTGGTAATGAGGATGGCGAGATCCAGGCTGCCGTCCACCATGCGACTCAATAGCTCGCGGGTGCCCGCCTCCTCCACCCGGATCTTCAAACCGGGATAGCGATGCTTGAACGCCATCAGGATCGGCGGAAAGTAATAGGAGCCCATCATGTAGGGGATGCCGATGCGCACCTCCCCACGCTCCAATCCCTTGAGCTCGGCCATCTCCGCCTGTGCCTGGTGCATCTGCAGCAGCAGCCGCTCGGCATGACGGCAGAGCACCTCTCCCTCCGGGGTGAGTCGCACGCTGCGATCCTGCCTGTCGAACAGGCGCAGATCGAGTTGTTGCTCCAGCTTGGCGATGGCCATGCTGACGGCCGGTTGCGCCACGTGCAGGCCCTGGGCGGCCTTGGTAAAGGAGCCTGCGTCTCGCACCGCTAGCAGGTAACCGAGCTGTTTCAGATCCATATCAATTCCATTTATCAGATTGATAACTTAAATATATTATATTTATATAAGGCGACCCACTACTCTGCACAAAAGTCGTCGGGACAACTCCATATGATCGAAGTCGGCAGTCGCGAATGGATTCGCGCCACCCTGGCCCTCAGCCTGGGATCCTTCCTGGTATTTCTCAATCTCTATCAGACCCACCCCCTGCTGCCCCTGCTGGCGGAAGTGTTCTCCGTCAGCTCCCTGTCGGCGGGATGGACTCTGGCGGGCTGCACGTAACCGTTCACCGGGA
>NZ_CDBZ01000144.1 GCF_000819985.1 Aeromonas media | reverse complement strand
CTTCGCCGGAATACGCAGAAACTGGCATACGCGCCCGCACCATCGCTACACAGTACCGCGTCAGGTGAAACCAAGGGCTTCAAGACCGCTATCACTGTTTCGGCATTCATCTTATCCAGCTGAAAATCCGCATGGTGGCCTGCCCGGTCTTGCACCACCATCACCGGAATGTAATCCGGTCCGGTTCCACGGGTTCGCCCTTTACCACCGCGATGCCGTGGCGGACGCGGCAGTCCCCGTTGCCCCTTGAACGATTCGAGGAAGAAGGTCTCATCAACCTCAACGATGCCCTCTTCCCGTGTGGCTTGATGAGTTGCCATCGCGCGCAAGAAGCGGTGACGCCAGAGGAAGGCGGTATTTTTGCTGACGCCGCAACGCAGCGCTGCCTGACGGACGGTCAGCCCTTCAATGAGGGCTTGCGCGTAGTCTTCCCAGCACTGGGCTTTGCGCAACCTGGCCAAGGGCGTCTTGGTGAGCACGGTGCTGGTGCGCAGACACAGTTTGCAACGGTAGCGGCGCAGTCCCCGACTCCATCCCCAAGGCGCCAGCTGAGCAGGATCGGCCTGACAATGAGGGCAACCGCTGCATGCTGGTAACTGGGTATTGAGTGAGGTAATGGCGTGTGGCGCCGTGAGCTCCTGCTGGGCAACACGGCGCTGGCGCAGGGTAAGCAGTGGAAAGAGGGATAACAGGTGTTGAAAGGCTGGGGTATCCATGATGGTAGACCTCAAGGTGATGGCCTACTTCAAGATTAGCCTTTCAACACGTAATTGGGACAGAGCCAAGCAGAAGGGAGAGCGGCTCTCATGGGGACTGGAAGCCAGTGAGAGCGATCAGAAGGTCCGCGTTATTATTGAACGCGAATGACACCGAGAAAATACACGGAAGAGGTTGGCTTATGGGAAAGGGTAATACTAAAGCGGATAAGCTTGCCAAAATCACAGCCGAAACAGAGAGGCTTATTCGTTCTGGTGAGCGCAAGGCTAGCAAGGGTTCTGCTGGCTGCGATGTAGCGGCACAAGACGCCATCGTGGACCAGTCCGGTGGCCTTGAGATGTCGGAGCTCGAAATGCCAGAGGACTTTGATCTGGACTGCGAGCCCACCGAGGCCGTCATCGAGCGCCTCGAGCGCGAGTGCGGCACTGGCTCCTGACCTTTCAGGAGATCAGCGACAGCCCGCCCTCCTGGACGCTACTATCAGCGGGAGTCCTGGGAGGGCACCATCATGAAACTGACCATCCTGGCCCTGGCGGTCATCCTACTCGCGGATCCGGCGATCGCTGGGGATGCGGGCACTTGCTACACCATCAGCGACCCGGATGCACGGGTGCTGTGCCTAGCGCGAGCGCACCAAGATCCGGCGAGGTGCTATGCAATCAAGCGCGATGACTTGCGGGCTGAATGTAGAGCCGAAACTCGCACCCAACAGAAATCAGGCTGATATCGCCGCAATTCGTGAAATAGGGAATCCTGTCGCCGATGCGAGCGCTGCAACGCGCTTGAACGATGGATTACCTGTCGGTGAAAGCGATTTATAGAGTGATTCGCGGGATAGTCCGGCACGCTTGGCAACGACGCTCATACCACCGGTTGCCTCGATGACGTGGCGTAGCGCAAGCATGAATGCCTCGTAACCGCCCTCCTCATCAATTTCAACGAGAGCTTGATGTAGATAGATCGGCGCAAAAGCTGGATCGTCTTTCAGCATCTGTACCATTGCGTCGTCATGAAGAACTGATTTTGCCATGACCTTTACCTCTTGAAATCTTTATAATCATTGAGATACCCGACTGCGGTATCAATATCGGCGTCTTGTTTTTTCTTTGTGCCGCCGAGCAGTACCAGATTCACTGCACCATCTGCTGGGTCGGTGACGTAGCCAAAATACACGCGATATCCAGGCCCTTGATCAATGCGCAACTCTGACACACCATCCCGGCAAACCTTGCAGTCGCCATAGTTTCCGGTTGCCATCCTGGCGACTCGCGTGGCGATCATGGCTTTGGCTATGGGATCTTTTATGCTGCGCAGATACTCGTCAAAAGGGTTGCGGCCATCATCCGTCTTATAGTGTCTGATTATTGGCATATAGTAGCCTGTAGTTAACGTCAACCTGATTGTACCTTATAGGATACGATAAGCAACACATCCCGATTACCCTGTGCTGATCTGGTTCTTATTGTTGGCTCAAAAAGTGTACCTTATGACCTATTCAGCCAGCACCCTAAACCAACTGGCTCAAAACTGTTGTTTTTATGTGAGCCATTACTATATTTAGAGCTATAGATTGTGAGCCAACCAAAGGGGCACATCATGGCGGTGATCGGGTATCTCAGGGTCAGCACGGGCGAGCAGAGCATTGGGGCTCAGCGTCACAGCATTGAGCAGACTCACAAGGTGGAGACCTGGTTTGCGGACGAGGGTGTATCAGGGGCAGTGGAGGCGCTACAGCGTCCAGAGTTCGCCGAACTGTTCAAGTTCATACGCAAGGGCGACACGTTGATCGTTCCTGCAGTAGACCGTCTTGGTCGCAATACCATCGACGTGCTGGATACCGTTGAGGCACTGCAAGGTAAGGGCGTTTCAATCATCAGTCTGCGGGAGGGGTTCGACCTGTCCACGCCCATCGGCAAAGCCATGCTCACCATGTTGGCGGCTGTTGCAGAGCTGGAGCGCTCGAACATCAAAACCCGTCAGATGGCCGGGATCGCCAAGGCGAAGGCAGAGGGCAAGGCGCTTGGGCGTGAAAAGACGATTGACGATGCCGCCGTCGCTATCTGGCGTAAAGAGAACACAGCGAGCATTAAAATGACAGCTGAACACTTCGGGATATCGCCTGCTAGCGTGAAACGCGCTTGTCGGGCAGCGTAGGTGAATGCAGGATCGCCTAGTCAATAGGAACGCAGTACCGCCTTTATCCCTGATGGGATTTGCTGGCTGGCTCCGCTATCAACGCAACGCACTGAGATTTTCCATGAACGACATCCAACTTGCAGATGGTGCTTCCACTGAAATAGGCCGACTTTACAGAGACGCAAAGGCGTTTAGTATTGATGCTCCCGTACAGGCACTGTTGTCACTGCGTGGTCTGGCTGCAACATTTTGTGACTGCCTAGACCATGGCTTAACGGGGCTAACGCTAGCCGACAAAATAACCCGTCTTGACCAACAGGAAATGCTCAAGCCAAAAGTGAAACAGCAATTACGATTGCTGCAGAGCAATGGAAATAAGGCTGCCCACCCAGAAAATTTCGACTACGTTGAACTGGATCTACCAGCTCGCGCGGCTGAAGCGTTGGTCGCGGCGAGGAACCTGATTGAGCACCTCTATACCGTTAGCCATCGGGATGTGCCGGAGTATGAGGTAGCAGAAATTGAGTCAGGGGCTCTCAAAGAGATGTGCGTCCGCGCGATGCTTGATCAGGACATCGACGCCATGAATCAGGCGGGCAAATATTTCAAGGAAAGGGCAGATCAACATTCCAAAATGGGGGGGCCGCTTCATCCCGATGGATACCCTCTTGAAGCGAAAGAAGATATCGACCATGCAATGTTCTGGTTCAAGCGGGGCGCTGACAAGAGACATCCCAACTGTCTTTACGAGTACGGACATTATCTAGCCAAGCAGTTGTTTCATGATAAGGAGCAGATCAATCAGGGAGAGCTCTTCATCGCACGGGCGGCGCAAGCGGACCATGCCGATGCGATTGTCTATGCTGCTCAGGGGTCGCTTGAGGGGCGGGGCATTTTCGATCGTGATGAGGTCTACGCTCACGAGCTTTTTAGCCGCGCAGCGAAGTTAGGCCATCCAGTCGCGCTTTCTCAGCTTGGTACCATGTATGTGAATGGCATCGGGTGTGAGCCAGACCCTATTATTGCCGCGCAGCTAATCCTGCAAGCTGCGCAAGCTGGTTTTCCTCATGCTCAGTACAACCTCGCTGTTCTTTACTTGGATGGTGCTGGGGTGGACAAAAGCGAAAAAGAATCTATCCGCTGGCTTAAGGAAGCTGCTGCTCAGGATTTGCCCAATGCGGTATATAAACTTGCCTGTTTCATTCGTGAAAGCAGAATTCCGGATCGTCCTGCTAGCGATGCAGAGGCTGAGTTTGAGCGGTTGATGGCCTTTGATGAATTTAGAGCCCGTGCAGCTCTGTCTGTGGCTGAAATGATCTATGAACGTACTAGCCAGCGGCCTGACCTATTGCGTGCTGCAAAATATCTGCAAGACTGCTTTGGGGCCTTATCAATAGATGGTGACCCGACAAATTTGCGTGGCAAATGCTTGTTGGCCTGTAAAAAAGTCGTTGGGCGTCTGAGAGAGCAGATCAACGTAAATGGGCCAGACAGTTCACTTGACATCCTCACCTTGTCATTCTTCGAGCAGTTCCTTATCCCAGCATTTGACAAAAGTGCCCGGGAGAGTGTGCTTATTAAACAGCATGTCGAATTGGGCAGCGTGTCGAGTGAGCAGGGTGTGAAACAGTTGCTGAATAAAGCCTGCCTCAATCCACAACCGACACGACAAATATCTCTGGGGATAGCACGGAAGACTACTTTGCGTACTATTTCCAATAATCAGCAACAGGGACGAAACGAACGCTGTTACTGTGGTTCCGGGAAAAAATTTAAAAAGTGTCACGGTCGTGAAACGTGACCGTACAGTGGAAATGGCGCTGTGAATAGCCCCCAACGCTTCCTCAAACATCTTGTGCTCGGTAAAATCACCGTAGTTTTGTGATGGTAGGGAACGGTGAGTGTAGGGCTACGCAGCGAACGGTGATGGATGGCGGGGCTTCTTGGGCTTGAAGCTACAGGCCGGAAAATTAGAGCAAGATCGAAACTTCCCATACGGCCCGGTGCGCAGCACTAACACGCCTTGTTTGCAGGCCGGGCAACTCTCCTCATGGATAACGTTCCCATCGGTGTCGGTGATTGAAACAGCCCCGTCATCTGCTAACTCACGCAGGAAGCTAGAGTAACGTCCACGAACGGTGAACATTGCCACGCTGCGCCGAGCTCGAGTCAGAGCAACGTAGAACAATCGCCGTTCTTCTCCCTGCGGGAAATGGTCCCCGCTGGGCATGGCCAGGGTTAGCACGGGATCATCGGCACGGGTGTTGGGGAAGCTTCGCCCACGCAGGACACTGAGCATCTCGGGTAGGATAACAAAGTCCGCCTCGGCGCCCTTAGAGCGGTGGATAGTCAAGAACGATACATCCAGCCAACGCTCAAAACGGGATTTACCTGCTGGCAGGTATTGGCGATCGGCGTTGTAGCGGCCGAGCACGTAAACCGAAACCTTGCCATTGCGGCCTAGGGGGATTGTGCCGTCGCGAACCCCCTCCGCCAACGTCATTACGAACCGGTCGACCGCATCGGCCAGCCTCTCTTTGTTGTCCACCTGGAAGGCTTCGAGCACTGGGCCTTGAGCCGGGGTGACGGAACGTACCCGTTTGGCAATCTGAGCGGGGTTCTTGGACACGAACGCACTGGACACGTCGCACAAGGTTTGCGGGCAGCGGAACGTTTGTTCCAGCTTGAGTACTTGCCCATGGCCGAACCACTGCCGAAAGGCGGTCATCACCGACACATCGGCACCTGCGAAGCGGTTGATGGACTGCCAGTCATCGCCCACAGCAAACAGGAACCGACCAGGCTTCTGGACTAAGGCGCGGCACAAACGGGCACGGGCCCGTGAGGCATCCTGGAACTCATCAGCCATCACCAGCTCATATGGCGCTTCATAACGATTACTCTCCAAATGCTCGGCTGCCAAGTTGAGCATGTCTTCGAAATCGATGCCGTCCTCGGCCGCCAAGGCGGCATCCCAAGCCTCCATGATAGGGATCGTGATATTCAGGAACATCCTGTGGCGGAACTTGAACCCGTCCTCTGGCATGGCGTCCAACCGCTGATGCAGGGCTGAAAATGTTAAACAGTTGCTTTTGGCATGGCTGATGAACATGCGCACCAGCCCGGTCAGATCGGCCGACTCCATTGGCTGTTGTCCACCCTGAGGGATCTCCCGATCCGGGTTAGGGTCTAATAACACGCCACGGGAAGTCAGCTCGGCTGCCAACCGATCAAAATCATTGCCGTTGCGAAGGCCGTGGGAGGTGGTCTCGAACAACGAGGTGCCCATCTCACTGTGCTTCTGGCGCTTCCAATGGACCCCTGCCATATAGCCCTCAAAGTGGGCAGGTGGCATGCCTTTTGCGTCAAGAGCGAAGTGTTCGTGGTACAAGTCCAGGTCGGGGTAGTAAAAATCAGGCTTGTATTGGCGATGGTCTTCATCGGCGGTGCTGTGCTTGTAAGGTTCTTCGTAGCGGTAATTCACCCCGTTGTAGAAAAGCCAGTTGGCGATGATCGCCTCTTCTTGGCTCTTCACCGTCTCGCCACGGGCAGTACGGAGCAGACCATTGCCTTGGCCGTCCCATAAGTCGACATTTCCTGGTGATCCCAATGAGGGCAGGTCTTTTCCGAATACTAAACGGAAAAGATCCCAATACATTCGAAATGCCGTGGAGCGGTCTTTCAACTGGTCGATAATGTCGGTCAGCTTGCGAAAGCCGCCTACGGTATCGGTTGCCCAGTCCGGGATGTCCGGTTTTTCGCCCGTAGCCTTGCCAATGATGCGCAGGCCCAAGGCATGAAAGGTCGAGGCCTCTACCGTAACTCCCGACATACCCAAGCGCTCGAATGACTTGGCGGCACGCTCTTTCAGCTCTTCCGCAGCTTGTTTGTTGAAAGCCAGCAACACGATACGCTCGGGAGCCACAATCCTCCGGTGGATCGCGTAGGCTGCCTTGGCCACCATGGTAGAGGTCTTACCGGAACCTGCCGAGGCCACTACCTGCACCCGGTTGTCAAAACAGATGACGGCTCGGGCCTGCTCCACCGTCAAGGGCTTACTCTCCACCCGATCGAGAAGATCCTTACAATCTTTCAGTTCCAATTCGGTGTGCGTGAGGTTGAGCTTTTTCCAGGTAGGATAGGGGTCGGTTTCCCATGCGATTAAGGAACGCTCCACCGCATTGGCCTTTGAGCCTAGTCGGTCCATAACACCAGGTTTCTTCAACCTGGTCCGTATGGCATTGGCGTCCACTGAAGGGCGTGCCGCCATCACGGCGGCTTGCTGTTCATGAGTGAACCACCGACGCGCTTGCTGGCAGTGTTGTTCCTGGCAGGTTTTGAATTCCAGCCATTGCTCGATTGTTTGGAGAGTACCCAGAAGAAACGCTACGTCCTCACGTATACGCTTTTCAGCGAGCAGTAAGTTCAGAACGTGGGTTAGGGCTTCGCCTTGAGTGTTGGACAAGCCATCTACTTTTACCTCCGCCCCTTGTCCTGGAAAGAGGGTAATACCCGTCCAGAGCATGCCTGGTTGGATGCGATAAGCTGCCTCTTCTTCGACATGCGCCCGGTGAATACGCCCTTCGGTCGTCAGTACCAGTTCGAGGCCATCCAAGCAGAGATGCCAATTTAACGATCCTGTCAGTTGTCGCCCAAAGAAAGACGGTTCCCACTTTGTCACTGCCATTTCGACTAATCCTGAATTTTGCCATCCAATTCAAATGGCACTTATCGTCCATGCCTGTGACGAATGATCACAGGTCAAGCGCTGATGGCTTCTACTGGTTCATTTCGACGACTTGTAGTGGATTAACAAGTCTATGGCTGTACCCGAAACGTAACCCCGGTGTAACCCCGGGCCTAAAGCTAACAAGGCTCGCATCGCTGCGAGCCTTGCTATATCTGGTGCCGGTAATAGGAGTCGAACCTACGACCTTCGCATTACGAATGCGCTGCTCTACCAACTGAGCTACACCGGCTTGTCCCTAGATTCCCGAAAATGTGCAGGTAAGTCAATGAGACTGGGCTGTTTTTATGAGCCTGCTCATGGAGTTACGGGCACAACTCAGAGATCGACGAATTCCGGAATGTGGGCGCGGCCACGGCTCTCGAGAAACGCGAGCAGGGCGCGGGGAGAGCGTGCCAGGATCCGCTCCTCGGGGAAGCCGACCTCGGTCACCAGCCGGTGGCAGTGGTCAAAGTCCCCCAGGCTGAAGGCCACGTGGGAGTCGGAGCCGAAGGTGAGGTAGGCACCCAGATCGCGCGCCGCCTCGACGATGGCGCGGCAGTTGCCTTCACTGCCCGGACGGGAGTGACTGAAGGAGGAGTTGTTGATCTCCAGCGCTACCCGATATTCGGCAGCGGCCCTGACCACGGCCTGGATGTCGATGGGAAAAGCCGGGTTGCCCGGGTGGCTTATCATGTCGACCCGGCCGCTCTTGATGGCGTTGATCATGGCCTGGGTATGGGTTGCCTGATCGCAGGGGGGAAACACGGGCTCATGGAAGCCGGCCATGATCATGTCGAGGCGCGACTCGTAGCGCTCGGGGAAGTCTATTTCGCCGTCGATGTTCTTGATGTTGGCCTCGATGCCGCGCAGGATACCGACCCCGTCCACGACCCTGGGCAACACGTGCAGATTGACGAAATGCCAGAAATGGGGCGCATCGGCCATGTCGGGACCGTGATCCGTGGTGGCAAAGAGCTTGATCCCCTTGGCCTTGGCGATGGGCAGGTAATCGTGAATGGTGCTGTAGGCATGGGTGCTGGCGACGGTGTGCGTGTGGGTATCGACCTGATACTTCATCTTCTCTCCCCTCTGGCATGAGGCGCCAGCATAGCAAAATTGGCGGACTCGGGCCATGTGGCGGCTTGCCATACTTTGTCACAAATTACGCCAGGACTGACAAAGTCTGACCACCTTTGTCTGCGAGCATAGCCCCATCGATGCAAGCCTGAACTCTCATCGATGAGTCGAAACTGGATGATTCGACTCACTTTTCCCCACCGTCGCCCCTGCGACGGTTTTTTTTTGCCCGCAATCTTCGCCGCCACCCTGATAAAAAAATGCCCAACTAGCATGGCGCAAGTTGGGCGAGACTTAATGTTTAATTGCAGTGGCATAGATATAGAGTCCGACCTGGCCGCTAAGTTCCCATCTTGTTCCCGCTTTTTTGGTTGAAAACATTTCGCCAACACCTGTTCACATTCTCTTGACATGACTGGGCGTGAAACGTAATTTTTAAACATTCGTTTAAGTGAGGTGTCCAGTGAGTAAAATCGATACCAAAAACCGTATTCTCGATGCCGCCGAGGTGCTGTTTGCCGAGCGGGGATTCGCCGATACCTCGTTGCGTCTGATCACCAGCGAGGCCGATGTGAACCTGGCCTCGGTCAACTACCACTTCGGCTCCAAGAAGGAGCTGATCCAGGCGGTGCTCGATCGCTACCTGAGTATCTTCATGCCGGCGCTGGATGCGCGCCTGCAGACCCTGATGGTGCAGGAGCAGCTGACCCTGCTGCAGGTGTTCGAGAGCTTTGTCGATCCCCTGATGAAGCTGGTGGCGGTGCGGGCCAACGGCCCGGCGCTCTTCATGCAGTTGCTGGGGCGCGGTTACATCGACAGTCAGGGCCACCTGCGCCGTTTCATCACCACCCACTACGGGGCGACCCTGCACGGGATCACCCAGGCGATTTCCAAGGCCAACCCGGCCCTGTCGCCGGCGGATCTGTTCTGGCGCCTGCACTTCACCCTGGGCACAGTCGTGTTCACCATGGCTTCCGCCGATGCCCTGCGTGACATCGCCCAGGCCGATTTTGGCCAGCAGCTCGATGTGGAAGGGCTGGTGCGCAACGTTATTCCTTATCTGGCGTCCGGTGTCGGGGCGCCCGTGGAGTCGACCAGGCTCTCCCTGGCCGTGTAACACCTAACAATAATCAACGGAAACAGTGAAATAGAAGGAACTTCGGTATGATCACATTGCTTGTCCTGCTGGTGCTGGCGATAGCCGTGGTGCTCGGCGTGCCCGCCATCCGTAAAAAGGTGGTAACCCGTCCCGTGTTCGGCATCTTCAAGAAAATACTGCCGCCCTTGTCGGCCACCGAGCGGGAGGCCATGGAAGCTGGCTCCGTCTGGTGGGATGGCGAGCTGTTTCGCGGCAACCCGGACTGGAAGAAACTGCATGGTTACGGCAAGGCCGAACTGAGCGCCGAGGAGCAGGCCTTCATCGACAATCAGGTCGAGACCCTGCTCGCCATGGTGGACGACTTCAAGATCGTCAACGAAACCAAAGACCTGCCGGAGCCGGTCTGGGACTACCTGAAGAAGGAAGGCTTCTTCGCCCTGATCATCCCGAAATCCTACGGCGGCCGCGAGTTCTCGGCCATTGCCAACTCCACCATCGTCACCCGCATCGCCACCAAGAGCCTGAGCGTGGCGGTCACCGTCATGGTGCCGAACTCCCTCGGCCCGGGTGAACTGCTGATGCACTACGGCACCCAGGCCCAGAAGGACTTCTGGTTGCCGGGGCTGGCCAACGGCAAGGAAGTTCCCTGCTTTGCCCTGACCGGTCCGGAAGCGGGCTCGGATGCGGGCGCCATCCCGGACAAGGGGATCGTCTGCAAGGGCATGTACAAGGGGGAGGAGGTCCTCGGGCTTCGCCTGAACTGGAACAAGCGCTACATTACGCTGGCGCCTCGCGCCACCGTGCTGGGTCTGGCGTTCAAGATGTACGATCCGGACAAGTTGCTGGGTGACAAGGAAGAGATCGGCATCACCTGTGCCCTGATCCCGACCAACCACCCGGGTGTGCGGGTCGGCGATCGCCACTACCCCATGGGGCTGGCGTTCCTGAACGGCCCAACCTTCGGCAAGGATGTGTTCATCCCGCTCGACTGGATCATCGGTGGCCCTGAATACGCGGGTCGCGGCTGGCGCATGCTTGTGGAGTGCCTCTCCGCCGGTCGCGGCATCTCGCTGCCTGCCCTGGGTACCGCCTGTGGCCACATGGCGAGCCGCACCGTGGGCGCCTACTCCTATGTGCGCAAACAGTTCGGCATGTCCATCGGCAAGTTTGAAGGGGTGCAGGAGGCGTTGGCCCGCATCGGTGGTCTCACCTACCAACTGGAAGGGGCACGTCGCATGACGGCAGGTTCCCTGGATCTCGGTCAGGCACCCGCCATCGTCACCGCGATTTCCAAGTACCACATGACCGAAATGGCGCGCCAGATCATGGATGACTCCATGGACATCCATGCCGGTCGTGCCATCCAGCTCGGCCCGAAAAACTACACCGGCTACGCCTACATGGGCATTCCGGTCGCCATCACGGTGGAGGGGGCCAACATACTGACTCGCAACCTGATGATCTTCGGGCAGGGTGCCACTCGCTGCCATCCCTACGTGTTTGCCGAACTGGAAGCCGCCGCCGACACCGACGTGGAACGTGGCCTCGAGAAGTTTGACGCCCTGCTGATGAAGCACATCGCGTTCGGCACCGGTAACTTCTTCGGTGCCCTGTTCCAGGGGCTGACCCTGGGGCAGTTCAACAATGCTCCCGTGGGAGGCGAAACCGCCCGCTACTACAAGCAGCTCTCTCGCATGAGTAAAGGGTTGGCCTTGTGTGCCGACGTCTCCATGCTGATGTTGGGTGGGGATCTCAAGCGCAAGGAGATGATCTCCGCCCGTCTGGGTGACGTGCTGAGCCACCTCTATCTGGCCTCCGCGACCCTCAAGCACTACGAGGATCAGGGTCGCATGGTCTCGGATCTGCCGTTCGTGCAGTACGCGGTGGAGCGCAATCTTCATCTCATCGGCAAGGCGTTCGAGGGCTTCTTCCAGAACTTCCCGAACAAGGTGGTCGGTGCCGTGCTCAAGCGTGTGGTGTTCCCGTTCGGTGTGGGCTACAAGATGCCGGCGGACGATCGCTGCCACGCCATCTGTCTGGCCATGATGACGCCGGGCGAGTTCCGCGATCGTCTGACCGCGCTCTGCTACGTGGGCAAGGATGACGCTGACCCTGTTGGTCTGATGGAGCGTGCCTTCCAGGCCATGGTGGCGGTGCAGCCCATCGAGAAGAAGCTGGTGCAGGCCCAGAAAGAGGGCAAACTGCCCCGCAAGATGGCCCTGCCGGAGCTGGTGGCCGCGGCCCTGTCCCAGTCCATCCTCGGCAAGGAGGAGGCGGACAAGCTGCTGGCCGCCGATGCCCTGCGCTACGAGGCGATCCAGGTGGACAACTTCGCCCCGGGCGAGCTGGAAGGGCTGTCTCAACCGGCCCCGGCGGTGCACGCCGCCTGAGTCTGATGCTCGATTGCAGAACCGGCCCATGTGGCCGGTTTTTTTGTTGTTTAACCAGGCATTTACAAGGCCGATTAATTCCAGTTTAATGCAATGGCCCCCACCCTTGGGGCAGGAAGCAAGGCCAGCGGAATGGCCGATAACAACAACTCAGGAAGAGTGAATGAACCTCGCCAAAACGGCGATCGAACGCCCCATCTGGGTGGCGGTCTCGGTCGTGCTTATTTTCGTGCTGGGCCTGCTCAGCATCGGGGGGCTGCCGATCCAGCTGTTCCCCGACATAGACCGTCCCCACCTCAACATCTCGGTGAGCTGGCGCTCCGCCTCGCCCCAGGAGATGGAGTCGGAGGTAACCGACCCCATCGAGCAGGAGATGCAGGGGGTGCAGGGGCTGAAAAGCATCGGCAGCAACAGCTACCCCGGCTTCACCGAGATCAACATGGCGTTTGCTCTCGGCACCGACATGCAGCGGGCCCAGCTCGACGTCATCTCGCGGCTTAACCGGGTCTCCGGCCTGCCGGACAGGATCGACGGCCCCTACGTCAACAACTACAGCAGCAACGACACCCTTACCTTCTTCTTCATCCAGCAACTGCCCGGCGCCAAGGGGGTGATCGACGATCATCAGGCGCTGATCGAGGCGCGGGTTAAGCCGGAGCTGGAGCGGATCCCCGGGGTTTCCACCGTGGAGGTAGAGGGGATCAACGAGCGCCAGATCCAGGTGCGTTTCGACCCATACCGCGCCGCCGAGCTGGGGGTGGAGATCCCGGTGCTCGCCAGTCGGGCCAGCACCGACTGGGACGTCTCCGCCGGCACCCTCGACATCGGCCGCTGGGAGTACAAGCTGCGCTTCGCCGGGCGCTACGATGTGGAGACGCTGGGGGACAAGGTGGTGGACTGGCGAGACGGTCTGCCCATCTACCTACGGGACGTGGCCGAGGTGCGATTGGCCCGGGAGGATAACCCGGTACTGCGCATCCAGAACGGCAACACCGCCATCGCGGCCCAGATCTTCAAGGAGAGTGGCGCCAACGCCCTGGCGGCACTGGAGGGGATCAAGGCCAAGGTCGGGGAGCTCAACCGTGAGGTGTTGGAGCCGGTCGGCCTGCACATGGAGCAGTCGTTTGACGCCTCCCTCTACATCAACCGGGCGGTGGGCATGGTCACCGCCAACCTGGGGCTGGGGGTGCTGCTCTCCTGCGCCATCCTCTGGGTCTTCCTGCGCCAGCTCAAGGCGACCCTGATGATAGCGATTGCCATCCCCATCAGCATCATGCTCACCTTCTGTCTGCTCAAGGTGATGGGGCGCACCCTCAACGTCATCTCACTCGCCGGCATCGCCTTCGCGGTCGGCATGGTGCTGGATGCCGCCATCGTGGTGCTGGAGAACATCTATCGCCGCACCGAGCCGGGGGATGTCAGCAAGGCGGAGGCGGCACTGGAAGGCACCAGCCGGGTGTGGACGGCGCTGGTGGCCTCCACCCTGACCACGGTGGCCATCTTCTTGCCGGTGCTCTTGCTCAACGACGTGGAAGGGCAGCTGTTTGCCGATCTTGCGCTGACCATCGCCTGCGCCGTGACCGTCTCCATGGTGGTGGCTGTGACCGTACTGCCCGCCGTGGCGGCGCGCTGGATGGGGCGCGAGCGACTGGTCGACCCCTATGACGGGCTCTGGCGGCGCACCACCTGCCACGTGATCCGCTGGACAGCGACTCCCCATCGGCGCTGGACCATCATCATCCTGATGATGAGCCTGCCCGTGCTTGCCAGCTGGCTGCTGCTGCCCAAGATGAACTACCTGCCGGACGTGAAACGTGACGCTATCGACGTCTGGATGAGCTTCACCCCGGGGGTCAACCCCAAAGCCCAGAGGGAGGAGGTGATCGATACCCTGATCGCCCGCCTCGACCCTTACATGAGAGGAGAGAAGGAGCCGGCCCTCAAGAACTATTACATCTTGCGCTACCCGGGTGGCGCCCAGATCGGGGTGCGCCCCAGAGACGAGACCCGGCTCAAGGCGCTGGAGCAGCTCCTGATGAAACAGCTGCTGGTGGGCATACCCGATACCCGGGTCTTCGGCGGCCAGGGCTCCTTGTTTGGCGGCTTCGACAGCGAGAACGGCATCTCGTTGCTGATCCAGGGTGGCGAGTTGCCAGCGCTCTATCAGGCGGCCAGAGAGAGCATGGCCATGGTGCAGCGCGACTTGCCGGGGGCCCAGATAAGGCCTGAGCCAGGTCTCGACTTCACCGCCCCCGAGCTGAGGCTGGTGCCGCAAGACAGGCGTCTGGCCGAGGTAGGCTGGGATCGCACCCCCATGCCCACCATCATCCAGACCTTCGGCGACGGCCTGCGGGTCGGTGAGTATTTCGATGGGGAAGACAGGCTGGACATCCTGCTGATAGGGCAGAGCTCGGCCAATCCGGATGAACTCAAGGCGGTGCCGCTTGCGACCCCATCCGGGCGCATCGTCCCCCTTGGCGAACTGCTGCGGGTGGAGCCTGCTCTCGGGCCGGAGAGCATCTTCCGGGCCGATGGCCGGCGCAGCATCCAGCTCATGATCACCCCACCGGAAGGCATGAGCATGGAGCAGGTGCTGGAGACCCTGCAGAGCAAGAGTTTTGCCACCATCAGACCCATACTGCCGGCTGGCGGGGAGCTGCAGATCGCCGGCAATGCCGACAGCCTGCAGCAGGCGCTGGACAACCTGGGCAGCATCTTCCTGTTTGCGGTGCTGATCCTGCTCATCCTGCTGTGGGGAGTGTTCGCCTCCCTCAAGGATGCCGTGCTGGTGCTGCTGACCTTGCCCCTTGCCGCCGTCGGCGGTGTGCTGGCGCTGCGTCTGAGCGGATTGCTGGTGCCGCTGCCGATGGATCTGCTCACCATCATCGGCTTCGTCATCCTGCTGGGGCTGGTGGTCAACAATGCCATCCTGCTGGTGCACCAGACCCGCATGGCCGAGCGGGAAGGAATGAGCCGCCAGTCGGCGGTGGCCTATGCCCTGCAAAGCCGGATGAGGCCCATTGCCATGACCAGCCTCACCAGCATCTTCGGCATGCTGCCGCTGATGCTGAGCCCGAGCGAGGGCAGCGAAATCTACCGCGGGCTCGCCACCGTCATCGTCGGCGGCATGAGTTGCAGTACCCTGTTCACCCTGGTCCTGTTACCCGCCCTCCTGCGGCTGGGTGAGCGGGTCGACGCGCCCCACGCCATCCGGCAGCGGGCCTGAGAAGGAGCCTATCGATGATACAGATGTTCACAAGGATGATGATGACCCTGGCCCTGCTGGCAGCAGGGCCTGCCGGGGCAAAGGTGGTGACCCTGGCGGCCGTGACCCAGGGGGAGGCGGGAGCCAGCATCTGGGTCAGCGGCACGGTCGCGAGTCGCCAGCAGGCGGCGCTCAGCGCTGAGGTGAGCGGCCGGGTGGAGTGGATAGCCGAGTTTGGCAGCCGGGTCAGCAAGGGGGATGAGCTGCTGCGTCTGGACGCGGCCACCCTGCGCCTCTCCCTTGAGCAGTCACGGGCAGAACAGGCCAGAGAAGCAAGCAACCTGCGCTACGCACGTGCCGAGTTCCAGCGGCTCGAGCGACTGCACCAGCAGAAGAGCGCCTCCCGGAGCCAGTACGACAAGGCGCGTTACGACGTGGAGCAGGCCGAACTGGCCGAGCAATTGGCACGGGTACAGGTGCGCCAGATCGAGGCGCAACTGCAGAGGACCCACATCTTCGCTCCCTTCGACGGTGTGGTGAACGAGCACTTCATCCAGCCAGGAGAGCACGTGGATGCGGGGGAGCAGGCGCTGGAGCTGGTCAATCCGGATCAGCCGGATATCCGGCTGCGGGCCCCCATTGTCTGGGCCAGTCAGTTGGAAGATCAGGCCAGGTTGCGGGTCGAGGGGGAGCAGATCAGCAGCCACGCCACCTATTACCAGCGGGCGGCCAGCGCCGATCCCAAGTCGCGGCTCATCGAGCTGCGCCTCAGGCCCGAGCCGGGCAGTTTCATCATCGGCTCGCCGGTGCGGGTGGCGCTGCCGCTGGGGGAGCAGCAGACCATGCTGCTGCCACGGGATGCCCTGGTGCTCGGCACCGAGGGGAGCGTGGTCTATCAGGTGGAGCAGCGCGGCGAGGCGCTGACCGTGAACCGGGTGCCGGTGACCGTGCTGTTTGGCGACAACCGGCAGGTGGCGGTGAGCGGGGCGCTCAAGCTGGGGGACCGGGTGGTGGTGCGCGGGGCAGGCAGCCTGCAGGATGGGGACAAGGTGGAGCTGTTTCGTGGTTGAATCGGGTATGACGCCATAAAAAACGGCTCCCGCAGGAGCCGTTTTTGTCGATGTCCAGGCGAGTGATTACTCGACCATCATCACCTTGCAGGTGTTGGTACTGCCCACGGTTTCCATCTTGTCGCCATGGGTCAGCAGCACCATGTCGCCGCTCTGGACCAGGCCCTTGGCTTTGAGCACGTCGAGCGCCTCGCGGCACACCTCGTACACCGGCTTGCTCTCGTCGCCGTCGAACAGTACCGGGGTCACGCCACGGTAGAGGTTGGTCCAGGCCAGGGTCTTGTTGTGGGGAGACATGGCGAAGATTGGCAGGCCGGAGCTGATGCGGGACATCAGCAGCGGGGTAGTGCCGGATTCGGTCAGCGCCACGATCGCCTTGACCCCTTCCAGGTGGTTGGCCGCGTACATGGTGGACATGGCGACCGCCTCTTCCACCGAGGTGAAGGTATAGCTCATGCGGTGGTTGGAGACATTCAGGCTAGGGTGCTTCTCGGCGCCCACGCAGACGCTGGCCATGGAGGTCACGGTCTCGATGGGGAACTGGCCGGCGGCGGTCTCGGCGGAGAGCATCACCGCATCGGTGCCGTCCAGCACGGCGTTAGCCACATCCATCACTTCGGCACGGGTCGGCAGCGGGGCGTTGATCATGGACTCCATCATCTGGGTCGCGGTGATCACCACCCGGTTCAGGCGACGGGAGTGGCGGATCAGCTTCTTCTGCACGCCCACCAGTTCGGGATCGCCGATCTCGACGCCGAGATCGCCACGGGCCACCATGACGGCGTCGGAGCCAAGAATGATGTCTTCCATCGCCTCGTCGCTGGCGACGGTCTCGGCACGCTCGACCTTGGCCACTATCTTGGCGTTGGAGCCGGCTTCACGGGCCAGTTCGCGGGCGTAGCGCAGATCATCGCCGCTGCGGGGGAAGGAGACGGCCAGGTAGTCCACGTTCATGCGGGCGGCGGTCTTGATGTCTTCCTTGTCTTTCTCGGTCAGGGCCGGTGCGGAAAGACCACCCCCTTTCTTGTTGATGCCCTTGTTGTTGGAGAGAGGCCCGGCCACTGTGACCGTGGTGTGAATGCGGGTGCCTTCGACCTGCTCGACTTTCAGTTGCACGCGGCCATCGTCCAGCAGCAGGATGTCGCCGGCCACCACGTCGTTTGGCAGACTCTTGTAGTCGATGCCGACCTGCTCCTGGCAGCCTTCGCCCTTGCCGAGGGCGGCATCGAGAATGAACTTGTCACCGATGGCGAGGTAGACCTTGCCATCCTTGAAGGTGGAAACGCGGATCTTGGGGCCTTGCAGGTCACCCATGATGGCCACATGACGGCCCAGCTTGGCGGCGATTTCACGCACCTGGTTGGCGCGCTGGATATGATCTTCAGGAGTGCCGTGAGAGAAGTTCATCCGCACCATGTCGGCACCGGCGCGGATGATCCCCTCGAGGATGCCGTCGCGATCGGTCGCCGGACCGAGTGTGGTTACAATCTTTGTACGTCTTGGCATGAAAGACTCCAATGTGAAGTTGATATGACTTGAAATACTGCCCCGTCAAGCATGTGGCATGGCGCCTGCTTGCAGGCCATCTGAGTGGCCTTGTGTTATTAAATTACGATACTACACCAAGCCAGGTGGCATAGACAGTCGGGGGCGGACCCCCGAATGATTCAGGAATTATGCGGGGTATCAAAGCGGGATTCGCGCAAACCTTCTTTGACTTTCTTCAGGTTTTCGCGAAATTTCATGCCACGGCGCAGGGTGAAGCCGGTGGCCAGCACGTCCACCAGGGCGAGCTGGGCGATGCGGGACGCCATGGGCATGTAGACGTCGGTGTCTTCCGGCACGTCCATGGAGAGCACCAGGTTGCACTCGCGGGCCAGGGGGGAGTCCTTGGCTGTCATGCCGATGACGGTGGCATCGTTTTCACGGGCCAGGGCTGCGATCTCTACCAGTGCCTTGGTGCGGCCGGTGTGGGAGATCAGCACCACCACATCCCCTTCACTGCTGTTGATGCAGCTCATGCGCATCATGACGATGTCCTCGAAGCTCACCACGGGGATGTTGAAGCGGAAGAATTTGTTCTGGGCATCGCGGGCCACGGCGGAAGAGGCGCCCAGGCCGAAGAAGCTGATCTTCTTGGACTGGGTCAGGATGTCGACGCAGCGGTTGATGGCGGAAATGTCCAGGCTGTTCTTGGCCGCATCGAGGCAGGCCATGGTGGATTCGAAGATCTTGGCGGTATAGGTGTCTGGCCCGTCTTCCGCCTCTACGTGGCGGTTCACATAAGGGGTACCGTTGGCCAGGCTCTGGGCCAGGTGCAGCTTGAAATCGGGAAAGCCCTTGGTATCGAGACGGCGGCAGAAGCGATTGACGGTCGGTTCGCTGACATCGGCCAGCTTGGCGAGGGTGGCAATGCTGGAGTGAATGGCGGTCTGGGGCGACGCCAGGATCACTTCAGCCACCTTACGCTCTGATTTACTGAAACTTTCCAAATTGTTCGTAATTTTATCGAGGGTATTCATCATTACCACCAGGCATTTTTGTAATTTAACTTCAGTGTCTGTGCACTAAATTCACAGCTCAAGCAGGTTTCCAATCTACTTAATGACTATACAAGACAAGCGCTTATCGGAACTAATCTCGTCCCTACAAAGTATGACTCATGTCTAATTATTTCGTGCTTTTGGTTACAAACTTCCATCTGTCCCTTGAAAACGCTTACAAATGTTGCAAAGCAACAACACTGTGAGCGGGCGCACAGTTGCATTCATCCGACGCACCGCAAGGGAAGGGGCTCGGGTAGTATTGCAACCAAATAACAATGTCGGGACGGTAAGGGCCGCCCCGAGTCGGTAACGAAGGAGTTTGTTATGCAGCATACCCATGCGCTGGTGGGCGACGTAGGCGGTACCAATGCCCGGCTGGCCCTCTGCGAGTTGGCGACGGGCGCCATTTCCCAGGCAAAGACCTATTCCGGGCTGGCCCACCCCAGCCTCGAGGCTGTGGTGCGCCTCTATCTGGAGGAGCATGGCGTCAAGGTGGGCGAAGCCTGCATCGCCATCGCCTGTCCCATCAATGGCGACTGGGTCGCCATGACCAACCACAGCTGGGAGTTCTCCATCCACGAGATGCAGACCAACCTCGGCCTGGATCGCCTGCAGGTGATCAACGATTTCACCGCCGTCTCCATGGCGGTGCCCGTGCTCGGTGAGAGTGACCGCATCCAGCTCGGCGGCGCCGCCCCGGTGGCTGGCAAGCCCATCGCCATTTATGGCGCAGGCACCGGCCTTGGGGTGGCGCACCTGGTGCAGGCGGGCGAGCAGTGGCTCAGTCTGCCGGGGGAGGGGGGTCACGTGGACTTCGCCGCCAACACGGAAGAGGAAGATGCCGTGCTGCAGGTGATGCGTGGCGAGCTGGGCCATGTGTCTGCCGAGCGTTTCCTCTCGGGCCCGGGACTGGTCAATCTCTATCGCGGCCTGGTCAAATCCGACGGCCGCGAGCCCGAACTTTTTGCCCCCAAAGACATCACAGAGCGGGCGCTGGCGGGTGACTGCCTCGATTGCCGCCGCACCCTGAGCCTGTTCTGCGTGCTCATGGGCCGCTTTGCCGGCAACCTGGCCCTCAACCTGGGCACCTTCGGCGGCGTCTACATCGCCGGCGGCATAGTGCCCCGCTTCCAGGAGTTCTTCATCGGCTCCGGTTTTCGGGTCGCCTTCGAGGACAAGGGGCGCTTCAAGCCTTATCTGAAGGACATCCCGGTGTTCCTCATCACCCATGAGGGCCCCGGCCTGCTGGGGGCGGGCGCCTATCTGCGCCAGTCCCTCGGGATCCGCCTCTGAGGCGGATAAAGAATGCACAAATGGTTCAGTCCCGATTCAGTGACCCTGGCGTAGAGTGACATCACGTACTCAAGAGGGCAGGGTTTCACAGGGAATTGGAAGCTGTCTTCATCCGCTGGGTGCGAATTGTCACCTGACAAGCCTGAACTGTTTCACCGGCCCTTGCGGCCGGTTTTTTTATGTCTGTCCACCTGATGTCGTGGCACTCCCCCTATGAGGGCACCATAGGGGACGCCGTATCCAGGAGGATGTGGCAGGGCCGGTGAACCCTCATAAAGTGGTCTGAGAATGATGGAAGGATCTGGAAGGTGCAGGAGCCAGTCAGGGCAGAGCCTGCATGGAGATAGAGGTAAGGAAGGGCCCATGGCATGGGCCCTTATCGCGGTATCAGGGGAGGGTGATATGGAACCTGGCGCCGCCAAGCGGTGACTCGTCAACCCGGATCTTGCCGCCATAGCTGTGCACGATTTCGGTCACCACCGCTAGCCCTATCCCCTGGCCTGGGGAGCTGTCCGCCCGCACGCCGCGCTGGAAGATCTGCTGCGATTTGCTGGGGTCTATGCCGGGGCCGTCGTCTTCCACCACGATGAGCAGGCCGCTGCCCTGGCGATTGACCCGCACCTGGATCTCGCTGATGGCGAACTTGCAGGCGTTGTCGAGCAGGTTGCCCATCAGTTCCATCAGATCGCCCTGTTCACCGTGAAAGAAGACGTCGTCATCAAACTGGAAGCCGGTCTGCAGCTTCTTGTGGCGGTAGACCTTGGTGAGGCTGGCCAGCAGCTTCTCGATGAGGGGCACAGGCTCGGTGCCCTTGCTGGCAAGGCGTTTTCGTCCGGTGACGGCACGGCGCAGCTGGTACTGGATGATCTGATCCATGGTGGTGATCTGCTCACTGATGTTGTCATGGATATCGTGGCCGAGCTTGAGCTCCTGGGCGGTGATCTGGATGAGCGCCAGCCGGGTTTTCAGGCTGTGGGCCAGATCGTTCAGGGCGTGCTGATAACGCTGGGTCTGCTGGCGTTCGTTCTCCAGCAGCTGGTTGACCGACTCGGTCAGCGGCGTCAGCTCCCGCTCGTAGTCGTTGGAGAGCGACTCCCGGGAGCCTGCGCGGATCTCGTCAATCTGCCGCGCCATGGTGCGCAGGGAGGAGAGACTCCAGAAGCTGGTGAGCAGCAGCAGGGCCCCGAGCAGGCAGTAAGAGAGCAGCGCCTGACGAATGCAGCGGTAGAGATACTCCCGGGTCTGGGCCTGGTAACGCTTGGCGGAATCGACCATGACCACGTAGTAGGTGGTGGGACCGTCGCCGTGGTTGCGCAGGAAGCGCAGGCTGTAGATGAAGTAGCTCTCGCCGTTCTTGATGGTGTGCAGTTTGAAGAAATAGTCCTGATCCAGGCCGCCAAGGTATTTCATCAGATCCCGGCAGATGGTCCCCTTCATGGTGATCACCTCAGGCATGTGCAGGCTGGACCAGCTCAGCTCACCATCGGAGCGGCAGATCAGGGTGTCGAGATTGGGGTCGATGGCATCCGGGGTGATGTTGCCGAGATCCGTGATGGCATGGGGATCGGGCTGCTTGGAGGAGAAGAGCTTGGAGAGATTCTCCTGCATGCGGATGCTGGCCTTCTGCGCCTGCTCCTCGGCGTGACCAAGATAGAGGATATAGACGGAGAAGGTCATGATGAGCGCGATGACCAGCATGGCGCTCAGCATCAGCTTGAGGTGCAGCGAGCGGCGGATCAGTTGCATGGGGTGCAGCATGAAACGGGGCATCAGCTGCAGGAGAGGTTGAAGATGTAACCCTGACGGCGGATGGTGGAGATGGGTGATATGACCCCTTCCGGATCCAGCTTCTTGCGCAGTCGGCTCACCATCACCTCTATGGTGTTCGGATCCCCTTCGCCATCACCATAGAGTTGATCCAGCAGCTGCTGCTTGGAAACCACCTGGCGGGCGTTGCGCATCAGGTATTCCAGGATCAGATACTCGAAACTGGTGAGCACAGTGACTTCGCCAGCGACGGTGAGCTCCTTGCGGGAGAGATCCAGCTCGTAGTCACCCGCCTTCACCCTGGGGGAGATGAAACCGGCGCTGCGGCGTACCAGTGCATTGAGGCGGGCCAGCAGCTCGTCTTTTTGGAACGGCTTGACCAGATAGTCGTCGGCGCCGGCCTCCAGACCCTCCACCTTGTCTTGCCAGTTGCCCCGGGCCGTCAGGACTATGATGGGGAAGGGGATCTGCTGTTCGCGCAGCCGGCTGATGAGCTGGAGGCCGTCCATGTCCGGCAGGCCCAGATCGATGATGCCAACGTCGATGGGGTAGTCGGCCGCATAGTGCAGCGCCACCTGGGCACTGTCCGTGCTGTGGACTTGATTCTGGGCCTCGGTCAACAGCGTGGTGAGGTGATGATTGAGCAGCTTGTCGTCTTCGACCAGTAGGATTTTCATAAGATGCATGATGATAAGGGTCCAGGCTGTCAATTAGAGGGTGTCTAAGGGGGAGAGTCAACGAGGATCCTACATATCCCCCCTGTATCGGGACTGAATCGAGCCTGTCTTTGCTTGCGACCCTCTACCCTTGCATCGGCCGCCATGCCTGTCGAGTTTCGCCCTAATCAATGTCATCGAATCCGATAGCGACTTTTTGGGTTCCATTGGTGACTACTTGCGACTGTTCTGATCGCACTGATGGGGATGGATATGAGTTGTGCTGTGTTTGTCATCACGACTTGGTACCAGTCATTCCGGTCGTCAGGCCGCAGTCGGCATACTGTTGTAATCAACTGAACGGATTCAGTTTTATTGTTTGGCTCGGATGATTGGGGACAGCTCCGAGCGTGGTGCAAAGAGGAATGTTGAGCGTGAAAGGCCGGAAGGCTGAATGGGTGGTTTTTTTGAATCCCTACCGTACGAGAGGTTTTCTGCGGTTTTGACTATTCATCCCTGCGTCAAACGAGATAGAATCTAGCCCAAAATCGGGTTTGGGGCATAGATAGCCCAAGATGTGAGCAATGCAGGCTGCGGACTGCCTGGGTGTGCAATGTAATGCAACAACATTGTTAAACATCAATCAAAACAAGAAGCTGGAGGGTATTATGGCCAACAGCGCGCACAATCAGGTTAAAAACAGCGTGCTGGGAGCTGTAACTCAAGGGCGGTAGCGTGATTTTTTGCCGGTCTTAATCTTGTTTTGAATGATTACCACAAGATCATTTTGCAATGAGAATTATCTCTTTCTAGCGATGTTGATTTCTCTTGTCGCAAGAGAAACCAAACTTAGCCTGCTCTATATTCCTTCACCAGGTTACGACCAATTGTCACCATGGCTGCGCGTTTTTTCTACGTAAAGTAAAAAATGAAGCGAAGTTATGCTCGTACACCTGATAGTAAGATAAAAATCTTGCCTTTTCATTTCGTTATATT
This sequence comes from Aeromonas media, assembly GCF_000819985.1. Lineage (GTDB taxonomy): Bacteria > Pseudomonadota > Gammaproteobacteria > Enterobacterales > Aeromonadaceae > Aeromonas > Aeromonas media. Next base: position 11,953 of record NZ_CDBZ01000144.1, on the reverse strand, counting down.
GAAATCAGGAACCTTTCAATGAAAATCCTTGTGACTGGTGGTGCCGGTTTTATCGGTTCTGCGGTTGTTCGCCATATCATCCAGCATACCCAAGACTCAGTGGTCAACCTCGACAAGCTGACCTATGCAGGTAATCTGGAGTCCTTGGCAGAGGTTTCCGCCAGCGATCGTTATGCGTTCGAGCCGGTAGATATCTGCAACCGCGCCGAGCTGGATCGCGTCTTTGCCGTTCATCAACCCGATGCGGTAATGCATCTGGCGGCAGAGAGCCACGTCGATCGCTCCATCACTGGACCTGCCGATTTCATCGAAACCAATATCGTCGGCACCTATATGTTGCTGGAAGCCGCCCGTGCTTATTGGAATGGCCTGGACCAGACGCGCAAGGCGGCCTTCCGCTTCCATCATATCTCCACCGACGAGGTGTATGGCGACCTTCCCCATCCCGATGAAGTTGCCCCCGGCGAGACGTTGCCGCTCTTTACCGAAACGACCCCTTATGCCCCCAGCAGCCCCTATTCTGCTTCCAAGGCCTCGAGCGACCATCTGGTGCGCGCCTGGCGCCGTACTTACGGCCTGCCGACCATCGTCACCAACTGCTCCAACAACTACGGTCCTTATCACTTCCCCGAGAAGCTGATCCCGCTGGTGATCCTCAATGCGCTGGATGGCAAACCGCTGCCGGTGTACGGCAAGGGTGACCAGATCCGTGACTGGCTCTATGTGGAAGATCACGCCCGCGCGCTTTACACCGTGGTCACCACAGGTGTCATCGGCGAGACCTACAACATCGGCGGCCACAACGAGAAACAGAATCTGGAGGTTGTTCATACCATCTGTGACCTGCTTGATGAAATGGTGCCCAAGGCCGGCTCCTACCGCGACCAAATCACCTACGTGGCCGACCGCCCTGGCCATGATCGCCGTTATGCCATTGACGCCAGCAAGATGAGCGCCGAGCTCGCCTGGCAACCGCAAGAGACCTTTGAATCCGGTATCCGCAAAACAGTGCAGTGGTATCTGGATAACCAGCAGTGGGTCAACAACGTGAAGAGCGGGTCCTATCAATCCTGGATCGAGCAAAACTACGGGGAGCGTGCCTGATGCATATTCTGCTGTTTGGCAAGAATGGCCAGGTTGGTTGGGAACTGCAGCGCTCGCTCGCTCCATTGGGCCGGGTCACTGCCGTCGATTTTGACTCGACCGACTACTGTGGCGACTTCAGCAATCCGGCCGGTGTGGCCGAAACGGTGCGCTTGGTCAAACCCGATGTCATTGTGAACGCGGCAGCCCACACGGCAGTCGACAAGGCGGAGAGCGAGCGAGAGTTTGCCGAGCTGCTCAACGCGACCAGCGTGGCTGCTATCGCCAAAGAAGCGGAGGCATTGGGGGCCTGGCTGGTGCACTACTCCACGGACTATGTGTTCGATGGCAGTGGTGAGCGCCCCTGGCTGGAAACCGATGCGACCGCACCGCTGAATGTGTACGGCGAAACCAAGCTGGCAGGGGAACAAGGTGCAGCACTCTGCTCTCGTCATCTTATCTTCCGCACCAGCTGGGTCTATGCTGCCCGCGGCGCCAATTTTGCCAAGACCATGCTGCGTTTTGGCAAGGAGCGTAGCGAAATGTCGGTCATCAATGACCAGTTTGGCGCCCCGACCGGTGCCGAGTTGCTGGCCGATTGCACCGCTCATGCGATCCGTGTAGCGCAGGGCAAGCCCGAGGTCGCCGGGCTGTATCATCTGATTGCCTCCGGCACTACCACTTGGTTTGACTATGCCCAGCTGGTGTTTGCCAACGCCAGAGAGGCAGGTGTTGAACTGGCGGTCACGCAACTCAATGCCGTGCCGACCAGCGCCTTCCCAACCCCGGCCAAACGCCCACATAACTCCCGCCTGGATACCAGCAAATTCCAGCGCACCTTCGATCTGGTGCTGCCGGACTGGAAGGTCGGCGTGGAGCGGATGTTGACCGAGATCCTGGGCAAGTAAATCACTGGCCAGGGATGTATTGAATGCCACCCTGGCTGGCAGGGATAAAACAGAAAGGTGTGGCCTCAAGCCACTCTCTCTTTTGAAATTTAAAATAAGAAACAAGCATTATGACCAAACGTAAAGGCATTATTCTGGCCGGTGGCTCCGGCACCCGTCTCTATCCAGTCACCATGGCAGTGAGCAAGCAACTACTGCCCATTTATGACAAACCGATGATCTACTACCCGCTCAGCACCCTGATGCTGGCGGGCATTCGCGATATTTTGATCATCAGTACCCCGCAAGATACCCCCCGTTTCGAACAGTTGTTGGGCGATGGCAGCCAGTGGGGCCTGAATTTGCAATACAAGGTGCAACCAAGCCCGGACGGGTTGGCACAGGCCTTTATTCTGGGTGAGGGGTTCATCGGCTCAGACCCCTGTGCGCTGGTGCTGGGTGACAACATCTTCTATGGCCACGACCTGCAGAAACAGCTGGAAACGGCAGCAGCCAAAGAGAGTGGCGCCACCGTCTTTGCCTACCATGTGCATGACCCTGAGCGTTATGGGGTGGTGGAATTTGATAAAGAGGGTACTGCTATCTCTCTGGAAGAGAAGCCATTGGAGCCCAAGAGCAACTATGCGGTGACTGGCCTCTATTTCTACGACAACAGCGTGGTGGAGATCGCCAAGAGCCTGAAGCCGTCGTCGCGTGGTGAGTTGGAAATCACCGATGTGAACCGTATCTACCTTGAGCAGGGGAATTTGTCGGTAGCCATGATGGGACGTGGTTATGCCTGGCTGGATACCGGCACCCACGAAAGCATGATTGAAGCGAGCAACTTTATTCAGACCATCGAGACCCGTCAGGGGTTGAAAGTTGCGTGCCCGGAGGAGATTGCTTATCGCCAAAAGTTTATCAATGCTGCTCAGGTTCTTGAGCTTGCAGCGCCACTGGCAAAGAACGCCTATGGACAATATCTGTTAAGAATGGTCGCCAAAGTCTGATGTGGTATGGGGGAGGAGAAATGTCCCCCATAAAAGTCGAATTATGTATGGATATAAAGATGAATGTAATCAAGACAGCTATTCCCGACGTGCTTGTTTTTGAGCCAAAAGTGTTTGGTGATGAACGCGGTTTTTTCTTTGAGAGTTTCAACCACAGGTTGTTTGAAGAGGCGGTAGGGTATCCGGTTAACTTTGTACAGGATAATCACTCCAAATCGTCGAAAGGGGTATTGCGCGGCTTGCACTATCAGTTGCCGCCCCATGCCCAGGGTAAGTTGGTGCGTTGTGTAGCGGGTGAAGTGTTTGATGTGGCGGTAGATATCCGTAAAAGCTCACCGACCTTCGGACAATGGGTTGGGGTACATCTGTCAGGCGAAAACAAGCGGCAGTTGTGGATCCCGGAAGGGTTTGCACATGGTTTTCTGACACTAAGTGAGAATGCCGAATTTCTTTATAAGACTACCAGTTATTATCATCCTACTTCTGAAAGAAGTATTCTATGGAATGATAAAGAACTTGATATCTCATGGCCTTTATTATCAACGCATCCTCAGCTCTCCTCAAAAGATGCACAGGCGACTCCTTTCGTATCGGCGGAGTTATAATAATGATAGGTATTTTTAGAAGCGTTATTGAGCATAGGTTGCTTATAAGAGATTTAGTAATAAGAGACATAACTGCTCGTTATAAGGGGACATTACTTGGTATGGTTTGGGCTTTGCTTAATCCACTGTTAATGTTAGGCCTTTATACATTCTTTTTTACTATTATTCTTAAGGCTAAATGGGGCGTTGAGAATATAAGTGCTAATTATGGTTTGATGTTGTTTTGTGGTCTTATAATTCATGGATGGATGGCAGAAGTTTTGTCAAAATCTACGGAGCTATTTGCTTCAAATCGAAACTATGTGAAAAAAGTGGTCTTTCCGTTAGACACACTAGTATGGATTACAGTTATATCATCGTTGTTCCAAGTTGTGTTGAGTTTATCTTTGCTCTGCCTTCTAGCGCTCATCATGGGAAATGGTTTATCTTGGAACGTATTGTTTTTACCACTGATTTTGCTCCCCTTATTCATAATGTTATTAGGGTTGGGGTGGCTGGTATCTTCTCTAGCAGTGTATTTTCGTGATATAGGTCAATTCATGGGTAGTTTTCTTACACTACTTCTTTTCACGAGTACGGCTTTCTTCTCTCTAGAAACTGCCCCAGAAATAATTCGTTCATACTTACTAATAAATCCCCTGACAGTTATAATGGATTCATTGCGAGATATTTTGATTTTGCACAGACAACCTATGTGGGCCCTCTTGATTCAGCATGGTGTAATATCATCCATCATTATGTTTCTAGGTTACTGGTGGTTTAACAAGACCAAGAGAGGGTTTGCTGATGTTCTTTAGTCATGAATATTATCACTAATTATCGTTTATTTATCATGATAATAGAATGAGTTTAAACTTGGCTGGCTATTGAATACTATGAGTACATTTACAGATTCCACATTGCTGTTGGTTAGTAATATAGGTAAGACTTATCGGGTATTTGATACCCCCATGCAGCGTCTTAAGGACCTATTAGGGCTTGATGCTCGGTTTCACGAACAAGTGGCATTGATTGATGCTAGTTTTAGAGTGGAACACGGTGAGACAGTGGCTATAGTGGGGGCAAATGGTTCAGGAAAATCAACTCTTCTACAAATGATCTGCGGTACTCTAACACCATCAAAGGGAACCGTTGAATGTCGTGGCAGAATTGCAGCCTTGCTAGAGCTAGGCGCAGGTTTTAATCCAGAATTTACTGGTATGGAGAATGTATTTCTCAACGCTAGTATTAATGGGCTAAGTCATAATGCAACAGAAGCAGTCCTACCACAGATTTTAGCATTTGCAGATATCGGTGAGTATATAAATCAACCAGTCAAGACTTACTCAAGTGGTATGTTTGTTAGGCTGGCATTTTCCGTTGCAATTCATGTTGAACCTGATCTTTTGATTATTGATGAAGCGCTAGCTGTGGGCGATGAAGCATTTCAAAGAAAGTGTTTTGCTAGATTGCGAGACTTACAAAGTCGTGGTGTCAGTATTCTTTTCGTTTCTCATTCTGCTGAGTCAGTGATCTCATTGTGTGATCGCGCAATTTTACTTGATCATGGTAGCTTATTGCGTGATGGAGATCCAAAACAAATAGTTGGATTGTATCAAAAATTGCTCTATGCTCGGCCTGAGCAGCGAGATGAAATTCGTACCAGTATAATGGCTGATGTAGATAGTTGTGATTTAAATAATGAGACTGATAGTTCAATAGAGCCCATCTCTTCTGATGAAATGTTTTCTCATGAGAGTGAACATGATGACCCATTTAATTGTCCAGATTTAATTCCAGTTGATCCAGATTATTATGTGGAAGGGCTGGAAGCCAGAAGTATCGATTATTTTGAAAATGGTGCAAGTATAGATATGCCTATGCTGCTAGATGAGAGTGGCACTCGCGTAAATATACTGCATAAAGGATGTACTTATATTTATCGATATCGTGTTAGGTTTAATGAAGATGCTTTTGATGTTTCATTTGGTACACTCTTGAAACGAATAGATGGGGTTTCATTAGGTGGCGCCAGCACATCGCCGCCTAAAGTATTGAGTAATTTACATATTATAGAAAATAGTGTTCGTTGGGTCGACTTTAAATTTAAAGTGCGTCTAAATGAAGGAGCTTATTTTTTAAATGCAGGCGTTTTAGGTTCAACGAAGAACCACGATGGATTTTTAGCTCGTAAGTTAGATGCGTTGATGTTTAAAGTACTACCACAAGATAATGAATGTTCAACTAGTGAGGTTGATTTTGGTTTCTCCACGAACATTCATATAGTTGATTGAGGATAAAAATAATGAATAAGAAATTGTTGGTTGTACTAGGGATGCATCGGAGTGGGACCAGTCTATTGAGCCGCTCATTAGCTGTTTTAGGGGCATCTCATGGGGCAGCAGCCAATCACGCAGCAGCAGATAATCCCAAAGGATTTTGGGAAGATGCAGACGTGGTAGCTTTTAATGATGGCTTACTTGCAGATTTAGGTCTTGGTTGGTTTGATGTCACAAAAATTTCGTCAGATCTCTTCTTAGGTGACCATTGGCAAAGCAAGCGCGCTGAGGCAAAAGCCTTAATGATCGCCAAGCTAGTAGACACTCATGTTTTTGCCCTCAAAGATCCTAGGCTTTGTCGCTTGCTGCCCTTCTGGCGACCCATTTGGGAAGAGCTAGAGTTGGATGTACGTTACCTCCTATGTTTGCGTGAGCCTGAGGGGGTTATGCAGTCTTTAAAGCATCGCAATCAATTCGCACCTGGTTATGCGGCTGCGCTATGGTTCCGCTACACAAGTGATGCTCTGGTGCATCTTGATCAGAATAACCCAGCGCTGCTACTAACCTATGAGAAGATGCTTTTGGAGCCTCAAGCCTCGTTAAGACTAGCTGCCGACCATTGTGGTGCAAAAATTGATACGAAAGCCAGGGATGAATTTGTTGACACGTTTATTTCTCCCGATCTCAATCATGGTGTGGTAACTAGCGATAGTCCACTATTTTTCCTCGCTAGTGAATGTTATGAGTCTCTAAATCATGGTTCACTTGTATGTAGTGTGAATATCGATGCGGCATTGCTAGATAGATTTAATTCATTAGTTTCTGGATATAATAATGAGGCCCGTGACTCTGATGCATTGCATCAGGCAAGAAGCTGGAATCAACTTGGTCTAAAATTTGAGCAAGATATTTTTGATCTTAATAGCCAGATACCACGTCTTGATTCGGATATCGAAGAGCTTCGCAAGCAAAGTCGTGGTGAGGTTGTTCGTCTAGATACACAGCTTTGTGAGCTTGATAAGGTGAGTCGTGGTGAGGTTGTACGCCTAGATAGCCTTATAGAAAGTATCCTTCAAGGCCAGCAATCACATTCATCTTGGTTGACACAGATCGGATCAAGTCTATCCGATATCAAGAAACATTACGATGTTCAACTCGCTGATATCCAAGCTGAAAGTTCTGATCGTTTTATAGCGTTGAATAAATTTTCTGACACACAAACTGAACTACTAGTAGCTCTGCAGAAAAATAATGACCAACTTCAATACAGAGTTAACGGCCAGGAGGCACATATAAATCGGCTTTATGAGCAGGTCTATTGGAAGCGTCGCCTTATCAAGCGCCTATTAGTTTCAGGCTTTCATTATGCAAAGCCATTACTTCGGAAAGTGAAACCTTTTGCCCCAACAGAGTTTGCCAATAGAATAAAATGGTTGATTGATAATCGTTTGTTACGGCCTTCAACTTATGTAATGCCTAATACATTAGAGCCATTAATCACAGGTAATGCCCAAACACCAAATTCTATTCATGATGAAAATATCTCCATGGCATTGGAGGTGGTGAGTTCTGGCTTTGATGTAATAGTATTCCCTGTCATAGATTGGGCATTCCGTGTACAGCGTCCTCAGCACCTTGCTCGTGAGTTTGGTGCTTTAGGTCACAGGGTATTTTATTTAACTACTACTTTTCATCCATCCAAGAAGCCTGGGTTTGTAGTGTTAGACAATCCTGCTCCAAATGTATTTATCTGTCAGCTTAATCTCTCTGGTGTGCATCCTGTAATATATCAGACTTTGCCTGATGAGACAGTGTTGGACAAACTCAAGCTGTCTCTTGATATTATGCGTAATACACTAAGGATTAAGCAGTCAGTATCAATTGTGGATTTACCATTCTGGCATACACTAGTCGCATCTATGCCTGCAAATTATATAGTATATGATTGCATGGACTATCACCCTGGTTTCTCAACCAATAGCGACATAATGCATCAACAGGAACAAAAGTTACTTCATGATTCAGATTTAGTTATTACTACGTCTGGACGGTTATCTGATTATATTGCCGAGGTTCGTGAAAATTGTGTTATTCGTAATGGCGCAGAAGTGGCGTTCTTTAGTTCAAAAACAGATCAGAAACTATATAGTACTGAGCGTAGAGTCGTTGGTTACTACGGTGCAATTTCTGAGTGGTTCGATATGGACCTTGTTATTGCTAGTGCACAAGCATATCCAGAGTGGGACTTCTTATTAGTTGGAAGTACGTTTGGTTGTGATATTTCTGAGGCGGAGAAAATATCTAATATCCACTTCGCAGGGGAGGTTCCATATAAAGACTTACTTGGATATCTAAATTCATTTGATATATGTACAATTCCATTCAAATTGGTAGAGCTTACATTGTGCACAAATCCGGTGAAAGTGTATGAGTATCTCGCAGCTGGAAAACCTGTTGTCGCAACGGCCATGCCAGAAGTGGTATTAATCGATAATATGGTACATATTGGTAAGAATAAGGAACATTATTTAGAGCAACTAGCGATAGCGATGGCGGAAGTAGGTGATGATAGTCTTGCTTGTCACCGTAGTGAATGGGCCAATCAGCATGATTGGAAAAGTAGAGCTGATCAGCTCACTGAAGAAATAAGCAAAATTCAACCTAAGGTTAGTATTATTGTTCTTACGTATAACAATCTTGAGTTAACTAAAGCTTGTTTACATAGCATTGAAAAGCACAGTCATTATCCTAATATGGAATTGATTTTGGTCGACAATGCGTCAAGTGATGATACGCCACTATTCCTGACTGAATATGCTAAGCAGCACGAAAATGTGATCGTATGCCTTAACAAGGATAACCTTGGCTTCTCTGCTGGTAATAATATTGGGCTTAAGGTAGCAACGGGTGATTATATTGTGATCCTTAATAATGATACATATGTCACTGATGGGTGGCTGCATGGTTTGGTCAGAGGACTACGTCGTAACCCAAACTTAGGACTTGTTGGTCCTGTTACGAACAATATAGGCAATGAGGCTAAGATAAGCATTAACTATAGTAATATGGACGAGATGGCGATAGCGGCAAGGGAATGGACTCGTGCCCATGTAGGGCAAACATATCCTGCTCGCGCTGCTGCATTCTTCTGCGTTATGTTAAGTCGTACTGTTTATGAAAAAGTTGGCTTAATGGAAGAGGCGTTTGGAGTTGGCTTCTTTGAAGATGATGATTACTGTAACCGGGTTCGTGACGCTGGTTATGAGGTTGCTATTGTGGAAGATGTTTTTGTCCACCATCATCTCTCAGCCAGTTTTAACAAGCTGAAAGCAGAAAAAAAGCAGGAATTATTTGAAAGAAATAAAGTGATATACGAAGAAAAGTGGGGAGCTTGGATTCCCCATAAATATCGTCCAGGTGTTCATTAATTAGGGCTAGTAAGCAATGAAACATATCATGTGTGTAATAGGAACTCGTCCTGAAGCTGTGAAAATGGCTCCGGTCGTCAAAGCCTTCGAGCGTGCTCAGGACTTTAAAGTTAGTGTTTTGGCTACTGCTCAGCATCGCGATCTGCTTGACCAAGCATTTTATTTATTTAATATCAAGGCTGACTATGATCTCAATGTAATGACGCCAGGGCAAACTCTCCCTCAACTAACTGCACGTTTGATGACCAGTATTGATGAGACACTGGCAGTTGCTAATCCTGATTTAGTTATTGCACAGGGTGATACAACAACTGTTTTTGTGACCGCATTAGCTTGTTTCTATCGACAGATACCTTTTGCTCATCTCGAGGCTGGGTTGAGAACTCACGACTTATATTCACCTTTTCCAGAGGAAGCTAATCGTGTTCTGGCCGGCAATTTAGCTAGGCTGCATTTTGCTCCCACGGAGGTGTCAAAGGAAAATTTGCTCCGTGAAAGTATGTCTCCAGAATCAATTTTTGTTACTGGTAATACAGTGATCGATGCGTTGTTAGAGACGGCCCAGAAGGAATTTGATATTGGTATTGAACTTCCCGAGGATAAGCGTCTTGTACTGATCACATCACATCGTCGTGAAAATTTCGGCCAGCCAATTGTGAATATATGTAAAGCTATTCTTAAGTTGGTTGAAAGGCACCCTGATATCGTCGTACTTTTCCCAGTTCATCCGAATCCCAATGTGCGTTTGGTTACTGACGAATATCTGGCTCATCACGATCGAATTAAACTCGTTTCACCATTCGACTATGGCCCCTTCGTAACGGCCATGAAAAAGGCGTATCTGATCCTGACCGATTCAGGTGGAGTACAAGAAGAGGCTCCAGCTTTGGGTAAACCAGTGCTGGTTCTGCGCAGAGATACTGAACGGCCTGAAGCAGTTACCGATGGTGTAGTAAAACTTGTCGGTACAGAGGAGAGTGATATTTTCAATGAAGCCCATCTTCTTCTGGAAGATAAGGCAGCTTATAATAAAATGGCTAAAGGTGCTTCTCCCTATGGGGATGGTCACTCCAGCGAACGTATTGTAAATATAGTTCGTAACTTTTTTGGTACTTCATCCTGATGAAGTTGGTTTATTTATCACCAGTGCCCTGGCTGAGCATCAGCCAGCGGCCTCATTTTTTTGTGCGTGAGGCCCTAAAGCAAGGTATTGAAGAAGTTCTGTGGATTAACCCCTATCCTGGGCGTTTGCCAAGTTTTCAGGATCTTATCCCTGGGAGACATGCTCCTGAGCCTCACGGCATGGTAGAGCTTGCAGGGTTAACTGTCATCAATGTTACCGGCATGATTCCTGTTGAACCTCTTGGGTATATCTTCGACTTGGTTAATAAATCAAAAATTTCTGCACTTATCCAGACTGTGGTGAAATTTGTCAATGGGCAAGATGCAATGTTGGTAATTGCTAAACCAAGCAGGCTGGCGGCTAAACTACTTGATATCTACTCTTGGCATAAAACGTGGTACGACGCGATGGATAATTATCCCTCATTTTATACTTCGCTATCCAAACGCAGCATGTCTAAATTGGAGAACACTATTGCACATAGAGTGGATAAAATAACTTGTTCAAGCCATCCGCTATTTGATAAGTTTTCTTCATATACAAATGTCTCAGTAATTAGGAATGCAACAGCGGAATATATTTCCGTGATAGGCAACCATGCTCGTAATGTAAATAGTTATGTATATGTTGGTACGATAGCTTCTTGGTTTGACTGGGAGTGGCTGATCAAATTGGCTAATGATAATAAAGATAAGCAGATAGATCTTTATGGCCCGATAAAAACAATACTACCGAAGCTTCCAGAAAATGTTTGCATACGACCAGCGGTTGCTCACGGCGATGTGGGTGGCATCTTATCTCGATATGCGACGGGGTTGATACCATTTAAAAATAATGAAATTACTAGATATGTTGATCCTGTCAAGTTTTATGAATATGCCGTTTCTGGAATGAATATTATATCTACTGATTTTGGTGAGATGAATTGGCATTACGAATCCTACCTGAATAAGATGAAGCCATGTTATAAAGATGAAAATGGAACAATATTTTTCTCAGCTCTTGAACCAGAAGCTGAAAATTGTTGGTCTGTTCGGTTTGACTCTATATTTTCAGATAATGGCAGATAGTAAATGGTAATACTGTTCTTTTGATGTTTTTAATAGTCCACATTTTCTTTTCAAAGAATATTTATAAGGTTAAAATAAGGTATATAGTGTAGTTCTACCTTTAAATTAAAACGTAAATATGAAAATGTCTTTATAATTAATTTATAGGGATGTATATTTATTTGTAAATTACAAGTTAGCCCTATAAGAATAGGGTAAGCTTTATTTCCTACAATCAGAAAGGCTATTTAGAAGTGGTTATTGATTGTAAGCATAATAATTAAAACCATCGCAATTTTATTGTGCAAAATCTAACGCTGAGTTGTATTCTTTGTATTAATATAGCTTTGATATTATGAGGTATAAATGCAGGTTGTTCATTTAGGACGTGTAGTTAGTGCTATTGTATTCGGCATAACTATGTTTTATATAATTGCAGTTGTTAATGCGATACCTCTCGCTGATGAGTGGCGTTGGGTCACCAGTCTGATCAGGGCCGACGCATGATCA